>DASWHI010000134.1:0-5292 GCA_036398235.1 Burkholderiales bacterium
GCGATCGCCCTCGAGCGCCTCGATTGACAGGGAGTCGCGGCATGACGAATCCGATCGACTTCTATTTCGACTTCTCCTCTCCGTACGGCTACCTCGCGAGCACGCGAATCGACGCGCTTGCGGCAAAGCATGGCCGCGGCGTGACCTGGCGCCCGCACCTGCTGGGAGCGGTATTCAAGGTTACCGGCCAGCAGCCGCTGGCGGCGATCCCGATCAAGGGGGGCTACGCCGCGCACGACCTCGCGCGCAGCGCCCGGCTCCTCAAGGTTCCGTTCAAGCTGCCGACGAAATTCCCGGTTGGCGCGACCGCGCCGAGCCGCGCCTTTTATTGGGTGAATGACAAGGATCCCGCGCTGGCGAAACGCCTTGCGCAGGCGCTCTACCACGCCTACTTCGCGGAGGACCGCGACATCTCCAGCCCCGAAGTGACGGTGGACGTGGCGACGCAAACTGGGGTGGAGCGGGCGGCCCTCGATCGCGCGCTCAACGACCCCGCGGTCAAGGAGCGGCTGCGCACTGAAGTGGAAGCGGCGATCGCGCGCGGGGTATTCGGCTCACCCTACATCATCGTCGACGGCGAGCCCTTCTGGGGCTCGGACCGGCTCGACCAGGTCGAGCAATGGCTCGAAACCGGCGGATGGTGACATGAAGGAGAGCCTCGAAGCGCGGCAGGTCAACATCGTCACGCTCGCGATGGACGCCATCGTCAACGCCGCGAACACGACGCTGCTGGGCGGTGGCGGCGTGGATGGCGCGATCCACCGCGCTGCCGGTCCGCAATTGCTGGAAGAATGCCGAGCGCTCGGGGGTTGCCCCACCGGTCAGGCGAAAATCACCAGGGGCTACAAGCTGCCCGCAAAGCACGTGATCCACACGGTGGGACCGGTCTGGGGCGGAGGCAAGCGCGGCGAGCCGGAACTGCTCGCCTCATGCTATCGCGAAAGCCTCAAGCTCGCGGCATCCCACACATTGAAGAGCATCGCCTTTCCCGCCATCAGCTGCGGCGCCTACGGCTATCCCCTCGAGCAGGCAGTGATGATCGCCGTCCGCGAGTGCGCGCGTTTCGCGGCCGCGAACCCGCTACCCGAAAAAATAGTCTTCGCCTGCTTCGACAATGCGACACTGGCGGCGTATGACAAGGAACTGAAGCGCGTGTGAGCGTCGCGTCATGAGTGTCATCAAGTCCAAGCTGAAGACGTCCTCCGCGGAATTCAAGGCCGCAGCGGAAGCCATGCGCAGTCAAGTCGCGGAGCTGAACGAAAGGCTGGCGCTGGCGCGGGCCGGCGGCGGCGACGCCGCGAAGAGGCGGCACCAGGGTCGCGGCAAGCTCCTGCCGCGCGAACGCGTGACGGCGTTGCTCGATCCCGGCACGCCGTTCCTCGAACTCTCGCCACTCGCGGCGTGGGAGGTATACGGCGAACCCGTGCCCGCGGCCGGCCTCATCACCGGCGTCGGCCTGGTGAGCGGCCAGCGCTGCGTCATCGTCGCCAACGACGCCACCGTGAAAGGCGGCACCTACTATCCGCTTACGGTGAAGAAGCACCTGCGCGCGCAGGAGATCGCGCTCGAGAACCGCCTGCCCTGCATCTATCTCGTGGATTCCGGCGGCGCCCACCTGCCGAGCCAGGACGAGGTGTTCCCCGACCGCGACCATTTCGGCCGCATCTTCTACAACCAGGCCAACCTGTCGGCTGCCGGCATTCCCCAGATCGCGGCGGTGATGGGCTCGTGCACGGCGGGTGGAGCGTACGTGCCGGCGATGTCGGACGAAGCCATCATCGTCAAAAACCAGGGCACGATCTTTCTCGCGGGCCCGCCGCTGGTGAAGGCGGCGACCGCGGAGGTGGTAACGGCGGAAGAGCTGGGCGGCGCCGATGTCCATACACGCATTTCGGGCGTGGCCGACTACTATGCCGAGGACGACCGCCACGCGCTCGAACTCGCGCGCCGCGCCATCGCCAACCTGAACCGGCCCGCGCCGGCGGCCGCTGTCGCGCAGGAGCCGAGACCGCCGCTCTACGACCCCGACGAGCTCTACGGCGTCGTCCCGGCGAGCCCGCGCGCGCCGTTCGACGCGCGCGAGATCATCGCGCGCGTAGTCGACGCGGGCGAGTTCGACGAGTTCAAGGCGCGCTACGGCGCGACGCTGGTGACCGGCTTCGCGCACATCGATGGCCGCCTCGTCGGCATCCTCGCCAACAACGGCATCCTGTTCTCCGAGTCGGCGCTGAAGGGGGCGCATTTCGTCGAGCTCGCCTGCCAGCGCGGCATCCCGCTCGTGTTCCTGCAGAACATCACCGGCTTCATGGTCGGGAAGAAGGCCGAGCACGGCGGCATTGCCAAGGATGGCGCCAAGATGGTGACGGCGGTCGCGTGCGCGCGCGTGCCCAAGCTGACGCTCATCGTCGGTGGCAGCTACGGCGCCGGCAACTACGGCATGTGCGGGCGCGCCTACTCGCCGCGCTTCCTGTGGACATGGCCCAACGCCCGGATCTCGGTCATGGGCGGCGAGCAGGCCGCCGGCGTGCTGGCGCAAGTCCGGCGCGATGCGCTGGAGAAGAGCGGCAAGGAATGGACCAGCAAGGAGGAAGACGCATTCAAGGCGCCGATCCTCGAGCAGTACGCGCGCCAGTCGAACGCCTACTATGCCACCGCCCGGCTGTGGGACGACGGCATCATCGATCCCAGGGAGACGCGGCATACGCTGGCGCTCGGCCTTTCTGCCTGCCTCGGTGCGCCGGTCCGGCCGACCCGCTTCGGCGTATTTCGCATGTAAGCGACCGCGCTGGCCGACGGACGATGTGCGCGGCACCTGCGGCTATAATGTGCGCCTTTGCGAGCGCCGGACGACCATGAGCCAGAAAGTCCTTTCCCAGATCGATGCCGACGGCAACGCGACGGTGCTGTTGAACCGTCCGGGCGTGCATAACGCATTCGATCCGGAAATGGTGGATGCGCTCACCGCGACGCTGAGGAAGCTCGAGTCCACTCCCAGGGTGCGCGCCATCGTGCTCACCGGCGCCGGCAAGAATTTCTGCGCGGGCGCCGATATCGAGCACATGAAGCGCAGCGCGCGGTTCTCGCGCGAGCAGAACCTGGAGAATGCGCGCGCCACGGCGCTGATGCTGCATACGCTCTACACGCTGGAGAAGCCCACGGTGGCCTGCGTGCGCGGTGCAGCGCGCGGCGGCGGCGTGGGGCTCGTCGCGGCATGCGACATCGCCATCGCCGAGCGCGGCGCGACGTTCCGCCTCTCGGAAGTGAAGCTCGGGATCATTCCCGCCATGATCAGTCCATACGTGATTGCCGCGATGGGACGGCGCCAGGCGCACCGCTACATGCTCTCGGGCGAGGAGTTCGATTCGGCCGAGGCCTTCCGCACCGGGCTCGTGCACGACATCTGCGAGGAGCCGGAATTGAACGCGCTCGTCGGCCGCATGCTGGCGCACCTCTACTCGAGCGGACCGGGCGCGGTGATCGCAATCAAGAAACTGATTCCCGAGGTTGCCGTAAAGCGCATCGACGAGAGCCTGACCGAGTTGACCGCGCAGCGCATCGCGGAGATCCGTACATCGGCCGAGGCGCAGGAAGGCCTGTCGGCGTTTCTCGAGAAGCGCAAGGCGTCCTGGGTCACCCCTGCCTCCGGGAAGGAGAAGCCGAAACCGGGCGCAGGCAAGGCTAAAGGCAAGAGCTGACGACCCCTTACCCGCCGGGCATCCTGCGCGGCGATGGGTCATCCGGATCATGGGCATTCCGCGAAGAGTAAAGCTGGTCGAGGTGGGGCCGCGCGACGGGCTGCAGAACGAAGCCACCCCAGTCGCGACCGCGGTCAAGGTCGAGCTCATTCACCGCCTGCAGGACGCCGGGCTGCCGGTGATCGAGGCGACCGCCTTCGTCTCGCCCAAGTGGGTGCCGCAGATGGCCGACAATGCCCAGGTGATGGCGGCGATCCGGCGCAAGCCGGGCGTCGCCTACCCGGTCCTGGTGCCGAATCGCAAGGGGCTCGATGCCGCGCTCGCCGCGGGTGCCCGGGAAGTCGTGGTATTCGGTGCCGCCTCGGAGACGTTCTCACGCAAGAACACCAATTGCTCGATCGCGGAGAGCCTCGCGCGCTTCTCGGAAGTGTGCGAGGAAGCGCTGGCGCAGGGCCTCAAGGTGCGCGGGGACATCTCGGTGTGCCTGGGCTGCCCGTATGAAGGAGAGGTTGCCCTGGAAGCCGTTGTGCGCGTCGCGCGCGAGCTCGACGCCATGGGCTGCTACGAGATCACGGTCTGCGACACCATCGGCACCGGCACCCCGGGCAAGACCCGCGCCGTGCTGGACGCGGTGATGAAGCACATTCCCGCCAGCCGCATCGCCGGGCATTTCCACGATACCTACGGGCAGGCAGTCGCCAATGTCTATGCCGCGCTCGAATGCGGTGTCGCGACCTTCGATGCCTCGGTCGCCGGGCTCGGCGGCTGCCCCTACGCCAAGGGCGCGACCGGCAACGTCGCCACGGAAGACGTGCTCTACCTGCTCGACGGCCTCGGCATCGAAACCGGGGTGGACCTCGCGCGGCTCATCGCCGCGGGCGAATACATCTGCGGCGTGCTTGGACGGCCCACGCACTCCAAGGCCGCGCGCGCCCTGGCAGCCAAGCGTGCCGCCGCCTGATTCAAACCGGAGCCTGACATGCCCTTGAGCAACCCCGCCCCCCGGAAACTGATGCACACCCGCACCATCGAATGCCGCGGCTTCGAGCGCGAGGACGGGCTATGGGACATCGAGGCGCACCTGACCGACGTCAAGACCACGGCCCATTCGCGGCACCACGGTGGACGCGAGCGCAAGCCAGGGGAGCCGGTGCACGACATGTGGCTGCGGGTCACCATCGACCTCGACATGAAGATCCACGAGGTCGAGGCGCGGACCGACGAAGGCCCCTATCCTGTCTGCGGCGACATCACCCCCAACTTCCGGGCTTTGGCGGGCCTCACCATCGGCCCCGGCTGGCGCAAGAGCATCATCGAGCGCGTGGGCGGCGTCCGGGGCTGCACGCACCTCGTCGAGCTGCTGGGCCCCCTTGGAACCACCGCGTTCCAGGCGACGAACCGGGCGCGCCTCGCGCGCAGCGCCGGAAGACCGTCCACCCGCAAGCCCTACCAGTTGAACTCCTGCCACGTCTACAAGGACGACTCGCCGGCGGTGCTGGAACGCTGGCCGCAGTTCTATACCGGGCCGCGCTGAGAGCGCCCGAACCGGCAATACTACCGTTGAGTCCCGACAGGCGGGGTGTCATGATATCCGCAG
>DASWHI010000135.1:0-5592 GCA_036398235.1 Burkholderiales bacterium
ATTGTAGCCGCGCGCGGTGGCCGAGTGTATGCTGGCGCGACAAGAACGGGGGCAATGATGTCCACCTTGCTGATCGTCCTCGCCGCGCTCGCGATCGCCTGGATCCTCGCCTACCACCGCCTGCCCGCCGTCGCCTGGACGATCGCTTTCGCGTGCGTGCTCGCATTGATTGATTGGTACGCGGAGTGGCCGCAGCCGCTCGTCGTGGCGCTGTGGGCGATTCTAGTCGTGGGCACGCTCGTCTGCGGTCCGACTCCGATCCGCAGCGCGCTCGTGAGCCGGCCGCTGCTGGGACTCTTTCGCAGGATTCTGCCGCAGGTGTCGCAGACCGAGCAGGAGGCGCTCGAGGCCGGCACGGTCTGGTGGGACGGCGAGCTCTTCAGCGGCCGGCCGGACTGGGGGAAGCTGCTCGGCTACCCGAAGCCGGCGTTGACGGCGGAAGAGCGTGCTTTCATCGACGGCCCGGTGGAAGAACTGTGCGCGATGGTGCACGACTGGGAGGTTTCGCACGAGCTCCATGACCTCCCGCCCCACGCCTGGCAGTTCATTCGCGATAAGGGCTTCATCGGCATGATCATCCCGAAGGAGTACGGCGGGCTCGGTTTCTCCGCGCTCGCGCACTCCGAGGTGATCATGAAGCTCACCACGCGCAGCAGCACGGCCGCGATCACGGTGATGGTGCCGAACTCGCTCGGCCCCGCGGAGCTGCTGCTGCACTACGGCACGACGGCGCAGAAGAATCACTATCTCCCGCGGCTCGCCAAGGGCCTCGACATTCCCTGCTTCGCGCTCACCAGCCCCGAGGCCGGCTCCGACGCCGGCGCGATACCGGACTTCGGCATCGTGTGCCGCGGCGAGTGGCAGGGGAAGCAAGACGTGCTGGGCATGCGCCTGACCTGGGAGAAGCGCTACATCACGCTCGCGCCGGTCGCGACGCTCCTCGGGCTCGCGTTCCGCCTCTACGATCCGGATCACATCCTTGGCGACAAGGACGACATCGGTATCACGCTCGCGCTCATCCCGACGCAAACCCCGGGCGTCCACATCGGGCGCCGGCATTTCCCGCTCAACGCGGTGTTCATGAACGGCCCGACATGGGGCAAGGACGTGTTCGTTCCCCTGGATTTCGTCATCGGCGGCGCCGACTACGTCGGCCAGGGCTGGAAAATGCTGATGAACTGCCTCGCCGCCGGGCGCTCCATCTCGCTGCCCGCCAACGCCTGCGGCATTGCGAAGGGCTGCGCGCTTACCACCGGCGCCTATGGGCGTGTGCGCCAGCAATTCCGCCTCTCCATCGGGCGCTTCGAGGGCGTGGAGGAGGCGCTCGCGCGGATCGGCGGCAATACCTACATCATGAATGCGGCACGCGTGATGACGGCGGGCGCGGTGGACCTGGGCGAGAAGCCCTCCGTCGTGTCGGCGATCGTCAAGTACCACCTCACCGAGCGCGGCCGGCAGGTGATCAACGACGCGATGGACGTGCATGGCGGCAAGGGCATCTGCCTGGGTCCGAGCAACTACCTCGCGCGCGCCTACCAGCAGGTGCCGATCGCGATCACGGTGGAGGGGGCGAACATCCTGACGCGCTCGTTGATCATCTTCGGCCAGGGCGCGATCCGCGGGCACCCGTTCGTGCTGAAGGAAATCCAGGCGACGCGCGAGGGCGATCCGGAAAGGGCGGTGCGTGCCTTCGACGCGGCATTCTTCGGCCACGTCGCGTTCGTCGTGTCGAACGCGGCGCGCGCGTTCTGGATGGGCCTGACCGGCGCGCGGCTCGTCGCCGTGCCGGGCGACCGGCACTCGAAGCGCTATTACCAGCACCTGACGCGCCTGTCGGCTGCGTTCGCCTGGACCGCGGACGTTTCCATGTTCCTGCTCGGGGGCTCGCTCAAGCGCCGCGAGCGGCTGTCGGCGCGGCTGGGCGACATCCTGTCCAATCTCTACCTCGCTTCCGCCGCGCTCAAACGCTACGAGGACGACGGGCGTCCGGCCGAGGACCTGCCGCTCATGCACTGGTCGGTGCGGGACGCCCTGGCGCGCACGGAGGAGGCGTTCTACGGGTTGTTCGCAAACCTGCCCAATCGATTCGTGGCGGGGGTCATGCTGCGCGCCGTCATCTTTCCGTTCGCCTTTCCCCTGGGCCGGGAATTCTCGCCCCCGCGCGACCGGCTCGGGAGCCAGGTGGTGGGGCTGCTGCTGACGCCGGGCCCCGCGCGCGAGCGGCTGACCGCCGGGGTCTACATTCCGCGGGACCCGGACGAACCGGTTGCCGTGCTGGAGGCCGCGCTGCGCGCGGTGATCGCCGCGGAACCGATCGGCGCCAAGATCCGGCAGGCGCGCGAGCGCGGCGTGATCGCGAGCGGCTTCGCCGACCCGATGGTGGACGAAGCGTGCGTCAAGGGCGTGATCACGCAGGCGGAAAAGGAGGCGATGGAGCGGGCCAGGGAGCTGCGCCGCCGGGTCATCATGGTCGACGATTTCCCGAAGGACCTCGGCAAGACCGAGATCCACCAGACCACGCAGGCGGTCACGTTCGAGGCGCTGCGCGGCAGGACCTCGTGGCCCGAGCTGGAAAGCCGCGACCACGGTCCAAGCCCGGCGCCATGAGCGAAACGGTACTGTACTCGGTCGCCGACGGCGTGGCGACGATCACATTGAACCGCCCGCAGGTGTTGAACGCGCTCGATCCGCAGATGATCGTGCAGCTGCGCGCCGCGTGCGAGCGCGCCGAGCACGACGCGGCGGCGCGCGCGGTGGTGCTGCGCGGGGCGGGACCCGCGTTCCTCGCAGGCGGCGACGTGGTCTATTTCCGCGCCAATCTCGCGCGCATGCCGACCCTGGTGCGGGAGGGCGGGACGCATCTCAATCACGCGGTTCTCGCGTTGAGGCGCGCTCCCAAGCCGGTCCTCGCGAGCGTTCACGGGGCGGTGGCGGGTGCGGGGGTGAGCCTCATGGTTGCGGCCGACCTCGCGATCGCGGCGGAAGGAACGAAGTTCACGGTTGCCTACAGCAAGATCGGCACGAGCCCGGACGGGGGCGCGACCCATTTCCTGCCGCGGCTCGTGGGCGCGCGCAGGGCGCTCGAGCTCATGCTGCTGTCGGATGCGTTCGACGCGCAGGCGGCGCTCAAGCTGGGACTCGTCAATTGGGTGGTGAGCGCCGAGCAGCTCGGATCCGAGACCGAGGCCATTGCCCGCCGGCTTGCGCTCGGCCCGACGCAGGCATTCGGCGAGATCAAGCGCCTCGTCAACGAAAGTCCCGACCAGACGCTCGCGGCTCAGCTCGAGGCCGAGATCGAGGCATTCGCGTGCTGCGCGGGGACGCGCGATTTCGCGGAAGGCGTCACGGCGTTCGTCGAAAAGCGCAAACCGAACTTCAAAGGCAATTGAACCGCCAAGCCGCCAAAAGGCATTCAATAACTGAAATTCAGGAAAATCAGTTCGGATCCGTACTGCAGTTGAATGCTCTTTGGCGTCTTGGCGGTTGATTGGGGGGTCTGTTGGTGGGGCTGAAGGGGAAAACCATTTTCATCACCGGGGCGACGCGCGGCATCGGGCGCGAGATCGCGCTGCGCTGCGCGCGTGATGGCGCAAACATCGTCGTGACCGGCAAGACCTCCGAGCCGCACCCTAAGCTGTCCGGAACGATCCACAGCGTCGCGCGGGAAGTCGAGGCCGCAGGCGGAGCGGCGCTCCCCCTCCAGCTCGACGTCAGGGACGCCGACGCCGTGGCCGATGCGGTGAAGCAGGCCGCGGCGGCGTTCGGCGGCCTCGATTGCCTGGTCAACAACGCCAGCGCGATTGCGCTCACCGGCACGCTCGACACCCCCGTGAAGCGCCTGGACCTGATGCTCGCGGTCAACCTGCGCGGCACCTTCGTCTGCTCCCAGGCCTGCATTCCCCACCTCAGAAAAGCGGCCAATCCTCACATACTTACGCTCTCGCCGCCGCTCGACATGAGGCCGCGCTGGTTCAAGGATCACGTTGCCTATACGATGGCGAAATACGGGATGAGCATGTGCACGCTTGGGATGGCGGAGGAACTGCGGGGGCACGGCATCGCGGTCAACTCGCTGTGGCCGCGTACCACGATCGCGACCGCCGCGATCGAGGTGAACTTCCCCGAGGCGATTCTCAAGGCGAGCCGCAAGCCCGCGATCATGGCGGACGCGGCCTATGCGATTCTCAACCGCGACAGCCGCAGCGCCACGGGCAATTTCTATATCGACGAGGCCGTGCTGCGCGAGGAGGGCGTGACCGACTTCGATCAATATGCGGTCACGCCGGGAATGAAGTTATATCCAGATCTGTTTCTTGACTGAAAAATAGGAGGGGGCATGGCACAACCCGCGGATCATCTGATCCCAGTCGAAGCGGCGGTCACGCTGGATGGGCTGTTCCGGGAACGCGTGAAACGGACGCCGGACTCGATCGCCTACCGCGCCTACAATGAGCAGCACAACAACTGGCGCGACTATACGTGGGCCCAGATCGACCACCAGGTCGCGCGCTGGCAGGCGGCGCTCGAGAAGGACGGCATCAAAGCCGGCGACCGCGTCGCGGTGATGCTGCGCAACTGCCCCGAGTGGGCGATCTACGACCAGGCGGCGCTCGGCCTGGGATCGGTGGTGGTGCCGCTCTACACGCAGGACCGCGCGGAGAACGTCGCCTACATCATTCACGATTCCGGCTGCAAGGCGCTGCTGATCGAAGGCGCCGAGCAGTGGCAGGAACTGTCTGGAGTCAAGGGTCAGCTCGCGAGCCTCACGCGCATCCTTACCGTTCACCCCGTGCCCAATGCGGGCGACACGAGGCTGAGATCACTCGGCGAGTGGCTGCCGGACCAGGGCGGCGCGACGCGCCACGTGTCGCGCGACAAAAACGCGCTGGCGACCATCGTCTATACCTCCGGCACGACCGGCCGCCCCAAGGGCGTGATGCTCTCGCACCACAACATCCTCAGCAATGCCGCGGCGTTGTCATCCGACGTGCTGACGACGGGGCCCGACGACGTGCTGCTTTCGTTCCTTCCGCTCTCGCACACCTTCGAGCGCACATGCGGCTACTACCTCACCATCATGAGTGGCGCGACGACTACCTATTCGCGCGGCATTCCGCAGCTCGCCGAGGACCTGCAGGCGGTTCGCCCGACCGTCCTGGTATCCGTGCCGCGGATCTACGAGCGCGTCTACGGCCGGATCCGCGACGCGCTCGAAGCGGGCTCGCCGCTGAAAAAGAAGCTCTTCATGCTCGCGGTGGAGGTGGGCTGGGCGCGCTTCGAGCACGCGCAGGGGCGGGGGCCGTGGAAGCCGTCGTTCCTGCTGTGGCCGGTGTTGCACGCGCTGGTGGCGAAGAAGATCCTCGCGCGGCTCGGAGGCCGTATGCGCGCGGCGACCTGCGGGGGCGCGGCGCTGCCGCCGGAGATCTCGCGCGTGTTCACCGGGCTCGGGCTCACCGTCCTGCAGGGCTACGGGCTCACGGAAACCAGCCCGGTCGCCTGCGCGAACCGTCCCGACGACAACCTCCCGGCGAGCGTCGGCCGGCCCCTTCCCGGCGTCCAGGTCAGGGTCGGCGAGAACAATGCGCTCATGAT
>DASWHI010000136.1:0-7294 GCA_036398235.1 Burkholderiales bacterium
AGGCTCAGGCCCGAGCTCATCTACTGCTCGATGAAAGGGTTCCTCGCCGGTCCCTACGAGCACCGCACCGGGCTCGACGAAGTGGTGCAGATGATGGGCGGGCTTGCCTACATGACGGGGGGGCGCTACGGCCCGCTGCGCGCGGGCGCTTCGGTCAACGACGTGATGGGCGGCATGTTCGGGGCGATCGCGATCCTCGCCGCGCTCCACCAGCGGGGCGCCACGGGCAAGGGACAGCACGTGCAGAGCGCGCTGTTCGAGAACAACGCCTTTCTGGTCGCACAGCACATGATGGAGGGCCTGGCGAGCGGCAAGACCGTGCCGCCCATGCCCGACCGCATCCGTGCCTGGGCGGTTTACGACAACTTCAAGACCCGCGACGGCGAGCCGGTGTTCGTCGGGGTGGTGACGGACACCCAGTGGAAGATTTTCTGCGAGGCGTTCGGGCTCGCCGATCTGCTTGCCGACCCGGCGCTGAAGACCAACCCCCAGCGCGTCGAGGCGCGGCCGCGCATCCTTCCGGTCGTGACCGGCATCTTCGCAAAGATGTCCAAGCAGGAGCTGATGGACCGATGCGAGGCGCTGGGCTTGCCGTTCGCGCCGATCGCGAAGCCGGACGACCTGTTCGACGACCCGCACCTCAATGCGTCAGGCGGCATGGCGCCGATCACGCTGCCCGACGGGAGAAAGACCAAAGTGCCGAGCCTGCCGATCGAGATGGACGGCAAGCGCTTCGGCACGCGGCTCGACTTGCCCCGGGTGGGGGAGCATACCCGCGAGGTGCTGGCGAGCCTGGGTTATGGAGCGGATGCCGTGAACGCGCTGGTCGCCCGGCGCATCGTTCATGCCGCTTGAGGTCGGTCCGCTAGTGCCGATCCAACTATTTCGGGCTGATCTTGATGGAATGGCGGGGGCACGAAGCGAGATGAATCGAAAGCGGTAATCGTTTTGTCGATCTAAGTTGGATCGGCACTAGAACGTGCCCACCCAGAAATAGCGGACGATGAAGACGAGCCCGGACGCCATCAAGGCATAGATGAAGTAGTCGGGAAGGTTGGTGGTGCGGCCGTGCGTAATGCGCGCGTCGTTCCACCTACTGCCTAAATACACCGCGGCCACGATGACGGGCAGCGCGATGAGCGGGTACTGGATGCTGACATCCCAGAGATTGCCGAGCACGGTTTCGACCCAGCCGTTGTCCCGGAACAGGTGATAGGAAAACCCGCCGATCCCGAACAGCACGAGAACGATCACGGCGAACGATTCGACGTATACGAGGTACTCTTTCACGCGGCGTGTCCTTTCCGGTGCACCGCTGCACCCCCGGGGTGGCCGCTATTGTAGCAGCGCGCTCGGCCGCGAGGCGCTACAAACTGTCGCACACGGCCTCCGTCACGATAGCGGTGGTCGCCTCGCCGCCGAGGTCGGGCGTATGGATGCGCCTGGCGGTCACGGCCTCGACCGCGCGCATCAGGCGCCGCGCAGCATCGCTCTCTCCCAGGTGCTCGAGCATCATGGACGCGGTCCAGAAGGTGGCGACGGGGTTGGCCACGCCCTTTCCCGCGATGTCGAAGGCCGAGCCGTGGATCGGCTCGAACATGGAGGGGAACTTGCGCTCGGGGTTCAGATTGGCGGTCGGCGCGATGCCCAGGCTGCCCGAGAGCGCCGCCGCGAGGTCGGAGAGGATGTCGGCGTGAAGGTTGGTGGCAACGATGGTATCGAGCGTCTGCGGCTTTCCCACCATCACCGTTGTCATTGCGTCCACCAGCACGCGCTGCGTCGCGACCTCCGGATAGCCGCGCGCCACTTCGTAGAAAATCTCGTCCCACATGACCATGCCGTGGCGCTGGGCGTTCGACTTGGTGACGAGCGTCAGGTGCCTGCGCGGGCGGCTGCGCGCGAGCTCGAAGGCGTAGCGGTGGATGCGCGTCACGCCGGCGCGGGTGAACACGGACGTTTCGGTCGCGACCTCCTCGGGGAGCCCGCGATGCGCCCGCCCGCCGCTGCCGGAGTACTCGCCCTCGGAGTTCTCGCGGATGATGACCCAGTCGATCGCCTCGCCGTTCGCGAGCGGGCTGCGGACGCCCGGCAGCACGCGCGCCGGTCGCACGTTGGCGTACTGGTCGAAGCCCTGGCAGATCGGCAGCCGCAGGCCCCACAACGAGATGTGATCGGGCACGTCCGGAGCGCCCACCGCGCCGAAGAAGATCGCATCGAAGGACTTGAGCCGCTCGAGGCCGCCCTCCGGGATGTAGTGGCCGTGCTTGAGGTAGTAGGTACTGTTCCATGGGAAGTGCTCGATCCTCAACCGGAAGCCGCGGTCGCGCTGGGCGAGCACCTCCAGCACCTTCAGCCCGGCGGCGATCACCTCGACGCCGATGCCGTCGCCGGGGATCGCTGCGATCGTGTATTCGCGCATTTAAGGTCGGTGATGACCGACGACCGACGAGTGACGGATGAGGCTGCGCGGCGGATTATACGCCGGCGCGATGGCCGGGATAGAATTCCGCTGCCGTATGAAGATTCTCGCTCTCGACACCTCCACCGAATACTGCTCGGTAGCCCTCTGGCGCGACGGGGCGCTCGACGCGCGGGACGCGCGCGCCGGGCAACGTCATTCCGAGCTGCTGCTACCCATGGTGGATGAGCTGCTCAAGCGCCACGGCATCGCCGTCCGGGACCTCGATGGCATCGCGTTCGGCGAGGGGCCGGGATCGTTCACCGGGCTGCGCATCGGCTGCGGGGCGACGCAGGGCCTCGCCTTCGGCGCCGGCTTGCCGGTGGTGGGCGTAAGCACGCTGCTCGCGCTCGCCGAGGCGGCCCGCCCGGGGCGCGCGGTGTGCTGCCTCGATGCGCGAATGGGAGAGATCTACCACGCCGCTTACGCGCAATCCGCCTCGGGGTGGGAGACGGTGCACGCACCGAGCCTCTGCGCGCCGGCGGAGGCGCCGCCGCTGCCGGCGGGTTCCTGGACCGGCTGCGGGAGCGGATTCGCCGCGCACGGGACGGCGCTCAAGGGGCGCTACGGGGAGCGGCTCTCGGCTATCATGCCGGAGGTATTCCCTCACGCGAGAGACATCGCGCGGCTTGCGGCACGTGAATTCGAGGCGGGCCGCGCGGTCGCCGCGGAGCGGGCCGTTCCCGTGTACCTCCGCGACCGGGTGGCATTAAGAACCGATGAGCGCACAACTTGATCTGATTCCTCGTTATCGGCACATGACAGCTGCCGATCTCGATGCCGTGGTTGCGATCGAGGAGGGAATCTATCCCCGTCCGTGGACGCGCGGCAACTTCAGCGACTCGCTCGCGGCGGGCTACCAGTGCTGGATCGTGGAGTGCGGCGGCGAGATCGCCGGCTACAGCGTCGTCATGATCGCGCCGGAGGAGGCGCACCTGCTCAACCTGAGCATTGCCGCCCCGTGGCAGCGCCGGGGCTTCGGGCGCGAAGTGCTAGGCTTCGTGCTGCGGGTCGCGCGCGAGTGCGGGGCGCACCAGGTCCTGCTCGAGGTGCGGCCGTCGAACGAAGCGGCGCGCGCGCTCTACGCGGCGGCGGGTTTTTCCGAGATCGCGACGCGCCGGGACTACTATCCGGCCGGCGCGGGGCGCGAGGACGCCATCGTCCTGCAGCTCGAATTGCGGTGACGAATGAAGTCCCGCCGGGAACTCATGCTGGAAGAGATGGGATTGACGCCGGTGTGGAAGCTGCGCGACCGACCTGACGCCGTTTCCGCTGAAGAGCCTGCGGCTCCCGAGGCATCCCCTTCGACGCCGCTCAGGACAGGCCTCAGCCGTCAGCCGTCAGTCGTCACGAGCTCGGATGACCGCCGCGAAACGATCATGCGCATGGAATGGCCGGAGCTCAAAGCGCGGGTGGCCGGCTGCACCGACTGTCCGCTGCACGCGAAGCGCAACCGGACGGTGTTCGGCGTCGGCGACGAAAACGCCGACTGGCTCTTCGTGGGCGAAGGCCCGGGTGCCGACGAGGATGCGCAGGGCGAGCCGTTCGTCGGCCAGGCCGGGAAGCTCCTCGACAACATGCTCGCGGCGATCCGCCTCAAGCGCGGCGCGAACGTCTACATTGCGAATCTGGTCAAATGTCGTCCTCCCGGCAACCGCAATCCCGAGCCGCAAGAAGCCTTGCAGTGCGAGCCCTACCTGCACCGCCAGATCGAGCTGATTCGCCCGAAGCTGATCATTGCGCTGGGCAAGGTCGCGGCGGCAAACTTGCTGGCGAGCGATGCCAGTGTCGCGAGCATGCGCGGTCGGATCCACCAGTACCGCGGCATTCCCCTGATCGTCACCTATCACCCGGCGTATTTGCTGCGCAACCTGGCGGACAAATCCAAGGCCTGGGCGGATCTGCTTTTTGCCGTCCGCACCCTGAAGGACTTGCAAACGGGCAAGACCGCCTCCAACTGAAGCCCCATCGATTCCAGAAAGGCAACCATGATGAAACGCCTCTTACTTGCCGGCGCGCTGGCATCGGCGGTGCTGCTTCAGGGATGCGGCTACAACACCCTGCAGCGAACGGATGAGCAGATCAAGGCGGCGTGGGCCGAGGTCGTCAATCAATACCAGCGCCGCTCCGACCTGATTCCCAACCTGGTCAGCACCGTCAAGGGCTTCGCCGCGCAGGAGCAGCAGGTGCTGCTTGGCGTCACCAACGCGCGAGCCAAGGTGGGCACGATCCAGGCGACGCCCGAGCTCATCAACGACCCGCAGGCATTCACCCGCTTCCAGCAGGCCCAGGGAGAGCTCTCGTCCGCTTTGTCGCGGCTGATGGTGGTGGTGGAGCGCTATCCCGAACTCAAGTCCGATCAGAACTTCCGCGACCTGCAGGCGCAGCTCGAAGGCACCGAGAACCGCATTGCCGTGGCGCGCAATCGCTATATCAAGGCGGTGCAGGAATACAACGTGGTGGTGCGCTCCTTCCCCTCGAACCTGACTGCGATGCTCTTCAGCTTCCGCGAGAAGCCGCAGTTCACGGTCGATAACGAGAAGGAGATCAGCAAGGCGCCGAAGGTCGATTTCGGCGCGCCCGCACCGCAATCGCCGGGCGGAACGAAGTAACTCGCCCGCGATGTCGCAAGCTCTGCCGCGGGCCCTGCTTGCCGCGGCGTTGCTGTTGCCGCCGGCATACGCTGCGGCGGAGATCGCGGTCCCGCCGCTCAGCGCCCGCGTCACCGACCTTTCCGCGACACTCACCTCCGATCAGCGCGCCGCGCTCGAGCAGAAGCTCGCGGCGCTGGAAGCACGCAAGGGCAGCCAGGTTGCCGTGCTACTGGTGCCGACCACCCAGCCCGAGACCGTCGAGCAATACGCGATACGGGTGTTCGACCAGTGGAAGCTCGGCCGCAAGGGGGTGGATGACGGGGTGTTGCTGCTCGTCGCCAAGAATGACCGGAAACTTCGCATCGAGGTTGGCTACGGGCTCGAAGGTGCGATTCCCGACGCGATCGCGAGACGCATCGTAGAAGAGGACATCGTGCCGCTGTTCAAGCAGGGCAATTTCTACGGTGGAATCAGCGCGGGTGCGGATCGAGTCATCAAGCTGATCGAGGGCGAATCCATGCCGCCGCCCAGGCGCACCGCGGCGCGCGGGTCCGGCTGGAGCACCGAAACACTCTTCATCGGTTTCATCATCCTCGCCATGGTGAGCCAGCTGCTGCATTCGCTGCTGGGCCGTTTCCTCGGAGCGGGCGTTGCCGGCGCCGCCGCCGCGATTGTCGGCTACGTGCTGGCGGGTCTTGCCGCCGCGGCGATCATCGGACTGATTGCATTCGTGATCAGCCTGTTCATGGGCGCGACCGGCCGCCAGGGACGCGGTTGGTCTTCTGGCGGCAGCTGGTCCTCGGGTGGAGGCGGCTGGTCCTCCGGCGGTGGTGGCTTCAGCGGAGGCGGCGGCAGTTCCGGCGGCGGCGGCGCATCGGGGAGCTGGTGATGGACCTCAGGCGCATCTTCAGGCACTTATTCGCCCCGGACTGGCTGGTGTACCGCGCGTTTCCGCGCGCGACGCTGACGCGCATCGAGGCCGCGATCCGGCAATCTGAAGCGGCTCACCGCGGCGAGCTGCGCTTCGCCGTCGAGCCCGGGCTCGACTTGTTGCCGGTGCTGCGGGGGCTCACGCCCAGGCAGCGCGCGCTCGACGTATTTTCACGCCTGCGCACATGGGATACCGAGGAGAACAGCGGCGTGCTGATCTACGTGCAGCTGGTGGACCGCGACATCGAGATCGTCGCCGACCGCGGCATCAGCGCGAAGGTCGGGCAGGCGCAGTGGGACGCCATCTGCCATCGCATGGAAGACGCGTTCCGCGCGCGCCGCTTCGAGGTCGGCGCGCTCGAGGGCATCGCGGAAATCACGAAGCTGCTGACGACGCACTTTCCCGCCCGCCGCGACAATCCCGACGAGCTGCCGGACCGGCCGGTCGTGCTATAAGGCCGGCCGAATTCGGGGTCCGGCCCGGTGTCCAATCAGGACGGATGTTTCCCTGCCACGGCGCGTGCCCTACAATTACGGTATCTATTGATATTTCTTGGCATTCCGGGCGGCTAATCTGACGGGGTTTCGATGAAGACAGCGGTGAACAGGCTACGCGGGGTCGAGCGCGACATCGTCCAGGCGCCGCAGCCGGGCGACGTCGCGCCGTACTACGAGCCGCAGGGCAACGAGATCGCGGTATTCGAGGCCGCTTACAGGAAGCGCCTGCCGGTGATGCTGAAAGGCCCCACCGGCTGCGGCAAGACGCGCTTTCTCGAGTACATGGCGTTCCAGCTGAAGCGCCCGCTCGTCACCGTCTCCTGCCACGAGGACCTCACCAGCTCGGATCTCGTCGGCCGCTTCCTGCTGGAGGGCGCGGAAACCGTGTGGCAGGACGGCCCGCTCACGCGCGCGGTGAAGGCCGGCGCGATCTGCTACCTCGACGAGATCGTGGAGGCGCGCACCGACTCGACCGTGATAATCCACTCGCTCACCGACCATCGGCGGCGCCTCACCGTCGAGAAGAAGGGCCAGGAGATCGAGGCGCACGAAGATTTCATGCTGGTGATCTCCTACAACCCCGGCTACCAGACGGTGCTGAAGGATCTCAAGCCCTCGACCAAGCAGCGCTTCATCGCGATCAATTTCGATTTCCCGCCGGAGGACATCGAGCGCAGGATCGTCCTGAAGGAGTCGCCGGGCATCTCGCCCGAGCTGGCGCACCTGCTGGTGACCGCGGGGCGCAAGGCGCGGCTGCTGAAGGACCACGGGCTGGAGGAATCGGCCTCGACGCGGGCGCTGGTCTACGCCGCCA
>DASWHI010000137.1:0-4501 GCA_036398235.1 Burkholderiales bacterium
CTCGCGGCGACGGCCTTCGTCAAGGTGACGCCGAAAGTGATCTCAGTCCTGGATTATTCGAAAGGCTTCGGCCACACCGATCTCGTGCGGCCGTAGCAACCGCAGCTAGAACTCGTAGCCGACCTGCCGCGGCAGGGACTCAGGCGCCCACAATCTCCCGGGCCCTATAATCGCCGCTATCCTGCCAACACGGGAGACGAAGCATGAACGACGCCGCGACCCACCCCACCGAGTCCAACCTCCGCGTCGCCGGCCGGCGCAGCAGCGCCGACGTCCCGCGCCGGTTCAGGAACATCCTTTGCCTCGATGACTTCGAGGAACCCGCGCGCCGCTTTCTGCCTCGCCCCATCTTCGGCTACGCCTCGGGCGGCGTGGAGACCAACTCGGCCCGCGACCGCAACCGCGCCGCCTTCGCCGAGTGGGAGTTCCTGCCCCGCGTCCTGATCAACACCCGCGGCCGCCACCAGAAGACGACGGTGCTCGGGCGCACCTACGACCTGCCGTTCGGCTTCCCGCCGATGGGCGGCACCTCGCTCGCCGCCTACATGGGCGACTCGGTGCTGGCGCAGGTCGCGGCGGAGTTGAACACCATCATGATCCAGAGCGGCGCCTCCCTCACCCCCATGGAGCGCGTGCGCGCGATCGGGCCCACCGCCTGGTTCCAGGCCTACCTTCCCGGCGAGCGGGAGATCATCGTGCCGCTCGTCGAGCGCGCGCAGCACGCGGGCTTCGACACGCTCGTGCTGACGGTGGACGTGCAGGTGCCGGCGAACCGCGAGAACAACGTGCGGAGCGGCTACAACTCGCCGCTCAGGCCTAACCTGCGCCTCGCGTGGGACTGCCTCGTGCGCCCGCGCTGGCTCTTCGGCGCCTTCGGCCGCACCGTGCTCCAGCACGGCATGCCGCACCTGGAGAACATGGGCTTCCCGCGCATCCCGGTCATGGGCTACGCCGAGCGCCCGCGCATGGCGCGCGATGCCCTCGCCTGGGAGCACCTCGAGCTCATGCGCAAGATCTGGAAGGGCAAGCTCGTGCTGAAAGGCGTCCTCGCCCCGCAGGATGTCCGCATCGCGCGCGAGAGCGGAGTGGACGGGATCCTGGTGTCGAACCACGGCGGGCGCCAGCTCGACTACACCGTCGCGCCGCTGCGTGTGCTTCCCGGCGTCGTCGCCGAGGCCGGCAACATGACCATCATGATGGACGGGGGCGTCCGCCGCGGCACCGACGTATTGAAGGCCCTCGCTCTCGGCGCGAAGTTCGTCTTCATCGGCCGGCCGTTTCTTTACGCCGCGGCCATCGCCGGCGCAGCCGGCGTCCACCACGCCGCCTCCATCCTGAAGGACGAAATCAGCCGCGACATGGCCATGCTCGGCATCACCTCGCTCGCCGAGATGACGCGCGAGCTGCTGGTGCCCGCGCGCGGTCCCATCTGACTTCCGAAGGAAACTCGCCTGTGTCTTGATTTAGATCAGCGATCCGGCTTCGATTTAGAGACAGACTTCATTTGCACGCCGCGGTATAGACGGTAAGTGAGGTACCCTTGAGCCTTTTTAAAACATCGCAGGAGAAAGCAATGAAAATCCATTCCGGTTGCCGTAAGAAACTCCATTTGCTGCTGGTCGTCCTGGGCCTCGCCATTCCCATGGCGCCCGCGCAGGCTGCGGACCAATATCCGAGTCGCCCGATCCGTATCATCACGCCGGCGAATCCGGGCGGCACGACCGACTTCCTCGCCCGCATGCTCGCAGCGCATCTCACCAAGCTCTGGGGTCAGCAGGCGATCGTGGACAACCGCGGCAGCGCTTCGGGCGTGAACGCCGCGGAGATCACCAAGAACGCCGCCCCTGACGGCTACACGCTGTTCATGCCCTACCATCAGCACACGGTGAATGCGGCGCTCCTTGCCAAGCTGCCGTATCACCCGGTGAACGACTTTACGGCGATCAGCCAGATGACCGAGGGCGGCCTGCTGCTGGTCGTCAACCTGAAGCATCCGGCAAAAAACGCCAAGGAATTCGTGGAGTGGGCCAAGACCACCAAGAAACCGATCAACTTCGGCTCGGCCGGCATCGGCAGCGGCGGCCATCTGGCGGGAGAGCTGTTCAAGCTGATGGCCGGAGTCAAGGCGGAGCATATTCCTTACAAAGGCACCGGGCCGGCGATCATCGGCCTCCTCGGCGGGGAATATGACTACAACTTCATGGGACTGACAGGCGCGTTCGGTCAGGTGCGTGGCGGCAAGCTGCGGGCCATTGCAGTGACTGCGTCCAAGCGCCTCGAGACGGCCCCGGACATCCCGTCGATGAGCGAGGTGTTGCCCGGATTCGAGGTAGTGGGCTGGTATGGCGTGTCGGCGCCGGCGAAGCTGCCCAAGCCGCTGCTTGACAAGATCCATGCCGGGATCACGTCCCTCGTGAGGTCGCCTGAATTCGCGAAGACCATGAGAAACCTGGGCTCCGAACCCGTCAGCAGCACGCCCGAACAGTTCCGTCGGTTCATGTTGGCCGACATGAAGAAGTGGGCAGATGTGGTGAAACGCGCCGGCATCAAAGCGCGGTGACCCTGTCAGGGCCGACCTGATTTCCCGCTACCGGCCCCTCCGGCCTTCCATCTCTTCTGCGCCTGCAATCGCCCGCGCGAGCGCGGCGGCGAACGCCTTGGCCGATTCGAGCGTGATCTCGACCGCGGCGCGCGCCCCGGGCCCGAGCTCCGGGTTCACGAAGTCGATCGTGATCGCCTCCTCGAGCAGCGCGTGGTGCGGGTGGTCGTAGGACACCACCGCGCTCGTGACGGGAAACCAGCCCCCGCCGCTCTTGCCCGCGCCTTCCGCGCGGACGACCTCAACCACGGACGTGCACATGTCTCCTCCCCTCACCCCAACCCTCTCCCCGTTCACACGGGGCGAGGGGGGTATCTCACTTCCCGAGATGCTTCTCGAAGAAGGCGAACACCTTCTTCCAGCCGTCGAGCGCCTGCTCGACGCGGTACATCGGCCGGTCGTAGTAGAAGAAGCCGTGGCCGGCGCCGTCGTAGCGGTGGAACTCGTACTGCTTGCCGTGCTTCTTCAGCTCCGCCTCGTGCTGGTTGACCTGCTCGGGAGTGGGCGCGGCGTCCTCGTTCCCGAAAAGGCCCAGCATCGGGCACGCCAGGTTCTTCGTGAACTCGATCGGGGCGGTGGGCATCTTGGGCGTGATCTCCTCCTTCTTCATCACCACGCGCCCGCCCCACAGCTCGGCCACGCAGTCGATGCTCTTCGTGTGGCAGGCGTAGAGGAAGGCGAGCCGGCCGCCCGAGCACGTGCCGATGACGCCGACCTTGCCGTTCACCCACGGCTGGGCGCGCAGCCATTTCACCGCGCCTTCGGTGTCGCCGATCGCCTGCGCGTCGGGAATACCGCCTTCCGCGCGCACCTTCGCCGCGACGTCGTCCGAGCGGCCCTCGCCCGCGCGCTGGAACAAGTTATGGCAGATCGCCGCATAGCCGTGGTGCGCGAACTTGCGGGTCGTCTCGCAGTACCACTCGTCCCAACCTGGATTGTGGTGAATCAGGACGACGCCTGGAAACGGACCCGCGCCCTGCGGCCGCGCGACGTACGCGGCAATCTTGTCGCCATTGTGGCCGCCGATGGAAATGGTTTCAGCAGTCATGCCTCTGTAAGCCATGGGAACCCCCTCCTTGGTTTCAAAGTTCTCCGAAGTACCGCCGGAAGTGCTCCGGCATCGCGTTGAGCGCCGCCGCCATGAGACCCCTATCCATTTCCCAAGCGGCGATTCTAATCCGGCGCCACCGCCGGCGAGACAACGCGCTGCCAGGCCCTATAATCGCCGCTGTCCTGCCGACTTACCAGGGCATCCCGCTGGCGCTTGTCCTGCCGCGCCCGACCGGCTGCTCACGCCCGTCGTCGGCCGGCTACGCAGCCATGCCTGCGGCGTGACCGGACGACCACGCCCACTGGAAATTGTAGCCGCCGAGCCAGCCGGTGACATCCACCACCTCGCCGATGAAGTACAGGCCCGGAACGCCGCGCGCTTCCAGGGTCTGCTGCGAGAGCGCATCGGTATCCACGCCGCCCAGCGTCACTTCGGCCTTCGCATAACCCAGCGTGCCCGAGGGCTGGATGCGCCAGCCGTTGAGCGTCCGCGCAACCGTCTCGAGGACCGCGTTCGGGAGCTGCGCGAGCGGCTGCGTCCAGCCGTGCGCTTCCGCGAAGCTTTGCGCAAAGCGGCGCGGCAGGAACTCCGCGAGCAGCGTGCCGAGCCCCTGCGAGTCGCGGCGGTGCGCCGCCAGCCATGCGCCGGGGTCGCGCCCGGGCAGCAGATCGAGCACCACCGGTCCGCGCCCGCCCGCGAATTGCCAGTACGACGACACCTGCAGGATGGCCGGCCCCGACAGGCCGCGGTGCGTGATCAGCGCCGCCTCGCGAAACGACGGCCACTCCGGGCCGCGCGGCGCTTCGGCGCAGGAGGCGATCGTGTCGAACGACGCTCCGGACAGCTTCCCG
>DASWHI010000138.1:0-7777 GCA_036398235.1 Burkholderiales bacterium
CTAGCGTTCGCGGCGGATGCGCTCGATCAGCGAGCTCGTCGAGCGTTCGTGTGCGAACGGCAGGGAGCGCACGGTGCCGCCCCAGCCCGCCACTTCCTTCGCGCCGACGATCGCCTCGGGCTTCCAGTCGCCGCCTTTTACCAGCACGTCGGGCCTCACGACGAGGATCAGGGCGAGCGGCGTCTCGTCCCCGAACCAGGTGACGAGCGTCACCGCTTCGAGCGCCGCCACGAGCGCGACGCGGTCCTCGAGCACGTTGACCGGCCGCCCCGCGCCCTTGCCCAGTTTTCTCGCTGAGGCATCGGAGTTCACGGCGACCAGCAGGCTCGCGCCGAGCGCGCGTGCCTGCGCAAGATAGGTGACGTGCCCGCGGTGCAGGATGTCGAATACGCCGTTGGTGAAGACCCGCGGCCGCTTGAGTGATTTCAGCCGCTCCGCCAGCGCGTGGGGCGGGCAAATCTTCGATTCGAATGAGGGCGCGGAGCCAGCGGCACTCACTCGTCACCCATCACGGGTTCAGTTGAGGTACTCGAACACCCTGACGACCTTTTGCACCCCGCTCGTCGTGCGCGCGATCTCGGTGGCGTCGTTCGCCTCTTCCTTGTTCACCAGCCCCATGAGGTAGACGACGCTGTTCTCGGTGACCACCTTCACGTGCAGCGGATTGAGCTTCTGGCTGTCGAGGAAGCGCGTCTTGACCTTGGTGGTGATGAGGGAATCGTTGCTGCGCACCGTGAAGGAGCTCACCCCGGCGACGGCGACCTCGTTGTGCACGCCGCGCACATTCTCAACCGCCCACGCGATGCGCTCCACCTCGGTCCGGGCCTCCGCGTCGGGAACCTCCCCGGTCAGCAGGACCATGCGGTTGTAGCTTGTCACGTTGATGTGAACGCCGTCCTTGAAGCGCTCGCCGACGCGGCCGGCGACCTTGATCTCGATGCCCTCGTCCTCGGTGAGCGTGCCCATCGTGCGGCGGTCCTGCGAAATCACGACCCCGGTGGCGGCCGCGCCGCCCACGACGAGCGCACCGCAGCCCTGGACGAGCGGCAGCGCCAACATCAGTGCAATGATCGCGGTTCGCATCATTCGACTCCCAGTAACAGACAATCAATCGCGTCGCACAGGCAGTGCAGCGTCAGCAGGTGAACCTCCTGGATGCGCGCGGTGCTCTGCGCGGGGACGCATATGTGAATGTCGGAGGGCCGCAGCACCTCGGCCATCTTGCCGCCGCTGCGGCCGGTCAGCGCGACCACGCCCACCTGGCATTCGTGCGCAGCCTGGATGGCCTCCAGGACGTTGCGCGAGTTGCCGCTGGTCGAGATGGCGAGCAGCAGGTCGCCGGCATGACCGAGCGCGCGCACCTGCTTGGAAAACACCTGGTCGAAGTGATAATCGTTGGCGATGGAGGTCAGCGTCGAGGTGTCGGTGGTGAGCGCGATCGCCGCCAGCGCCGGCCGCTCCCTCTCGAAGCGATTGACGAGCTCCGCCGCGAAATGCTGCGAATCGGCGGCCGAGCCGCCGTTGCCGCAGCTCATGATCTTCCCGTCGTTCTTCAGGCTCTGCACCATGCGCTCGGCGGCCGCCGCGATCGGGCGCGCGAGCGCGTCCATGGACTGCAGTTTGAGGTGCGCCGATTCGGAAAAGTTCTCGCTGATGCGGGTGATGAGGTCCACGGTGCGCCGCCGTTAAGAGCCGCTATTCTACCGACCTATCGAGCGCCGCGTAACTGCGTTGCGCCGCTCGACCCTCACCCCCGCCCCTCTCCCGAGCGGCGAGGGGAGGTTCGAGCGAATGCGGATCGCGATCCGGATTCGAGGAGATTGGCTGGGGTCATTCACCAAACGCATCGGCGAGCCACTCCACCCGCTGCCCGGCTCCGCGCACCAGCACCACGTCGAAGCGGCAGGCGCGGTCGACCCGGCGCGCGGCGAGGTAGTGTCGGGCGGCGGCGACAAGGCGCCGGCGCTTGGCGGCGGTGATGCTGCCGGCGGCGCCGCCGAACGCTTCCGAGCTGCGCGCGCGCACCTCGACAAACACCAGCTGCGCGCCGCTGCGGGCAACGATGTCGATCTCGCCGAACCGGCAGCTGTAATTGCGCTCGAGGATCGTGAGCCCGCTGCGCTCGAGGAAGGCGGCGGCCAGGTTCTCGGCGGATTCGCCGCGGCGATTCATCGGCGCTCGCGCACGATCAGCCTGCCGTCGTTGAACTCTGCCGCGGTGAGTGCGCGGAGGTACAGGGAATCCGGGCCGAGCGTGAGCTTCCCGGTGACGCCGTCGAATACGGCCGCGGGCTTGCCCGCAAGCAGCACCATCGCGATACGGAAGGCGTCGACGCCCAGGGCATAGAAGCGGGTGAGCTCGACGGACTCGTCGTAGTCGGGCCGCGGGTAAACCATCACCACCGAGTGCTCGGGCTGCAGCAGCCACGGCATGTCGAGAAACCGCACTCCGGCGAGGTCGAACGCGACCAGCGGCCCGGCGACGCCGGGGTGTACCTGCGAAGTCGCGTAGATCGGCAGCGTGCCGAGGTAGGGACGGATAATCCGCGCGCGCGGGAGATCCAGCGCCATGAACACCATGTCGGCGGTCTCGGTGTCGATCGCCACGTCGGCCGTGATCTTGATGCGCGCGAGACCTTCGGGGTCGGTGGTAAACGGCAGCGCCGCGACATGGACGCCGCCGAGGCGGGTAAATTCCTCGACGAAGGCGTGATGGATGCGCCGCAGGAGCGGGGTCTCGCCGATCACGGTCAGGGCGTTGCGTTGTCCGTCCCGCCAGGCGAGCTGCGCCGCCTGGCGCGCCTCGGATTCGGCGTACAGGCTCAGCATGTAGAACTCGGGAACGGCGGGAATCTGGCCTTCCGGCACGTTGAGAGCGAGGGTGGGCACCATCACCGTCGCGCTCTCCGCGAGCGCGGTCACGCCGCTGCGGGTGAGCGGGCCGACGACGATCCGCGCTCCCGCGCCGAGCGCCGTGATGTAGGTCGCGACGACCTGCTGCGGATCGTCGCCGACGGCGTAGACGTTCACCGGCAACGCGGTGCCGCCCTGCGCCCGCGCGGCGGCGAGAAAGCCGTCCTTCACGGCCAGGGCATACGTGCCGAACGCCTTCGAGCCGAGCGGAAGCATCAGCGCGAGATGCGGACCCGGGACGTGCGGGGGCAACGGTGCGGCAGAGGGTGCCGCGGGCGTGGCGGGGAGCTGCGAGGGCGCGATCAACGGGGCGGCGGGCGCGGCGAACGGCCGCGGTGACGCGGGAGGCGGAAGCGCCGCGGGATCGGGCGCGGGCAGCGGCGCAGCCTGCGGGAGCGCGATCGGTGCAACGGGCGAGCTCCCGCCCACTTCGCTGGCCAATGCCGGAGCGCCCCCGTATAGTACGGTCGCAGCGAGAGGCACAACGAGCCAGCAATGGAGCACGCCGCAGCGCATGGGAGGACCGGCGGAAAACGGAGTGCGACATTATATGTAGTGGCCACGCCGATTGGAAATCTCGCGGACTTCGGCCTGCGGGCGCAGGAAACGCTGCGCGGCGTGGAGGCGGTGGCGGCGGAGGACACGCGCGTCACCCGGCGGCTGCTTGCGCACTACGGGATCGCCAAGCGGATGATCCCGGTCCACGAGCACAACGAGCAGCGGGCCATCGCCGGCATCCTCGCGCTGCTGCGCGATGGCCGGTCGGTGGCGTTGACCTGCGACGCCGGCACCCCGACGATCTCCGATCCGGGCGCGGCTCTGATCGCGGCGGCGCGCGCGGCGGGCTTCCAGGTGACGCCGGTGCCCGGTCCCAATGCGGCGATTGCCGCCCTGTCCGTCTCCGGGTTCGGCGCGCCCCACCACCTGTTCTACGGTTTTCTTCCGGCGCGGGCGGCCGCGCGGCGCCGCGCGCTGGCCGGCCTCGCTCGCTTGCCGTATATCCTGGTGTTCTACGAGGCGCCGCACCGCGTCGAGGAATGCGTGTCCGATCTGCGCACGGTGCTCGGAGAGAAGCGGCAGATCGTGATCGCGCGCGAACTCACCAAGCTGTTCGAGTCGGTGCACGCGTGCACGCTGGCCGAGGCGGCGGACTGGCTCGCCGCCGACCCGCTGCGGCGCAAGGGGGAATTCGTGCTGATCGTGGAGGGCGCTGCCGAGACGACGGCGGCGGAAGATGCCGGACCGCGCGCCCTCGAAGCGCTGCTCGGCGAGCTGCCGCTCAGGCGGGCGGTGGATCTCGCCGCCAGGATCACGGGCGGGAGAAAGAACGAGCTCTACAAACTCGCGCTGGTGCTGAAGCAGCGGAAATCGTGATGAGAAAAATAACGATCACCCGTCCCGACGACTGGCACCTTCATTTGCGCGACGGCGCGCATCTGCGCGCGGTGCTGCCGGATACCGCCCGCCGCTTCGCGCGGGCAATCGTGATGCCCAATCTCAAGCCGCCGGTGACGAGCGTGAAGCTCGCGCTCGCGTACCGCGACCGCATCCTTGCCGCGCTGCCGGCCGGCGCGCGGTTCGAGCCGCTGATGACGCTCTATCTCACCGACGGAACGCCGCCCGACGAGATCGCGGCGGCCCGGGCGAGCGGAACCGTGCATGCCGTCAAGTACTACCCGGCGGGGGCCACCACCCATTCCGATGCGGGCGTGACCGATATCGCGAAGTGCGGCGCCACGCTCGAGGCGATGGAAAAGCACGGCCTGCCGTTGCTGGTGCACGGTGAGGTGACCGATCCGGACGTGGACATGTTCGACCGGGAGCGCGTGTTCATCGAGCGCGTGCTGGCGCCGCTCGTCGCGCGCCATCCGGGGCTCAAGCTCGTGCTCGAGCACATCACCACGCGCGAAGCCGCCGAATTCGTGGGCGCTGCACCCCCGCGCGTGGCCGCGACCATCACCGCGCACCACCTGCTGCTCAGCCGGAACGCGCTATTCGCGGGGGGCGTGCGGCCGCACCACTTCTGCCTGCCGGTGCTCAAGCGCGAGTCGCACCGCCAGGCGCTGCTCCAGACCGCGACGAGCGGCCACCCCCGGTTCTTTCTCGGCACCGACAGCGCGCCCCACGCGCGCCAGACCAAGGAAACCGGCTGCGGTTGCGCGGGGATCTACACCGCGCACGCCGGCATCGAGCTCTATGCCGAGGCGTTCGCCACGGCGGAGGCGCTCGACCGGCTGGAAGGATTCGCGAGCCGCTACGGGGCGCAGTTCTATGGCCTGCCGGTGAATGCGGGCACCGTCACGCTCGCGGAGGAATCGTGGCCGGTGCCGGCTGACATCTCGTTTGGGGCCGATCGGCTGGTGCCGTTGCGCGCCGGGGAGCAGGTGAAATGGAAGATCGTGTAATCCGGGGGGCGATCCGAGCGTTAAGCAAAAAATGAGCGGCCAGGCGACGGACACGGTTCTTCCCTATCCCCACCACTCCGAACTGGATCTGCCGAGGAGAGACCTGTGGATCTTTGGCTATGGTTCTCTGATGTGGGACCCGGGGTTTCCCCACGTGGACAGCTCGCCGGCGTTGATCTACGGCTATCACCGCGAGCTGTGCATCTACTCCAGCCGGTGGCGTGGCTCGCCGGAGCAGCCGGGGCTCGTGCTGGGGCTCGACCGCGGCGGCGCGTGCCGCGGCGTGGCATTCCGGATCGATGCCGCCCACGTCGCGGGCTCGCTCGAAGCCTTGTGGGAGCGCGAAATGCGGCGCGGCGTCTATCATCCGCGCCTGCTGCGCGCCCGGCTGCCGCGACGGACGGCGCGGGTTCTCGCTTTCGTCGCGAACCCCATGCATCCAGGATATGCAGGAACACTCCCCACGGAGCGCACCGCCGAATTGATCGCCAATTGTTGCGGGGATCGGGGACCGAACGTCGAGTACCTCGCGCGCACCCTCAAGCATCTCGCCAAGCTCGGCGTGCGGGACCATCACCTGCTGCGGGTGATGGCGGCGGTGCGCGCACTGGGGAAGGAGTAAAATACGCGTTGGGAAGCCGGCCAGACAGCCGCTGCGTGCGGGAAAAGCGAGCCTCTACGATGGTTCGTTCCGTGCGGAGAGGAAAGTCCGGGCTCCATAGGGTAGGGTGGCGGCTAATCACCGCCCGCCGCGAGGCGAGGAACAGGGCCACAGAGACGAGTCCGACGTGGTCCGCGCTCCGGGCTTTGACGCCGCGAGGCGTCAAAGTCTCGTAGAAATGGGCAGGGTGCAGAAATGCATCTGGACCAGGGCGCGGGGCGCGGAGGGGTGAAACGGGGCAACCTCCACCCGGAGCAACACCAAATAGGCAAGCGATGACGTGACCCGCCGAGCTTGCGGGTAGGTGGCTTGAGCCGCGGAGCAATCCGGGGCCTAGAGGAATGGCTGTCGCGGGCCGCAAGGCCCGCACAGAACCCGGCTTATCGGCCGGCTTCCCTTATTTTCCCTCAGCTTAGCTTCTTGGTGTTGCCCTCTCGCAACACCAGGGGATTTTGCTGCCCTACATAACCCTCCAACGCCATACCTAATGTATTACCTTCAGATTACGGTTTATCATACTGTTTTTAAGTCTTAATTATATTGAAATTGCACCTCAAAACCCGCCTGGGTTTCACCTCATAAGTCTTTGTCCCAAAAACAGAAAACGCTTGATCGTCCTTGACCATTTCCCGCCCTTTCCAATATAGTGGGAAGAAGTGGAGAAAAGTGGGATAACTCGCCGCCATTGGGTAGCCAGGGTGGCGCATTCCTGCGAGCCAAGGGGGACCCGTGTTTCGTGGCGTCGCGCAACTGAATCTCGACAGCAAGGGGAGGCTCGCGGTGCCCTCCCGCTTTCGCGACGACCTCATCTCCCAGGCGAGCGGGCACCTCGTCCTCACCGCCGATTCCGACCGCTGCCTGCTCATCTATCCGTTGCCCGACTGGGAGCCGATCGAGAAGAAGCTGATGTCGCTCTCGAGCTTCAACGCGCAGATACGCGAGCTGCAACGCCGGCTCGTCGGCTACGCCGAGGACGTGGTGATGGATGCGACCGGACGCATCCTGGTGCCGCCCGCCCTGCGCCGCTACGCGCAGCTCGAGAAAGCCGTGGTGCTGGTCGGGCAGGGCCATAAATTCGAGCTCTGGAACAAGGACCAATGGGACGAGTTGATGGAGAAGGGCGGCGCGCCGGGCGCGGGCGGGCTGCCACCTGAGCTGGAGGGCTTCTCCTTGTGAGCGAGGGCTCACATACCGCGGTCCTGTTGGAGCAGGCAGTAGAGGGTTTGAAGGTGCGCGGCGACGGTTGCTACGTCGACTGCACGTTTGGTCGCGGCGGGCACAGCCGGCTGATCCTGGCGCGGCTGGGACGGGCGGGGCGGCTGCTCGCCCTCGATCGCGACCCGCAGGCGGTGGCCGCAGGAGGAGAAATTGATGACCGGCGTTTTCGCATCCTGCACGGACGCTTCAGCCGGCTCGCCGCGCTGGCGGGGGAGGCCGGCGTCCCGGCGGCAGACGGCATCCTGCTCGACCTGGGCATGTCTTCTCCGCAGGTGGACGACCCCGCCCGCGGCTTCAGCTTCCGCACCGACGCACCGCTCGACATGCGCATGGACCCCGGCGCGGGCATCACCGCCGCGGAGTGGCTCGCGCGCGCGCCGGAGCGGGAGATCCGGGAGGTCATAAGAAACTATGGCGAAGAACGGTTTGCTAAACCGATTGCAGCAGCGATTGTTGCGGCTCGAGCGCGGGGACCTGTTGGCACCACACGAGAACTTGCCGCGCTCGTGGCAAAGGCCGTTCCCGCGCGGGAGCCACAACAGGATCCGGCGACGCGCACGTTTCAAGCTATACGGATTCAC
>DASWHI010000139.1:0-11016 GCA_036398235.1 Burkholderiales bacterium
GACATCGTCAGGCACCCATGAAACGGAAAAGCCCGGCCTCTGGGAGGTCGGGCTTTTTCGTTTCGAGGCGTTTGCGGGCCTACGCCGACGCGAGCTTGTTTCTCCCGCCCTGCTTGGCTTGGTACAGCGCCTGGTCGGCGGCGCGAATGAGTGCTTCGGGCGTATCGCCATGCTTGGGGAAGGCCGCCACGCCCATTGAGACAGTGATGGCCCCCAGGACCTGGCCGCGATGCTTGATCTGCATGTGGCGCACGGTATCCAATATGCGCTCGGCGCGCTGGTAGGCGGTCACCAGCGAGGCTTCCGGCAGCAGCAGCGCAAACTCCTCCCCGCCGATGCGGCACGCGATGTCGCTCCCGCGAACATGGCCCTGCAGGACGAGACCCATGCGCCGCAGTACCGCGTCGCCGGCGTCGTGGCCGAAAGTGTCGTTGACGCGCTTGAAATGGTCGATGTCCAGCATGATGACCGAAAGCGGGCGGTTCTTGCGCGACGCGCGAACGCGCTCGTGCACGAGGTACTCCTCGAGGAAGCGCCGGTTGTAGAGCCCGGTCAGGGGATCACGCAAGGACTGCTGGCGCAGCGTGTCGCGAAGCTTGAGATTGGCGAGCGCCAGGCTGATTTCTTCACCCACGGCCGAGGCGAGACCCAGTTTCGACTCCAGCGCCACACCGATTTCCTGTGCCTTTGCCGCAGCGTGAAGCCTTTGCAGGAACAGCAGTCCTACCGTCTCGCCGTGCGCAACCAGCGGGATGCACATGTAGGGGAATATCGGTTCGGCAGAGCCGGTTGCGTGCTGGCAAAGCAATCCGGTCCCCGCGCCATTCGTCCAGTGCAGCTGGCCGCGACGCAAACCCCAGCAGTCCTGCACCGTGAACAGCTTCTCCTCCTGCGTGATTTGCCCCCAGCCGGCGACCCGTTCCAGATAGCCGCCCGGCGAGTTGATGCGGTAGAGCGTTCCGACATCGGATGGGATGAGCTGCGGGCAGAACGCGGTAATGACGGTGCACGCTTCGTCGGAGGAGATGCATGATTTGAGGTAGTTGCTCAGCTTGCCGAGCGTGAGATGGTCGCGGTCGCGCTGTTTCAGCTCCGCTAGGCGCAGCAGCAGCTCCTCGTTCGACTGGCGCAGGCGTTCCTCGAGCTGCCTCCGCTCCCGGATTTCCTGCTTCAGCAGGGCCATTGCATCGGCAAGCTGATGGGGCTGATCGACAGCACCGTTCCGGGAGTCCGCATCCCCGCCCGGCGAACCGTCCTCGACCTTCTCAAACTTGTTCATTGCCTCCCCTAGCTGAGGGGCCCTTGTGATGGCTCTGCCCGCATCAGCAACTGCAGATTTGCAAGCGTATACGATTTTTCGCCGTGGATGCTAACGAAGTGAGACGTGTCTAGTAGAGATCTCCTATGTTTGCTTCATCAGGATTTCAATCGGGCCCGCCCGCACTTCGCGCAGACGGGATCCGAGGCGGGACACAAAGGCAACGAATATGTTCTGCGGCGCGATGTTGGAGTACCCGCTGGGTCCACAGCGCAATTTGGCGTTCGCACGTCGCATCAACAGTTTGAATGCGGCGCCGTCGTGAGCGTCTCCGTCACGAGTAGCGGCCCATGGTGCAAATAGAATCGCAAAACAACGGGTTGCCTTCCGTATCCGGGAGCATGCTCACGCGCGTGAGCGGGCGGAAATGTTCTCCAACCTATTGGATTTGAGCGTGATTCTTGATACACTCTTCACCCCCTGATTCCCGGGGATACAGAAGATGGGCGGTTCGCCCATTTTTTGTTTGTAAGCTGGATTTGCCATGGAATTGAATGAGTTACTGGAAGCTACCGTGAGCGGTATGGGCTACGAGCTGGCCGGCGTTGAACGCCCGGTGCGCGGCGGGCTGCTGCGTATCTACATTGACAAGCCGGGCGGGGTCACGGTGGATGACTGCGCGACAGTGAGCCACCAGGTGAGCCGGGTACTTACCGTCGAGCGCGTGGACTACGAACGGCTCGAGGTATCCTCGCCGGGTCTCGACCGTCTGTTGAGGGGAGAGCGCGATTTCGCGCGTTTCGCCGGCCAGCGGGCCCGCGTGCGAATGCGCCTGCCGGTGGACGGGCAGCGCAATTTTATCGGCGTGGTGCGCGAGGCCGGTGCCGGCCGGGTGCAGCTGGAGGTCGAGGGCAGGGTTTTGTCGCTCGATCTCGGCAACGTGGAGACGGCGCGTCTGGTGCCGAACCTTTAGCGGGAGCGCGGGAATGAGTCGCGAGATATTGCTGCTGGTGGACGCCCTCGGGCGGGAAAAGAACGTCGAAAAGGAGATCGTGTTCGGCGCGCTTGAGCTCGCGCTCGCGTCTGCCACCAAGAAGCGTTTTCAGGAGGACGTCGACGTGCGCGCTTCGGTCGACCGCACGACGGGTGAGTTCTCCTTTTTCCGCCGCTGGCAGGTAATGAACGACGGGGAGGTCGAGGAGGCCGCGCGCCAGATCGCAGTCAGCGACGCAAGGAAGCAGAATCTCGCGATCCAGCCCGGCGAATTCATCGAGCAGCCGCTCGGCGGCCTGGAAGTCGGGCGCATCGGCGCGCAGACGGCGAAACAGGTGATCCTGCAGAAGATCCGTGATGCCGAGCGCGAGCAGATCCTCAACGATTTTCTCGCCCGCAAGGAGCCGCTCGTCACCGGTGTCATCAAGCGCATGGAGCGCGGCAATGCCATCGTCGAATCGGGACGGCTGGAGGCCGTGTTGCCGCGCGACCAGATGATCCCGAAGGAGAATCTGCGCATGGGCGACCGGGTGCGGGCCTACGTGTGGAAGACCGACCACGCCAGCCGGGGACCGCAGCTCATTTTGTCGCGCACGGCGCCTGAGTTCCTGGTGAAGCTGTTCGAAATGGAGGTGCCCGAGCTCGAGGACGGCCTGCTTGAGATCAAGGCGGCGGCGCGCGACCCCGGCTCACGGGCGAAAATCGCCGTGCATTCGAAAGACCGGCGCATCGACCCGATCGGCACCTGCGTCGGCATGCGCGGTTCGCGCGTGCAGGCGGTGACTTCGGAGCTTGCGGGCGAGCGCGTGGATATCATCCTGTGGGCCGAGGACCCGGCGCAGTTCGTGGTCAACGCGCTCGCGCCTGCCGAGGTCAGCAAGATCAAGGTGGACGAAGAAGCGCACAGCATGGACATCGTGGTGGACGAGGAAAATCTCGCCCAGGCGATCGGCCGCACTGGCCAGAATGTGCGGCTGGCGAGCGAGCTCACGGGATGGGAGCTCAACCTCATGACGCTGGAAGAGTCGCAGAAGAAGAGCGAGGAGGAGGCAACGCGCGTCAAGACCATGTTCATAGAGAAACTCGACGTCGATGAAGAGGTCGCGGCGATCCTGGTTGAGGAAGGTTTCAATACCCTCGAGGAGGTCGCCTACGTCCCGATCAGCGAGATGCAGGAGATCGAATCCTTCGACGAAGCCACCATCAACGAGCTGCGGAGCCGCGCCCGCAACGCGCTGCTCACGCAGGCGATTGCGAGCGAAGAGCGGGTCGAGCATGACATCGAGGACCTGATGAAGGTTGAAGGCATGGACAACGACACGGCACGCCTGCTCGCCGCGAAGGGCGTGGGTACCCAGGAGGCGCTCGCCGATTTCGCGACCGACGATCTCACCGAGCTGACGGGGCTCGACGGCGAACGCGCCAAGCAGCTCATCATGGCGGCCCGCGCCCCGTGGTTTGCCGTAGCGGGCTCCTGATTCCCCGAATCGCATGGCTCAGATCAACGTCAACCAACTTGCCCAGCAACTGGGGCTCCCGACGGCGCTGCTGATCGAGCAGCTGCAGGCGGCCGGCGTGAGCAAGGCGCTGGCGGAGGACACGCCGCTTACCGAAAAGGACAAGACCCAGCTGCTCGAGCACCTGCGTAAGTCGCACGGCGCGGGCGAGTCGAAGCAGAAGATCACGCTGACGCGTCGCCAGACGACGGAGATCAAGAAGTCCGACAGCATGGGGAAATCGCGCACCATCCACATCGAGGTGCGCAAGAAGCGCGTCCTGGTGAAGCGCGACGCCGAGCCCGAGGGCGCGCCCGAACCCGCGCGGCCGGTGCTCGATGCCGAGCAGGTTGCGTTGCGCGAAGCCGAGGCGAGGCAGCAGGCCGAGCTGGCGGCGCGGCAGGCGGAGGACGCGGAGAAGAAGCGGCGCAAGAAGGAGGCCGAAGCGGTCGCCGAAGCCAAGGCGCCGGAGGAAACCAGGTCGGCGGGGACGGCGGCAACGCCGGCCATAGTAGTAGGCACGCTGCACAAGCCGACGGTCAAACCCGAAGAAAAGGCGCAAAAGGCGGAAAAGAAGGCCAAGAAACAAGTCAAGGAAGTGGTCTGGAAGGACGAGACGGTCAAGCGCCGCAGCATCAAGACACGCGGCGACTCGACCGGCGGGTTCGGCTGGCGCCAGCGCAAGACACGCCATGCCGCCCACAAGGAAGAGGGCGAGCAGCCGCACGCGTTCGCCGGCCCGACCGAGCCGGTGGTGAGGGACTTCACGGTGCCTGAGACCATCACGGTCGCAGACCTTGCGCACAAGATGTCGATGAAGGCCGCCGAGGTGATCAAGGTCATGATGAAGCTCGGTACCATGGCGACCATCAATCAGGTGCTCGACCAGGAAACCGCGATGATCGTGGTCCAGGAACTGGGGCACGTCGCGAAGCGCGCCAGGCTCGATGATCCCGATGCTTTCCTCGCCGAGCAGCAGCAAGAGTCGCCTGCCGAGGTCAGGCTGGAGCCGCGCGCCCCGGTCGTCACCGTGATGGGCCACGTGGATCACGGCAAGACCTCGTTGCTCGACATCATCCGCCGCACGCGGGTGGCGAGCGGGGAGGCGGGCGGCATCACGCAGCACATCGGCGCGTATCACGTGAATACCCCCAAGGGCATGGTCACGTTTCTCGATACGCCGGGCCACGAAGCGTTCACGGCAATGCGCGCTCGCGGCGCCAAGGTAACTGACGCCGTGGTGCTGGTGGTGGCGGCCGATGACGGCGTGATGCCGCAAACGGTCGAAGCCATCCACCATGCCAAGGCGGCGAAGGTGCCGATCGTGGTCGCGCTCAACAAGATCGACAAGCCGGAAGCAAACCCGGACCGGGTCAAGCAGGATCTCGCCTCAAGGGAAGTCGTGCCCGAAGAGTGGGGCGGCGATACCATGTTCGTCGAAGTCTCGGCCAAGACCGGCAAGGGGATAGACGCGTTGCTGGAAAGAATACTGTTGCAGGCAGAGGTGCTCGAGCTGAAGGCACCCCGGGACGCGCCCGCGAAGGGCGTCGTGATCGAATCGAGGCTCGACAAGGGGCAGGGCCCGGTCGCAACCGTCCTGGTCCAGTCGGGAACGCTCAAGCGCGGCGACGTGGTGCTGGCAGGCGCGGTGTTCGGCCGCGTGCGGGCCATGCTGGATGAGGCCGGCGGCAACCTCGAGGCGGCCGGGCCTTCGATCCCGGTGGAGATCCTCGGGCTTTCGGATGTGCCTGCGGCGGGGTCCGAGGTGCTGGTGCTGGGCGACGAGCGCAAGGCCCGCGAGATCGCGCTATTCCGCCAGGGGAAGTTCCGGGACGTCAAGCTGGCCAAGCAGCAGTCGGCGAAGCTCGAGAACATTTTCGAGCATATGGGCGAGGGGCAGGCCAAGACGCTGTCGCTCATCATCAAGGCGGACGTGCAAGGCTCCTACGAAGGCCTGTCCCACGCGCTCTCAGGGCTTTCCACGGATGAGGTCAAGGTCAACATCGTGCATGCCGCCGTGGGCGGCATCACGGAGTCGGATGTCAACTTGGCGCTCGCCTCCAAGGCAGTGATCATCGGCTTCAATGCCAGGGCCGACGCGGCAGCGCGCAAGCTTGCCGAGCATAGCGGGGTGGACATCCGCTATTACAACGTGATCTACGGGGCTGTTGACGACATCAAGGCGGCGCTGTCGGGCATGCTCGCCCCGGAGAAGAAGGAAAACGTGCTCGGCCTCGTCGAAGTGCGCCAGATATTCAAGATCTCCAAGGTCGGCACCGTCGCCGGCTGCTACGTGTCCGAGGGGCTGGTCCGGCGCAGCGGCGCCAAGGTTCGGGTGCTGCGCGACAACGTCGTGATTCACGACGGCGAGCTCGATTCCCTCAAGCGTTTCAAGGACGACGTGCGCGAGGTCAAGGCCGGGTTCGAATGCGGGCTTTCGCTCAGAAACTTCGACGATCTCAAAGTCGGCGACCAGCTCGAGGTGTACGAGGTCGTCGAGGTGGCGCGCACGCTCTAGTTTCTAGTTGCGAGTTTCGAGTTGGTAATTGGCACAGAAACGTGAAACTGGAAACTGGAAACTCGTAACTCGAAACTGGCGATGCCGAAAGACTTCCCCCGCAGCCGGCGCATCGCCGAGCAGGTCCAACGCGAGCTGTCCGACATCATCCGGCTCGAGCTGAAGGATCCCCGAGTCGGCATGATCACCCTCACCGATGTCGAGGTTACTCCCGATAACGCCCATGCCCGGGTCTACTTCACGCTGCTGGGAGAGGCCTCCCGCATCGTTGAGGCCGGAGCGGGCCTGCAGCACGCGGCGGGTTACCTGCGCAGCCAGCTGGCGCAGCGCATCAAGCTCCGCGTCGTGCCCCAGTTGCATTTCGAGTACGACGCATCGGTCGAGCGCGGAATCCGTGTGTCGCAGCTGATTGACGCGGCCGTGGCGGAGGATACGAAGCGCAAGCGGCGGAAGAAATGACCCCGAACGCTCGCCAGGGGATCGGCCGCACAGGTGGCTGGCGCGCCGTGGACGGGGTGTTGCTGCTCGACAAGCCCGCCGGCATCACCTCGAGCGCAGCGGTGCAGAGGACCCGCCGCCTGTTCCGGGCGCAAAAGGCCGGGCACACCGGCACGCTCGACCCCATGGCGACGGGTCTGCTCCCGATCTGCCTCGGCGAAGCGACCAAGTTTTCCCATCTCCTGCTCGGCGCGGACAAGGCGTACATCGCCACGGTGCGCCTGGGCATTACGACGAACACGGGCGATCTTGAAGGCGTGGTCACGGCCCGCCACGACGTGCGGGTCACGGACGTTGACATCGGACGAGCGCTCAAGGCGTTCACCGGGGAAATCCTGCAGACACCGCCGATGTACAGCGCGCTCAAGCACGAAGGCCAGCGGCTCTACAAGCTGGCTCGCGCAGGGGCCGAGGTCCCGCGCGAGCCGCGCCCCATCGTCATTCGCCGGCTGGAGCTGCTGGGGCTCGAAGGCGGCGAGCTGAAGGTATTCGTGATCTGCAGCAAAGGCACCTACGTGCGCGTTCTGGCGGAGGACCTCGGACGCGCCCTCGGGTGCGGCGCCTGCCTCTCCGGACTGAGGCGGGATGCGGTCGGCGATTTCCGGTTGTCGGCGGGTGCTGTCACGCTGGAACGGCTCGAGCAGGCGGCGCCCGACGAGCGCGATGCGCTGCTGCTGCCGGAGGACGCCCTGGTGTGCGCCCTGCCGCGGGTGGATCTCGATGCGCGAACGGCATTGCGATTGAGCCAGGGCCAGTCCATTGCGCACAGCGCAGTCCACTCGGCGGGCCTTGCCCGCGTCTATGGCCCCGGCGGAGCGTTCATGGGAGTCGCGGAGATCATGGCCCAAGGGGAAATCGTGCCGCGGCGCCTGGTGTCACAGGCGCCCGCCGCAGCGGTCAACGAGCCAAGTATCGCTTGAGAAACCGTGGGTTAGAGAGTAGAATACGCGCCTCACAGGCGGAGAGTGCGATGGCGGTTACCAGCAACCAGAAGGCCCAGCTGATGAACGAGTACCAGCGGGGCAAGGGCGATACCGGATCACCCGAGGTGCAGATCGCGCTGCTCACGGCGCGCATCACCGATCTCACCGATCATTTCAAAACCCACGTCAAGGACCACCATTCGCGGCGCGGGTTGCTGCGCATGGTGAGCCGCCGGCGGAAGCTCCTCGATTACCTCAAGCGGGCAAACGCCGACAAATACCGCCAGTTGATCGACCGCCTCGGATTGCGTAAGTAAAGACACCCTCATGGGTGCGTTGGCAAGTGAACGTTCGGGCACTGCGCCTCGCGCAGTGACATATTGCTAGTTAACTTGAGACCGCGCACGCGGTCTTTTTTATTTCTCGAAAGGCACGACCTTGAATCACATCAAAAAATCGTTAATCTGGGGACGGCACCGGCTGATTCTCGAAACCGGCGAAATCGCGCGCCAGGCAACCGGCGCGGTGCTGGTCAATATGGAAGACACGGTCGTGCTGGTCACCGTGGTCGGTGCCCGGCACGCTGCGGAGGGAAAGGATTTCCTGCCGCTGACCGTAGACTACCAGGAGCGCACTTACGCTGCGGGAAAAATCCCCGGCGGGTTTTTCAGGCGTGAAGGCCGTCCCTCAGAAAAGGAGGTCCTGACGTGCCGGCTGATCGACCGCCCGATCCGCCCGCTGTTCCCTGACGGTTACTATAACGAAGTGCAGTTGGTCGCGACCGTCGTATCGTCGAACAACGAGATCGATTCCGACATACCAGCGATGATCGGCGCCTCTGCAGCGCTCGGCCTCTCCGGAATTCCGTTCAAAGGTCCGATCGGTGCGGCGCGGGTCGGCTATCTCGGTGGGCAGTATGTCCTCAACCCGACCGCCACCGAGCTGAAATCCTCTCAGCTGGACCTGGTGGTGGCCGGCACCGAGCAGGCAGTGCTGATGGTGGAGTCGGAAGCGAAGGAATTGACCGAGGACGTCATGCTGGGCGCCGTGGTATTTGGCCACCAGCAGATGCAGGCGGTGATCCAGGCGATCAACGAGATGGTCGAGGAGGCGGGCGCCGCGGAATGGGATTGGGCGCCGCCGGCCAGGAACGAAGCGCTGATCGCACGCATCGCGGAACTTTCCGAAAATGAACTGCGCGCGGCGTTTCAGCTCAGGCAGAAGCAAGCTCGCTCCGAGGCGATCGACAACATCTGGAAGCGCGTATTTGCCGATGTCGGGGTCGGCACGGAAGGCGGCCCGGACGCCAATGCAGTCAAGGAAATCTGCTTTGCCCTGGAATCGAAAATCGTGCGGGGCCAGATCCTGAACGGCGATCCGCGCATCGATGGACGCAACACGCGCACGGTGCGGCCGATCTCGATACGCACCGGATTATTGCCGCGTGCCCATGGCTCGGCCCTGTTCACCCGCGGCGAGACCCAGGCGCTGGTGGCCGCTACTCTCGGCACCTCGCGGGATGAGCAGCGCATCGATGCGCTGCAGGGTGAGTACAGCGATCGCTTCATGATGCACTACAACATGCCGCCCTATGCGACCGGCGAGACCGGGCGCGTCGGATCGCCCAAGCGCCGAGAAATCGGGCACGGACGGCTGGCCAAACGCGCGCTGCTGTCCATGCTGCCGGCTCCGGAGGAATTCGCGTACTCGTTGCGCGTGGTTTCCGAAATCACTGAATCGAATGGCTCGAGCTCGATGGCGAGCGTGTGCGGGGGCTGTCTTGCGCTGATGGATGCCGGCGTTCCGCTCAAGGCGCATGTGGCAGGCATCGCCATGGGATTGATCAAGGAAGGCAAGCGCTTCGCGGTGCTCTCCGACATCCTCGGTGACGAGGACCACCTGGGCGACATGGATTTCAAGGTCGCTGGCACCGAGAATGGCGTGACGGCGCTGCAGATGGACATCAAGATCGAAGGCATCACCAAGGAAATCATGCATGCCGCGCTGGTCCAGGCGCGCGAGGGGCGCATCCTCATCCTGGAGAAGATGAAGCAGTCGCTGGAAGCGCCGCGCGCCGAGCTGTCCGTGTGGGCGCCGCGGATGATCACCATGAAGATCAAGCCCGAAAAGATCCGCGACGTAATCGGCAAGGGCGGCGCGGTCATACGTGCGCTGACCGAGGAGACGGGCACCACCATCGATATTCAGGACGACGGGACCGTCACCATTGCCTGCGTGTCGCCGGAGGCGGGCGAGGCGGCAAGGAAGCGCATCGAGGCCATTACCGCGGATGTCGAGGTCGGCCGCATCTACGACGGCACGGTGCTGAAACTGCTCGATTTCGGCGCGATCGTGAGCGTGCTGCCGGGCAAGGACGGACTGCTGCACATCTCGCAGATCGCCAACGAGCGCGTGAACGCCGTCGGCGACTACCTCAAGGAAGGGCAGCAGGTGCGCGTCAAGGTGCTCGAGGCGGATGACAAGGGCAGGCTGCGGCTCTCGATGAAGGCAGTGGCAATCGAGATTCAGACCACCGCACAGTAGTGGCGGTCTGATCGGAGGCGCGAACCGCAGCTCCAAGCCGGCTGGCGCAGTACAAGAAGAAGGGGCGGGTGACCCGCCCCTTTTCATTTGGCGATCGCTGATCGCCGATAGCTACTTGGCGACTTGCTTCTCGCGCATCTCGTCGAGCGTCTTGCAGTCGATGCAGAGCGTCGCGGTCGGACGCGCTTCCAGCCGCTTCAACCCGATCTCCACCCCGCACGACTCGCAGTAGCCGTATTCGCCCTGGTCGATGCGCGAGATGGTCTCGTCGATCTTCTTGATGAGCTTGCGCTCGCGGTCGCGGTTGCGCAGCTCGAGCGACATGTCCGACTCCTGGCTGGCGCGGTCATTGGGATCCGCGAAGATCGTCGCCTCGTCCTGCATCGTGTGGACGGTGCGGTCGATGTCCTGCGACAGCTCGCGCTTCATCTCATCGAGCATCTTGCGGAAATGCCCGAGCTGGCGCGGGTTCATGTAGTCCTCTTTCCCCTTCGGTTTGTAGGGGGGAAAAGCCTTGTGCAGTCCGGTCGGCATGCGCCCAATTCCAGTCGAAAAAGACGCTTTATATATGAAATGCGGGTGGGTCGCAAGTTATTAAGTTGGCGCACAAATTTAGCGATTTTCCATTGACTATCAGGGGCTTCCAGGAGTATATTGCACCGGCTCCCGGGGGCGCGGGGCGGCTTGCGGTCAGGGGTCCGGGTCTTGCGCCTCAGCGCCGGGCGGGGCAGCCTTGCCGCAGGGCGCCCGTAGCTCAACGGACAGAGCACCGGCCTTCTAAGCCGG
>DASWHI010000140.1:0-59652 GCA_036398235.1 Burkholderiales bacterium
AACCCGCCGAATAGCTGCAGCACCGCCCAGTAGATGAGCATCGCCCATGCCGGCAGTGCAAGCGACGTGAGATAGAAGCCCAGTGGCACCAAGGTGAATACCCGAACGCCCGGAAACAAGACCAGGTAGGCGCCCATCACCCCGCTGATTGCGCCTGAGGCGCCGACCATCGGCACCGTGGACGAGGGATCGGCGATCACCTGCGCGAGCGCAGCGGCGAGTCCGCTCAACAGATAGAACGCGACGAACCGGGGCCGCGTCATCGAGTCCTCGATATTGTTTCCGAAAAGCCACAGAAACCACATGTTTCCGAGCAGGTGCATCCAGGAACCGTGCAGGAACATGGAGGTGACGACGTTCTGGACCTGGCGGCCCGGGTCCGTGAGGCACACCAGTCCTTCCCCCATGGGAAAGCGCGTGCCGGGAGAGACGGATGCGGTCAACTCCCCGGGAATGAGGCCGAGCTCGCACACGGAGCGCGCGAGCGAAAGCGTGGAGCCTGCGCCCTGGACCAGCAGCCACACGAGCACGTTCGCTGCGATCAGGACGAACGTGACATACGGGGTTCGCCGGGTCTCGTTTTCGTCGTGATAGGGAAACACGGCTCAGCCGGTGGCGCCCTCCGATATGTCATCGCAAGCGATTGGCCTAATTGTGTCGGGCGCCCCGCGCGTCACCGGAGGTCAGATCCCCGGAGAATCACCGGGGCCCCTCTTCCGCCCCTCGACGCGCACCCGTCACCTGGTAATGGTAATTCCCGAAACCTTCACGATCTCGGTGACCCGCTTGCGCTCGGCGCTCCGGAAGTCGTCCAGCTCCTTGCGCCCGCCGGCGATGATCTCGATGCCGAGCACCTTCAGCCGCTCGCCGAACGCCGGCGCGCGGGCGGCCTTGACGATCTCTGCGCTCGCCTTGGCGAGCACGGCCTCCGGCGTGTCCTTGGGTGCCACGATGCTGTACCAGCCGAAGTTCACGAAGCCCGGCAATGTTTCCGCAATCGTAGGGACATTGGGCAGCCCCGGCGCGCGCTTCGCCGTGCTGACCCCGATCGCCCGCAGCCTGCCGGCGCTGACCTGGGGCCACGCGGCGGGATACACGGCGAATTGCATCTGGATCTCGTTGGCGATCGTGTCGAGGAGAGCCCCCGCGACGCCCTTGTAGGGCACGTGCAGCATGTCGATGCCGGCCGCTTGCGTGAACATGACCGTGGCGAAATGCTCGCCGCTGCCCGGGCCGCCGGAGCCGTAGCGAAGCCTGCCCGGCGATTTATTCGCCAGCGCGATCAGCTCGGCAACCGAGTTCGCCGGGAGCTGCGGGCTGATCGTCTGCACCCAAGGCACCAGCCCGACGAGCGAGACCGAGACGAAATCCCTGTCGAGGTTGAACGTGAGATTGGGATAGACCGAGGTCGCGACGAAGAGCTGGGAGGTCAGCATCATCCAGGTGTAGCCGTCCGGGTTCGCGCGAAGCGCCTGCTCCGCGCTGAGGATGCCGGCCACTCCGGGACGGGTATCGACGACGACCCGCTGGCCCCACACGCCGTAGAGGTGATCGGCAATGAGCCTGGCCATGATGTCCGGGCCCGACCCCGGAGCGCTGCCGATGATCAGCCGGATCGGCTTGTCCGGGAATGCGGGTTGAGCGGCGTATGCCGCCGAAGCTGCCAGGAGCGCCGGGATGGCGACCGTGGCCAACAGTCTTGTCGCACGCATGGAATCCTCCTCCTTGTTCTTGAATGATGTTGAGTCGCTATTCGATACGGGCACCCGAAAGCTTCACGACACTCTCGTACTTGTCGTATTCGAACTTCAGCAGTCCGGCGAATTCCTCGACGGACATATGCATGGGATCGAGCGTCAGGGCCGAAAGCTTCGAGGCGACGTCGCGATCCGCCACCGCCTTCTTGAGCTCGGCGTTGAGCTTGTCGACGATCGGCTTCGGCGTGCCCGCCGGCACGAAAGTCCCCATCCACGAGGTAAATTCGTAGCCCTTCACGGTTTCGGCTATGGTCGGGATCTCCGGGAACTGGGTGGTCCGCTTGGCCGAAGACACCGCGATCGGCCGCACGCGGCGCGATTGGATGTGCGGGACCGTCTCCGATGCCGGCGTGAGCATCATCTGTACCTCGCCGGACGCCATCGCGGCGGTCGCCGGAGCGCCCCCCTTGTAGGGGACATGGGTCAGGTTCAAGCCGGCCATATTGGCGAAGAGGCTCGTCGAGAGATGCTGGAAGGCGCCGGGGCCGGCCGTGCCGTACATGATTTCACCGGGCCGCGTTTTCGCCAGGGCGATAAGTTCTTTCGTCGAGCGCACCGGCATCGAGGGATGCACGACGAGCATGCCCACCATCCGCGCGACCGGCGTCAACCCGATGAAGTCCTTCAGCGGGTCGTAGGGCAGCTTCTTGTAGATGTGCGAGTTGGCGAGGATCGTCGCCGAGTACACCATGACGGTATAGCCGTCGGGCGGACTCTTCGCCACGAGCGCGGCGCCGATTGTCCCGCTCGCGCCGGCCCGGTTGTCGATCACGAACTGCTGGCCCAGCTGCTCGCCCACTTTCCGGAACGCGAGCCGCCCGACGACATCGGTTGCGCCGCCCGGAGCAAACACGACGACGACCCGCACTGGCTTCGACGGGTACTGCTGCGCCAGCGCAGGGCTCGCAACGACTCCTGCCAGCACGAAGGCGGGAACCACGAAATCCATGAGGGAAAGAGCAGACGTTTTCATGACCGACCTCCTCCTTTTTTGTACGCAGGCACACGCTACGCCCGGCCCATGGCACCGTCAAGACACAGGCGCGCGCGGCGGGGCAGGGTGCGATAGCATTGGGTATCCACAAGGGGTAGCAGCCTCCGCAGGCCGCAAGGCATGCACCATCTCCTGCTCGCCCTCGGGGCGACGTTTTTTCAGCAGACCTTTGTCGCGCTCGGCAGGGCTCTGCCTGCAGTGATCGCACCGGCGATCATCGCGGATTTGCGCCTCGATGCGGCCTGGATCGGCATCTATTTCGGCGTGATGGCCTTGTCGGCTCTCATCGCGCAGCTTGGGTGCGGGAGCTTTATCGTGCGCTATGGCGCCTTGCGAGTGAGCCAGATCGCCCTCGTCATGCTGAGCGCCGGAACTGCATTGGCGGCGCTGGGATCGCCCCTGCCGCTCGTCCTGTCGGCGATTATTGGCGGGGGTGGCGGGGCCGTGTCCACTCCGGCGAGCTCGCATCTGCTCAGCCGCTGCACCTCGCCGCGCTACCTGCCCCTGGTGTTCTCGATCAAGCAGACCGCGGTGCCGGCCGGCCTGCTTCTCGCCGGTGTGCTTGGGCCGCCGTTGACGGAATGGACGGGCTGGCGCGTGACGATGCTCCTGTGTGGGGCGGCGTGCGCCGTCCTGGCCCTGGTGCTGCAGCCCCTGCGCAGGACCTTCGATACCGACCGGGTGCCGACGCGCAGATTCCGGTTGTCGGATTTCAGGTCGACCTTGACCGTGGTGCTCGCCACGCCGGGCCTTCGCGCCTTGTCCTTCGCCTGCCTTGCCTTCAACGGGGTGCAGGCCGTCTTCACGGCCTATTTCGTCACCTATCTGACGACGATCGGCTACACGCCCGTGGCGGCGGGTTTCCTGTTTTCCGTGGCGGTGGCGGTCGCGGTGCCCGGGCGCATTCTCTGGGGCTGGATCGGTAGCACCTATGTCTCGCCCTCCCTGGTGATGGCGGGGCTTGCCCTCGGCATGGCGGGAAGTGCTGCGCTTCTTGCGCTTTCCAATGCGGGCTGGCCGGTGCTGCTGGTAGGCGTCGTCGCCTGCGTGCTCAGCGCCACGGCGCTCTCCTGGCACGGCGTTCTCCTGGCCGAAACCGCGCGCGCTTCACCGGAGGACATGCGCGGCGGAGTCACCGGTGGCGTGCTGTCATTCGGCCAGGTCGGCGCGCTGTCCCTGCCGCTCATTTATTCGGGTTTTCTCCAACTCACCGGCAGCTACGGCGCCGGCTTCATCGTGTGCGGCTTGCCGGCGCTGCTGGTCGGCGTCCAGCTGCTGCGCCGGAGGGCGTCCGCGCGAGCTGGAACGTAACCGCGCGGATTTTGCGGCATTCCGGGATGTCGGTCGCCGGCAAAGTTTGATCCGCGTCAGTACGCCGTCTTGAAAAGCTTGGTTTAATCATTTATTGCCGAATCAAGACGGCAAAAGGAGGTAGCCATGCTAGTCAAGGAAATCATGACACCCGGTGCGGACTCCGTAGCACCCGGTATGTCGCTGCAGGAGGCGGCGCACAAGATGCGCGACGTCAACATCGGCTCGCTGCCGGTCTGGGAAAACGGCCAGCTGCTCGGGATGATCACCGACCGCGACATCTGCTGCCGCGCCGTCGCCGAGGGCCGGGACGTGACACGGACCACGGTGCGCGAGATCATGACCCGGGATGTGACGTGCTGCTTCAGCGATGACGATATCGCCGACGCGGCCCAGTTGATGGAGCGCAAGCACCTCCGTCGGCTCGCGGTGTTGAACCGCGACCGCACGATGGCGGGCTTCCTGTCGGTGGACGATCTCGCCCATCACTCCCACCAGCTTGCGGGTTACGTGCTCGACTCCGCGCGTGCCACGCACCGTGATATGAGGACGGAGTCCTATATCTCGGCGTAATAGAGTGTGATATGGGGACGGAGCCCTATTTCCCTTCCGCGCTCATCTAGCCACGGCGCGGAAATAGGGCTCCGTTCCCATGTACTCGATTGACCCTCGTACCGATAGCGCGTATAAGTCATTCAGGCGTTTAGTTTCCTCTCCTTGGGCCCGCGGTCATTGCGGGCCGTACTTCCGGCCACGTCCTTCAGGGCTTGGGATTAAACATACCCCGGCTTGCCGCCGTGCGCAGTTTTGCGAAGGAGCGGGTACCATGGATGAAATCGTCGGATTTGCCGAGTTGCGCTGGCTGCGGGAGCTTACGGTCACGACTCGGAAGCAGGCGATTCCCGAGCTCATCGGGGCGAGGCTCCTCAAGCGGAAACTCGTCGAGCGGACGATCGGCGGCTTCGCGCTCACGACCCGGGGCCGGATCGCACTCCACAAGCTGGGTTAGCGGACCGGGCCTGCCATGAAAGCGCAAATGATGCACGTGGAGAGCGGCGCCGGCAGAGTCGTGATCGGCCCGAAAAAGCTGCGCAGCTGCTATGCCCGCATCGTTTCCCTGCGCGATGGCTCGGGGTGCATCGAACGGTACGATCCGCGATCCGGGACCTGGTCTCCGGCCCACGAGAGCATCACGTTCAGCGAGGTCTGGAGCGCGCCGCACGCGCCGGCACTGATGATGGCGCATACCGACGAGAGCTGAGCCGGGGCGTCAGCGGCGGCGGAGGTACGACGGCCGCGGCGCCATCACCGGCGGGGCGGTGGTGTCCTTGTGCCGGAAGTTGATGCGGCCCTTGGTGAGGTCGTAGGGCGAGATCTCCACGGTGACGCGGTCCCCGGCCAGGACGCGGATGCGGCGCATGCGCATCTTGCCGCAGGTGTAGGCGGTGATTGCGTGGCCGTTGTCGAGCGTCACCCGGCACTGCGTGTTGGGCAGCACCTCATCGACGACGCCCGCCAGCTCGATCAGTTCTTCTTTTGCCATGTTCGATTTCCGTCCTTGATTCGATGGGACGCGCGAGTATGGGGGCAGGCGTCTCTCCTGGCAAGCATTCTTTCGGACAGGGAAGGGAGCGCCGGCGTGCTACAATGCGCGCATCGAATTTGCTTTGGGTCTGTCCGCGGTCTCTTTCCGGATCTCTCCGGCCGGTCATTTCGGTTATCTCCCATCGGTGATTTGATGCGCCGCGCGATATCGTGCGGGGCAACGCCATATTCGGAGGACTTCAATGTCAACCGGCACAGTCAAGTTTTTCAATTCCATGAAGGGCTTCGGATTCATCTCGCCCGACGACGGCTCGCGGGATGTTTTCGTGCACATCTCGGCCGTCGAACGCTCCGGCCTCGGCACGCTGAACGAGAAGCAGAAGATCTCGTTCGACGTGGAGAAAGGCAACGACGGCAGGCTTTCCGCGGCCAATCTGAAGACCGCCTGATCCCGGCGCCGTCCGGGCAAGAAACCCCGCTTCGGCGGGGTTTTTTTTAGCCGGTGCGCTCGGCGAGCGCGATGAGGGAGGCATCGGCGCAGTCGCAGGGGAGGCTCGCGTACTGAGTGCTAACATGTGCGGGAGCCGGTGATACGGTATTTGTCTCCGGCTGGCGGCTGATAACGGACGGCTTTCCCGCTTGTACAAGAAGTGCCCCAAGTGCGGACACGAACGCGCGGCCAGCGAGACCGGGCCGGAGGATGTCTGCGGCGCGTGCGGGCTGATTTTCTCCAAATATCTGAAGTCGCGCCTCGCGCCGGCCGCTCCCGTCGCGGCGGCGCGCGCGGCTGACGACGGAGAGGACGGCTGGTTCACGCGCGCGAAAGAGCTCGCGTTCCACGTGCCGGAGGGGGTCAGCGCGCTCCATGTCTACGCGCGGGCGGCGCTGTTTGCCGCGCTGGTCGTCTACGGCGTGAAGTTGGCCGCGATGGATGTGCCGTCGAAATAATTTGGGGACGGAGCCCGGTTTCCCCATGTATTCACGCGACCCCGAAACCGAACGATCGCTCCAATATTCCGTGCGCGACGGCGTTGCGTGGTCGCTGATGTTCGGAGCGGGTGAGTCCTACCTTCAGGCATTCGCGGTCTTTCTCAAGGCAACAACCGCCCAGATTACGGCGCTCAGCGCGGTGCCCTTGCTGCTCGGCTCGATCGCGCAGCTCGCATCGGCCTGGGTGGCGGGGTATGCCATCCGGCGCAAGACCCTGATCTTCGCCGGCGTGGCGCTGCAGTCGGTGGCGTGGCTGCCGATCATCGCTCTCGCGTTCGTCCCACTCGAGGCTTCGGTGACCCTGCTCATTGCGGCGGTCGTGCTCTATTACATCGGCGGCCAGTTCGCCGCGCCGCCGTGGAGCAGCTTGATCAGCGATCTCGTTCCGGAGCGCCGGCGCGGCCGCTTCTTCGGCCGGCGCACGCAGCTGATGAGCATCATGACCTTCGCGAGCCTGACCGCGGCGGGGCTCACCCTGGGATTCTTCGAGCAGCGGGCGCTGGCGCACTGGGGCTTTGCAGCGATTTTCGCGATTGCGCTATCGGCGCGCCTCTACTCGCTCGCCCAGTTGATGGGCATGCACGAGCCGCTCGCGCGCCTCGCGCCGCTCACGCTCCCGCCTCTCGCCGGGCTGCTCGAGCGCATGCGCGGCTCGGATTTCAGCCGCTTCGCGCTGTTTGTCGCCTTCATGAACCTGGCGGTTGCCATGGCCTCGCCGTTCTTCACGCTCTACATGCTGCGCGACCTGCGGTTTTCCTATGTGGAGTTCACCGTGGTCAACGCGTTCTACGTGCTGATGCAGTTTGCGGCGCTCAAGCTGTGGGGCCGGCTGTCGGACGTGTTCGGGAATCTCCGGGTGGTGCAGGTGACGAGCACCGTGTTCCCGACGCTGCCGATCCTATGGGTACTGTTTCCCAATTTCTGGGCGATCATGGTGTTGCAGGTCATCTCCGGCGTCGCCTGGGCGGGATTCAGCCTCGCGGCGGGGAACTTTCTGTACGACGTCGTGCCGCCGGCGAAGCGTGCGGCCTACAGCGCCGTGCACCAGGCCCTCTCCAATACGGCGATCTTCGGCGGCGCACTGATCGGGGGCTTGCTCGCCACGCACGCGCCGCGCGAGCTGCAGCTTGCCGGTTATACGGTCGTCTTTACCAGCGGCTTGTGGCTCGCGCTCTGCGCCTCGGGCGTCGCGCGCGCGGTGGTGATCGCGGTGTTCCTGCGGCGGCTGCGTGAGACGCGCCTGGTGCGGCCGATCTCCGCGACGGCGCTCGCCATCCGCGTCATTCGTGCCAACGTGGTGGCCGAGTGGCTGTTCGAGTTGCTGCCGGGGCGCAAGCGCACGCCGAAGGACCGTCCCCCGCCGCCCAGCGGGTCCGGTTAGCATCGGCTGGCCACGCGCGGTAAATGTATACCCAGGCCGTTCCATCCAGTGCGCTCGCGCGCAAGCTCGGCGCGGTCGCTGCGGGCACCAAGATTCCGTTTCGCGTGGTGCTCGCGGACGGTACTGTCATCGGGAACCGGGGCGCGAGCCCAGCGTTCACGCTGACGTTCCGGACCCGGAGCGCGGAGCTCCGCACGGTCGCGTACGGTTATGTCGGCCTGCTGGAGTCGTACATTGCCGGCGGCGTCGACATCGACGGTGACATCGCGCTCGCGGTTCGCGCCGGATCCGAGAGCGGCTACAACCGGGCGCCGAACCTGTTGCTGAGACTGCGCAACCGCTGGCACGAGTGGCGTTTCTCGAACCGCTCGATCGCGCAGGCGAAGGCGAACGCGCGTTACCACTACGGCCTGGGCGAGGCGTTCTACCGCTACTGGCTCGATACGGCGGGCATGATGTACACCTGCGCCTACTGGGCGGAGGGCACGAGTACGCTCGAGCAAGCGCAGAAGAACAAGATGGATCACGTCTGCCGCAAGGTGCGGCTGGAGGCGGGCGAGACCTTCGTGGATGTCGGCTGCGGCTGGGGCGGCCTGCTGTTTCACGCCTGGGAGAATTACGGCGCGCTCGGCACCGGCATCAACACCACGACCGAGCAGGTGGCGGAGCTGCGCGCCGAGCTCGCGCGGCGCGGGCTCACGGACAAGATCGGGCTCGTCGGCACTCGCGACACCGAGCTCTTCATCCGCAAGTACATTTTTCCCGGCGGCTGGATCCCGAGCCTGGCACAGGCGATCGACTGGATGGAGCGCTGCGGTCTCGAGGTGCTCGAAATCGAGAATTTGCGCCGGCACTACGCGCTGACGCTCGACGCCTGGGGCGAGCGCTTCGACCGGAACTGGAACGCGATCCACGCCCTCGATCCGCACCGCTTCGACGAGGCCTTTCGGCGCAGTTGGCGTGCTTACTTGTGGTCCTGTGCCGATGTGTTCCGATCGACCCTGGACCTCAATCTGTTTCAGGTGACCGTCAGCAAGGGAAATGTCGGGACCGGCTATCCGATGAGCCGGTCGTTCCTCTATCGCCCGCCAGATAAACCTTAGGGCGATGGCTTGCCAGCTCACTTCTTCTTTTTGTGCGCCTCCGCCACGGCGCCATCGCCTGAAACCGCTGCGTCCGGCGTTGCTCGAGGAACCTCGCCCGATTTACGAGTGATGGGTGATGTATACTGATTTGCCAGCGCGCCAGGTGCGCGGCATGCGGTGGCACAGAGGGCCCATGACCTACTTCGTGGAAGGATTGAGCGGGCACACCGAACCCGAAACCAGGGTGCGGCGGGTCGGCGAATACGATTCGCTGCCGGAGGCCGTTGCTGCCGCGAAGCGCCTGGTGGACGGCTACCTGCGGCGCGAGCATAAGCCCGGCATGGAGCCGCGGACGCTCCTCTCGAAGTACCAGGACCAGGGCGAGCATCCCTACATCTTCCGCGACGACGACGCGACCTTCAACGTGCCGGGATTCAACCACCTTCACTACGCCACCTCGCGCAGCGGCGACATCTGCGCCGGGAAGAAATAACAGCACGCTTGCGTCCGGGAGGCGGCGCCGTCACCGGCGCCGTTTTTACGAGGGAAAGAGAAATGCTGAATGCAGCAATTTACGGGCTGGGGCGGTGGGGCAACCGCCTGGTGGAATCGGTGCAGGGAAGCAGCAAGATCAAGTTCGTGAAGGGAATCTCCCGCGATCCGGCGAAGCACCAGGAATTTTCGCAGAAGACCGGCATCAAGGTCGTCTCGTCCTACGGCCGCGTGCTGAAGGATCCCGAAATCGGCGCGGTTATTCTCGCGACGCCGCATTCGCTGCACGTCAAGCAGATCCAGCAGGCGGCGAAGGCGGGCAAGCATGTGTTCTGCGAGAAGCCGCTGACGCTTACGCGCAAGACCGCCGAGAAGGCCGTCGAGGCCTGCCGCGCGGCGGGCGTCACGCTCTCCATCGGATTCAACCGCCGGCACGCGCCCTCGTTTGTAGAGATGATGAACCGCATCCGCGCCGGGGCGATCGGCGACGTGCTGCACGTCGAAGCGACGCATTCCGGTCCCACCGGCTACAACCTGGACGCGGCGAGCTGGCGCTCCACCCGCGCCGAGGCCCCGGCGGGGGGCATGACTGCGCGCGGCATCCACACGCTGGACGGCATGATCCAGATTGCGGGGCCGGTCGCGAGCGTCTACGCGTTCAGCGACAAGCGCAAGATTGCCCCCGAGGTGGACATGGACGACACGACTTCCATGCTGCTCAAGTTCGCGAGTGGCGCGACCGGATCACTCAGCACCGTGTTTGTGACCGCCGACCTCTACCACATGCGGGTGTTCGGCTCGAAGGGCTGGATCGAGATGCGCGGCGACACCGAGCTCATCATGCGCGGGCTCCAGGGCCAGCCGGAGCGCATCACGCTGCCGGCGGCGGACAAGGAGAAGGCGGAGCTGGAGGCGTTCGCCGATGCCGTCGCGGAAAAGAAGAACTTCGTCGTGCCGCCGGAGGAAGCGATCAACGGGGTCGCCGTGCTGGAAGCGATCGTTGCCTCGGCGGCGAAGGGCAAGCCCATACAAATCAAATAAGGCGTGATTCGTGAGTGGATCTACCCCTCACCCTAACCCTCTCCCCGCACGCGGGGCGAGGGGATTCCGCTTACTCAGTCGATTCACGCTCTTCAGCATTAGCCGCGGCTCAGGACCTCCTGAACCTTCGCCTCCGGCACCTTGATGTCGACGCCGGCGCGCTCCTCCTGCAGCAGCATGAAGACGCGCGAGTCGCGCTTCGGCCAGCCCTCGCGGTTCATCGCTTCCGTCATCTCCTGGAGCACCGTGTTCGCGATCTTCATCGGCACGTGAAATTCACGGCCGACCTCGGTTGCGAGCGTCACGTCCTTGTGGGCGAGCTCGAGCGCGAATGCGGGCGGGTCGAACTTGGCGACCAGGAACTGCTCGGCGAGCCGGTCGAACGAGCGCCGGCGGCCGAACGCGCCCTGGCGAATGGCGGCCCACAGGGCGAGCGGCTCGACGCCCGCCTTCACGCCCATCGTCATGACCTCGGCGAGCGCGGCCAGGATCGCGTAGCCCGCGCAGTTGTGAACCAGCTTGGCGATGGTGCCGGCGCCGACCGGGCCGACGTAGATGACCTGGTCGCCGATCGCGTCGAGCACCGCCTTGTTCCGGTCGAACGCTCCGCGGTCGCCGCTCACATAAAGGGCGAGCTTGCCGCTCTTCGCGCCGGAAGGGCCGCCGGAGACCGGCGCGTCCAGCATCGCGATGCCCTTGCCGGCGAAGCGCTCGGAGAGCCGCCGCACCACGGTGGGCGAGTTGGTCGAGAGGTCGAACCACGCCGTGCCCTTGCGCATGCCGGCGAGGAGCTCTTCCGCGACCGCCTGGACCTCCTTCGGTCCCGGGAGCGAGGTGAACACGACGTCCGCCGCCTCGGCGACCTTGCGCGGCGAGTCCGCCCAGACGCCCCCGGCCTTGAGGTGCGGCGCGGCCGCCTCGCGCCGGATGTCGTTGACGACCAGGTCGTGGCCCTTGGCGCGGACGTTCAGCGCCATGCTCGCGCCCATGGTGCCGATACCGATGAATCCCACTTTCATTCACATCTCCTTCAAGAAGTGACTCGTTGCTCGTTACTCGTGACTCGATTGGCAGTAGACCAGTAACGAGAGACGAGAAACGAGTCACGCTTGTTGCATTTTGGCGAAGCCGCGCTCGAGATCGGCGATGAGGTCGTCCGGGTCCTCGAGGCCGACGTGGAGCCGGATCACCGGCTCGTCGCGGCTCCATCGCGTGATCGCCCGCGTCCTGAGGATCTCGGGGTGCGCGGCAATGGCGAGGCTCTCGAACCCGCCCCAGCTCGAGCCGATCCCGAAGATCTCCAGAGCGTCGATGAAAGCGGTTACCTGCGCCTCGGACACGGGTTTCAGCACGAAGGAAAACAATGAGGCTGCGCCGCTGAAATCGCGTTTCCATATTGCGTGCCCCGGATCGCCTTCGAGCGCCGGATAGAGTACGCGCCTGACTTGCTGTTGCGAGTGCAGCCAGCGCGCGATCCTGAGCGCGTTTTCCATCTGCTGTTTCATGCGCACCCCGATCGTGCGGAAGCCGCGCAGCGCGAGGTAGCAGTCGTCGGGGCTGACGCCGTAGCCGTAGTCGGCGACCGCGCGGCGCACCGCGAGCCAGTGCTGCTCGTTGGTGACGATCACGCCCATGACGACGTCCGCATGCCCGGCGATGTACTTGGTTGCGGCGTGGATCGAGACGTCCACGCCCTTCTCGAAGGAGCGGAAGAAATAGGGCGTGCCCCAGGTCGTGTCGGCGAGGACCGGCAGCCCGCGCGCGTGCGCGGCCGCCGCGATGGCGGGGATGTCCTGCATCTCGAAGGTGAGTGAGCCGGGCGCCTCGCAGAACACCGCCCGCGTGTTCGGCCGCAGGAGCTTGCCGATACCGGCGCCGATCGACGGATCGTAGTACTCGATCTCGATGCCGTTGGGGCGCAGGCGCCGGTCGCAGAAGGTGCGCGTGGGGGAGTACACCGAATCGGGCACGAGCAGGTGGTCCCCGCTCTTGAGGAAGGCTGATAGCGACGCCGCGATGGCGGCGAGCCCCGAGGGCAGCGCCACCGCGGCGTGCCCGCCTTCCATCTGCGCGACGGCCTCTTCCAGCGCGAAGGTGGTCGGGGTGCCCGACAGGCCGTAGCGGACCTTCTTGTAGTCGTCGCCGCCGCGCGCCTCGTACGTCGCGCGGTCGGGGAAGATCACGGTTGAGGTGCGGAACACGGGCGTGTTGACCATGCCCTGGTAGCGGGTCGGGTCGCGGCCGGTGTGGGCGAGGAGGGTGTCTTTCTTCATGGGAACAAGGGATCGATTCGCGGGGTCCGGGGCCATTGTGCGGCGCGCACCCGGCCGGTGCAATATATGGACTGGCCGATTGCTGGCGGGCTCCGTATGCCGGATAATCTGCGCCCGGAGCCCTGCGCGCAAGGCGCGGGGCTTTTAATTCTAACGGTTGGACTTTTCCGGAAGGCTGCATCGTGGACACGCACGCGTCGCAACACGGCGGCAGGGTCGAAGACCGGCGCCTCGTCACCGGCAGCGGCAAATACGCCTCCGACTGGAGCCTGCCCGGCCAGCTTTACGCGGCGTTCGTGCGGTCGGACCGCGCCCACGCCGAGATCGTCTCGGTGAATACCGCCAAGGCGGCGCGGCACCCGGGCGTACGACGCGTCTATACCGGGGAGGATGCGATCGCCGCCGGCTACACGAAATATTTCGTGATCGTGAGCTACCCCGGCCGCGGCGGAAAGCACATCATCAAGCCGCCGCGCCCGATGCTGGCGGCGCGCAGGGTGCGCCACGTCGGCGACGCGGTGGCGATGGTGGTCGCCGACTCGCCAGTCGCGGCGCAGGACGCCGCCGAGCTGGTGGAAATCGAGTATCGCGACCTGCCCGCGGTGGTGTCGGCGGAGGAAGCGCTCGCGCCCGGCGCGCCGCAGCTCCACGAGGAGGCGCCGGGCAACCTTTCCTTCGATTACGAATCGGGCAACGAGGAAGCGGTCAACGCCGCGCTCGCGCAGGCCGCGCACGTGACGCGGTTGAAGCTCCAGGTGAGCCGCGTCGCGCCCAGCCCGATGGAGCCGCGCGGCTGCACCGTGCGCTACGACGCGCAAGAGGGCACCTACCACGTCCACGTGTGCATCCAGGGCATCAACATGATGCGCAAGCAGCTCGCCGCGATCACCGACGTGCCGGAGGACAAGATCGTGGTGCACGCGCAGGACATCGGCGGCAGCTTCGGGCAGAGGAGCGCCGCCTATCCCGAGTACTGCATGCAGATGCTGGCGGCGAAGGAGCTCGGCCGGCCGGTGCGGTGGATCTCCTCGCGCTCGGAGGGCTTCATGAGCGACACCCACGGGCGCGCCAACACGGTGACCGGGGAGCTCGCGCTCGACCGCGACGGAAAATTCCTCGCGTTGAAGCTCGACTGGATCTCCGACATGGGCGGCTACCTCTCGGCGACCGGCTCGGCGAGCCACACGCGGAACCCCTCCACCTGCATGACCGGCGTCTACCGCATCCCGGCGCTCTACGGGCGCTTCCGGCTCGCGTTCACCAACACGGTACCGGTCGCGGCCTATCGCGGCGCCGGCCGGCCCGACATGGCGTACGTGATCGAGCGCCTGGTGAGCCAGGCCGCGGCGGAGCTGAAGATCGACCCGGCGGAGCTGCGGCGCCGCAATTTCATACCGAAGGAGGCGTTTCCCTACAAGACGCCCACCGGCTCGACCTACGAAGCGACCGACCTTCACGCCGTGCTCGATCGGGCGCTCGAATTCGCCGACTGGAAGGGGTTTCCCGCGCGCCGCCGGAAATCGGAGCAGGCGGGGAAGCTGCGCGGCCTCGGCATCTCCACCGTGATCGAGAATACGGGGGCGGGGCTGTTTCCCAAGGACCAGGTCGAGATCGAGGCGATGCCCAACGGAGACTTCAACGTCTACACGGTGTCGCAATCGCAGGGACAGGGCCACGAGACCACGTTCGGCATGGTCGTGGCGGAGGCGCTCGGCGTGCCGCTCGAGCGGGTGCACATCCGGCAGGGAGTGAAGCCGCTCATCGGCAATCACACGGGCGGCTCGCGCTCGACCGTGGGCGCCGGCAGCGCGTGCAAGCTCGCGGCGATGAAGTTGATCGAGCAGGCGCGCTCGGCTGCCGCGGAGCGGCTCGAAGTGGAGCCGTCGCAGGTGGAGTACGCCGGCGGCGCATTCCAGGCACGAGGCTCGAAGCGGAAGATCGGCTTTCGCGAGCTGGCGAAGTCCGGCGCCATCAACGTCCTGGCGGAAGGCACCTTCGGCTCGACTTTCCCCAATGGCTGCCACATCAGCGAGGTGGAGATCGACCCCGCGACCGGCGCCTCGCGCATCGTCGCCTACAACGCGGTGGATGACTGCGGCAACGTCATCAACCACACGGTGGTCGAGGGCCAGGTGCACGGCGCGGTCGCGCAGGGCGCCGGCCAGATCTTCGGCGAGCAGGTCGTCTACGACCGCCAGACCGGGCAGCTCGTGACCGGCAGCTTCATGGACTACTGCATGCCGCGCGCCGGGCTGGTGCCGGCGATCCACATGCAGGATTCCCCGGTGCCGAGCGTCAACAACACGCTCGGCGTGAAGGGGGTGGGCGAATCGGGCTGCACCGCCTCGATTCCGTCGCTCGCAAACGCCGTGGTGGACGCGCTGCGGCCGCTCGGCGTCGCGCATCTCGACATGCCGATGACGCCGGCGAAGCTGTGGCACGCCATCCATTCCGCGAAGAAGACACGATGAAGCACCCCCTCCCCAACCCTCCCCCTCAGGGGGAGGGATAGGGTGGGGGTGAAGCTGGGTGCACATAGATGGGTACAGGACATACACGACACGATCACCATGATCCGATAGGGCGTGTGGAAGACACGCGCCTCGTCACCGGCGCCGGAACGTTTGCCGCCGACTGGAACGTGCCCGGGCAGTTCCACGGCTATTTCGTGCGCTCGGATCGGGCACACGCCGAGATCGTCGCGGTCAACGTGGAGCAGGCGTTGAAGCACGCAGGGGTGAAGGCGGTCGTCACCGGCGCCGATGCCGTCCGCGCCGGCTACGTGAAGCCGCTGCACACGCTCAACTTTCCCGGGAAGGGCGGCATGCAGACCCGGGCGCCCGAGCGTCCGGTGCTCGCGCACACCGGCGTGCACTTCGTGGGCGAGGCGGTGGCGCTGGTGGTCGCGGAGTCGGCCGAGGCGGCCCAGGACGCCGCCGAGCTGGTGGAAGTCCGATATCGTGACTTGCCCGCGGTCGTCTCCCCTGAGGAAGCGCTCGCCCCGGGCGCGCCGCAGCTGCACGAGAACGTCCCGGGTAACCTCGCGCTGGAGGCGGAGGTGGGTGATGCTGCCGCGGTCGAAGCGGCGTTCGCCCGTGCGGCACATGTGACGCGCCTCAAGGTGGAGGTGACCCGCGTCGCGCCCAATCCGATGGAGCCGCGCGCCTATATCGCCGCGTACGACGCGCGCGCGGACAGCTACATGCTGCACGTCTGCTGCCAGGGCATCACAACGCTGCGCCGGCACCTCTCGGCGTACACCGGCGTGCCCGAGGAGAAGCTCCATTTCGAGGTGGGCGATGTCGGCGGCGGCTTCGGCCAGCGCACGCCCGCCTACCCTGAGCATGGCGCGCTGATGCTGGCGGCCAGGCAGACCGGCCGGCCGGTCAGATGGGTGTCGACCCGCGCCGAGGGCATCGCGTGCGACACGCACGGGCGGGCCAATGTCATCGACGGCGCGCTCGCGCTCGACGGCGATGGCCGGTTTACCGCGATGCGGCTCGACTGGGTCAACGACATGGGAGCGTATCTGTCTCCGGCCTCCATGGGCCACATCCGCAACACCTCGACGTGCATGACCGGCGTCTACCGTATTCCCGCGCTCTATGCCACCTACCGGGTGGCGCTGACCAACACCAACCCGGTGTCGTCGTATCGGGGCGCGGGTCGTCCCGACATCGCCTACGCCGTGGAGCGCCTGGTAAGCCAGGCGGCGGTGGACCTCAAGATGGACGCGGCGGAGCTGCGGCGGCGCAATTTCATTCCGCGCGAGGCGTTCCCGTATAAGACCCCGACCGGCTCCACCTACGAGAACGCCGATCTGCTTGGGCTCCTCGACAAGGCGCTGAAACTCGCGGACTGGAAGGGCTACACGAAACGCCGCGCGCAGACGGAGCGGGCAGGGAAGCTGCGCGGGATCGGCATCGCCACGGTGATCGAGAATACCGGCGCGGGCCAGGCGCCGAAGGACGAGGTCGAGCTCGAGCTGGACGCGCGCGGCACCGTCACCATCTACACGGTTTCCAAGTCGCAGGGCCACGGCCACGAGACGACGCTCGCGATGATCGTGGCTGACGCGCTGGAGCTGCCGCTCGAACGCGTGCGGGTGCGCCAGTGCGCGCTCGAAAAGCAGCAACTCGTGGGTGGCCATACGGGCGGCTCGCGCACGACCGTCGGCGCCGGCAGCGTGTGCCACCTCGCCGCGAAAAAGCTGATCGAGCACGGGCGACCGGCCGCCGCCCTCGAGCTCGGGGTCGAGCCCTCGCAGGTGGAATATGCGAAGGGGGAGTACCGCTCGAAGGAATCGAAGCGCGCGGTGAAGCTCGGCGACATCGCCCGGGCCAAGCCGGTCTCGGTGATCGCGGAAGGCAAGTTCGGCTCGACTTTTCCCAACGGCTGCCACATTGCCGAGGTCGAGATCGACCCCGGCACCGGCGCGGCAGCGATCGCCTCCTACTGCGCGGTGGACGACATCGGCACGGTGATCAATCACAGCGTCGTCGAGGGTCAGCTTCACGGTGGTGTCGCGCAGGGGGCGGGGCAGATACTGGGCGAGAAAGTGGTTTACGATCGCGGCTCCGGACAGCTTTTGACCGGCAGCTTCATGGATTACTACATGCCGCGCGCCGGGCTGCTGCCCCCGATCAGGGGCGCCGAGCACCCGACGCCGAGCACGGTGAGCCCGCTCGGCGTCAAGGGCGTGGGCGAATCGGGGTGCACCGGCTCGCTGCCCGCGGTCGCCAACGCGGTCATGGACGCGCTTGCGCCGCTCGGCGTCGGGCACATCGACATGCCGCTGACGCCCGCCAAGCTTTGGCATGCGATACATTCGGCAAGGAAGTCAGGATAGAAGCACCCCCTCCCTATCCCTCCCCCTCAGGGGGAGGGTTGGGGTGGGGGTGGTGCCCGCAATCTAGGCCGCAGGAAAGGGGAACAAGAGATGTACTCACTAAGTTACGTGAAGGCGAAGTCGCTCAAGGAAGCGGCGGCATTTCTCGCGAAGAACCCCGAGGCGAAGCTCCTCGCGGGCGGCATGACGATGATCCCGACGCTGAAGCAGCGGCTGGCCCGCCCCACGCATATCGTGGACATTGCGGCCCTTCCGGAGCTGCGCGGCATCGCGGCGAAGGGCGGCCGGCTCGTCATCGGCGCCGGAACGAAGCACCACGACGTCGCAACCTCGGCAGTCGTCCGGAAAGCGATCCCGGCGCTGGCGGGCCTTGCCGCCCAGATCGGCGATCCGCAGGTGCGCAACCGCGGCACGATCGGCGGCTCGCTCGCAAACAATGACCCCGCCGCGGACTATCCCGCCGCGGTGCTCGGCCTCGGCGCGACCGTGGTCACCACGCAGCGCTCGATCGCCGCGGACGATTTCTTCCAGGGGCTGTTCGCGACCGCGCTGGAAGAGGGCGAAGTCATCGTGCGCGTCGAGTTTCCGCTGCCGAAGCGCGCGGCCTATTCCAAGTTCCACCATCCCGCATCGGGCTATGCGATGGCGGGCGTCTTCATCGCGCAGACGGCGGGCGGCGTGCGCGTGGCGGTTACCGGCGCGGGTCCCGGCGTGTTTCGCTGGACGGCCGCGGAGGCGGCGCTCGCGGAGTCGTTCAAGCCCGCAGCGCTCGAGGGCCTGCCGCTCGACGCGAGTGGGCTCAACGACGACATCCACGCCGACCGCGAGTACCGCGCCAACCTGGTGCGGGTAATGGCGAAGCGGGCGCTGGCAAAGATTTCCGGCAAGAAGTGATTGGCAACCGTAGTTAAACACATTGAGTTCACCACCGATAGATGCGGATAACGATATGGCGAAAGTGACGATCAAGGTCAACGGCAAGAACTACACAAAGGCAGTCGAGGACCGCATGCTGCTCGTGGATTTCCTGCGCGACGAACTGAAGCTCACCGGCACGCACGTCGGCTGCGATACCAGCCAGTGTGGCTGCTGCACCGTGCACATCGACGGGCGGGCGGTGAAATCGTGCTCGATGCTCGTGGCGCAGGCAAACGGGACGAGCATCGTGACGATCGAGGGCATGGCGAAGGGGGGAAAGCTGCACCCGATCCAGCGCGCCTTCTCCGAGTGCCACGGGTTGCAGTGCGGCTTCTGCACGCCGGGCATGATCATGGCAACGGCCGGGCTCCTCAAGGACAACCCCAATCCGACCGACGAGCAGATCTACAAGGGCCTCGAGGGCAATCTCTGCCGCTGCACCGGCTACATCAACATCGTCAAGGCCGTGAAGATGAGCGCAAAGCTCCTGCGCGGCAAAGCGCGCTAGCCCCGTTCCAGCTGGCGTTGGCGGACGCCAGAGCGCGGGATTAACCCGGCCAGTCTATCCACACCCCTTTTCTTGCCGCACCGAAAGCTGGAACGGGGCTAGGCCCAAACTTCGGCACCAAGCCGCGGCTCTGGCGCGCCGGCTGGCCAAAGCGGAGCGGTCCCGCGCTTTGTAACAAGGAGTCCTGGTTTGAAAAAGCCCTGCTGCCGAAGAACGGCACCGGGAAATAATTCAGGCCTTTGTCCGCGAAATCCCGTAACGGAACGGAAAAAACCACTGAATCTTGCATTGCGACAGCGGAATTCCCGCCTTGCCTAACATCGCCCGCCATTCGGCCGCGGTAAAGCCGCGAGTCACGGAAACCGGACCGTCGTTACGGACCATCCCGTTCACGGGCGCGAGGAAAAGAAGGCATTTGGCAACCAAATAAGGCAGCGGATGGCGGTGCAGATCCATGATGAACCATCCCCGCGCGGCGCGATCATCCAGCAGCCGCAATAACCGTACCACCTCTGCTACTTTCAGGTGGTGCGTCATATGTGAATTGATAATGAAGTCGGGTTTTTGCGAGAGAGCGGGCGCGAAGACGTCAGCGGTCCGGTAATCGATGCGCATGTAACCGGACGTTGATTTTTCCGCAGCCGGCTTTGACCAGGGATTGATGTCCACGCCCTGAAGCCGCAGGTCCATGTTCCTGCGCCGGGCCCGCTTCCAGATTGCGCGCAGAAGGGCGCCGCGGCCGCAGCCGACATCGAGAACGGTCAGTGGAAGTCCTGCCGGTGCCGCCGCAGCCTGCTGTTCCAGCCAGGCCAGCACGGGACGATAGCCAAGAGTCAGGCGGTTCACGGCTTCAATTTGGCGCAGGCTTTCATCAAAGCAGGCGAAAGACGTCATGCCTGCGTCCATGAGCTCCGCCTGCGCGCTGCGCTCGGCAAAATCCGGCAGCATCAGGCCGCCTGCTGAAACAGCATGCTCTCGACGGTAAGCCCGGGGCCGAACGCCATGCCGCAGCCGCGTCCCTTGCCCTGCTCCATGATCTTCTTCAGCACGAACATGATTGTGGCTGAAGACATGTTGCCGAACCGGCGCAGGATCTCGCGTGAGGCGCGAAGCGTGTCTTCCTCTATTCCCGCGCCTTCCCGGACGGCGTCGAGAATGGTGCGTCCGCCTGGATGGACGGCCCAGTGGCGGAAATGATCGGTCCTGCCGCCCGCAAGGATGTCTGGCAGGCAGTCGGGCAGGCCCGCAGCGATGGTCCGGGGGACTTCTCCCGACAGCCGCATGTCGAAGCCGCTGCCGCCGATCGACCAGGTTATCTGATCGCCGCTGCTCGGCAGCACCGCTGAATGGAAACTCTGCAGTTCGATACCTGCGGGGTCCGCCGAGACGATGCTGGCGGAGCAGCCGTCCGCGAAGATGAGGAAGGACAGCATCTGCTCAAGGCTGCCGGTCTCTTTCAGATGCAGCGTGCACAGCTCCAGATTGAGGATGAGGACGCGCGCGCCCGGTTCCGAGCGCACGATGTGACGCGCGAGCTTCAGCGCGTTCATGCCCGCATAGCAGCCCATGAACCCGACGATAGTGCGCTCGACAGAGGACTTCAGTCCGTAATGGCCGATAACCTCGATGTCGATGCCTGGCGCATAAAAGCCTGTGCAGGTGGTGATGATAAGGTGCGTGATCTCGTCCTTCATGTCGGCCAGCTTCAGCCCATCGAGCGCCTGGCGCGCGAGCGGAAAGGCATCCCGCTGGTAGACCTGCATGCGGCGCTCCGTGTCGGGAAAGCGATTCCGCCGGTAAAAGCCGTCCACATCCAGTTGCGCGGGTTCGGGATGGGGCTTCAGCGAGGAGTAGCGGTGGTCGATCTGGCAGCGTTCAGCCATGCGCCGGAACAAGCCGCGGCTGCGGTCGTCCTCCAGCAGGGAAGGCGCGAAGTCGATGAATTTCCGATGGATGTCGTTCGCGGGAACCGCCAGAGAAATATCGTTCAGGTACGCGTCTTTTTTCATATGCATGCTCCACGCCGGGTTGCTGCCGTCATCACACAACGTCCCGGAGGCGTTATCGTTCCGATAATAGAAATTATTGTGCAGCGATCTTCCTGACAACAATCATTTCAGTGATGCCGAAGAAATATCGGCGGGAGGTTACGATCACAAAACCCTTGTCCCGGAACATGCGCCGCAACCGGTCCCGATCGGGAAAACATTGCAGGCTCTCGGCGATGTAACCGTAGACATCGGGATTCCGGTGCAGCAGCAGTCCCCAGAATCCTCCCCATCCCTTGAGAATCCAGTAATGCAGGCGCCGGGGCAGCCGCGCGGCGGGTTTCGAGAAATCCAGAAGGGCGGCGGCGCCGCCCGGCTTGAGCACGCGGCTGATCTCGTCGATCGCGGTTCCAAGATCCGGCGCGTTCCGCAGCGCATAGCCGCCGCTGATGATGTCCACGGACCCGCCTGCGAATCCTAGGCACCCCATGTCCTGGTTGACGAAGCGGACGTTGTGATATGTATTGCGGCTTCGCGCGAGATCGAGCATCCCCTCCGTGATGTCCAGGCCCACGACGCGGCCTGTCGGGTATTTTTCGGCGAGCAGAAACGCGATGTCGCCCGTTCCGCAGGCAAGATCCACGCAAAGCGGCGCCTCGCGTGGCGGCAGCGCAGCGATAAGGTCGCGCTTCCAGGACGCATCGCGCCAGAAGGAGAGGGCGCGCGTGATGAAGTCGTAGCGGGGCGCGATCTCGGCAAAGACTTTTTTGTTGTAATCTTTCTTGGCTTCCGCCGTCCTGAGGCAATCGCCGATTCTCAGCGTGAACCGCTGTGCCATGACATGCATCTTACTACACGCCACATGGCGCCCCCAGATGCGATATATTGCATTCGCTGTCGGAACTGTTTTGCGGCGGAGAAGATGAGCGCGAAGCTCCTGCGCGGCAGGAAGACGTGATGCCAACCCGGGACCCCACCACGGCAGCAGGCGCTGCCGGCAGATATTCCGCCATCACGTGGGCCGTCGTCGGGCTGGCGCTCGTACTCTATTACCCCGCGTTCAGCACCGGCTACGGCGGAACGGCCATATTCCTGCTGGCCGGGGACTGTATGTTGCAGGGGGAGCGGCTGGCGGCGTGCTCTCCCGGCTATTCGTACCCGCCGTTTTTCGCTTTTTTCCTGATCCCCCTCTCGCTCCTGCCGCTGTGGGCCGGGAAACTGGCCTGGTACGGGGTTGTTATCGCGACCACCTACGGCTGTTTCAGGATATGCGAAACGCTGACGATCGGGTCGTTCGCGTTGACGCGGAAGGAGCTCGTGTGGGTGAGGCTCTTCACGGTGATCCTGAGTTTCAAATTCGTGATGGCGGTATTCGCGAACCAGGCCTACGACAGCCTCGTCTTCTTCTTCCTTCTCCTGGGGCTATACGGCTTGTCGGAAAACAAGACTTTCCTGGGCGCATTCGGGATGGCCGCCGCTGCGGCGCTTAAGGCGACACCGCTCCTGATGCTCCTCTATCCCCTGCTGCATCGGAAATGGAAGCTCTTCGCGCTGGGCGTCGCGCTGTGCGCGGTCCTTTCCCTCCTGCCGGACGTTTTCTTTCCGCCCAACCCTCCCAACGCCGGCTATCTGCGGACGTGGCTGGTGGGGTTCGCGGGCGGAGGGCTCCTGGGGACGCGCCCGGAGGAGGGATACTCCCATTTCTTTCAAGGCTCGGATAATCTCAACCAGTCACTGAAGACCTTCGTATACCGCCTGGTGGATCCACGCAACCTGCCATGGGGCGATTTCACCGCTCAGGCGCAGGTGATCCTCTACGCCGTGTACTTTGTCTATTGCCTGACGGCGCTCGCGATCATCCTGCGATCGGTAAAGACGGAGGGCGCTCACCTGTGGGGCGCATCGGTCGTGGTCATCAGCATGCTGCTGCTCTCGCCAATTTCCAGCAAATCCCATTTCGTCGCCCTGCTGCTGCCTTACATGGCGATCGTCGCCTATCTGCTGAAGCACCGGGAGCTGTGGGCTCGCGCCGTTCCGCTCTTGTGTGCAAGCTTTGTCCTGAACGTGCTCGCCTCGCGGTGGCCGGCGGGACGCGGGCTGTCGGCCAAGATGCTGTCCCTGGGGAGCATCACGATCGCGACGCTGTTGCTGCTGGCCGTGGTGGCGGTGATCGTCTTCGGAAGACGGAAGGGACCAGGACCGGTCCCGGCGTAAACTGCCCTACCGGAACCGCGCGGATCGCGGCCGGACTCAATGTCCTATTGCAAGCGTGGTGGCACCGTAGTGAAATGGGTGCGGCGCCAGGCGCGGCGCGGGGGAGAGGGACTTCGATGAGCGGTGAACCGGGCCCAGCGGGCAACCGGCCGATGAACGATCCGGGAGAGGCGCGGCTGGTGGTCGAGAACGCGGTCGTGCGCTACGGCGATCTCCCCGTTCTGGCGGATGTCAGCCTCAAGGTCGGCAGCTCGGAGGTCGTCAGCATCGTCGGCCCGTCCGGCTGCGGCAAGACCACGCTGCTGCGCTGCGTTGGAGGGTTGACCCTGCTCAACGGCGGAATGGTCCGTATCGACGGGCAGGTGGTCGACAGACCGTTGCCGAGCGTGTCGATGGTGTTCCAGCACTTCGGGCTCTTCCCGTGGAAGAATCTCTGGAATAACATCGCCTACGGCCTGAAGCTGCGGGGTGTGCCCAGAGACGAGATCGAACGCCGCGTCGCCGCGGCGATCGAGCTCGTCGGTCTCGGGGGGTTCGAGAAGTCGTACCCGCACCAGCTCTCCGGCGGCATGCAGCAACGCGCGGGACTTGCGCGAGCGCTCGTGATGGAGCCCAAGCTTCTGCTCATGGACGAGCCCTTCAGCGCGGTCGATGCGCAAACGCGCGAGCAGCTCCAGTTCGAGCTGCTGCGAATCTGGGACCGCCGGCCGACCGCCATGCTGTTCGTCACGCATGCCATCGACGAGGCGGTGCTGATGGGTGACAGGGTCGTGGTACTGGCGGGGCGTCCGGCGCACATTCGATCGGTGCGCAAGGTCGATCTGCCGCGTCCACGCGACCGGACAGTGGTCTCGAGCCGGTCGTTCATCAACCTGCGGGACCAGGTCTGGCATGATTTGTTCAACCACCAAGGAGGAGAGGGAGCATGAGTACAGTTAACCCAATCAGCTGCATGCAGAGGAAATCGATGTCAGTGGCGCTCGCCGCCGTTGCGGCAATTGCGTTTGTCGTCCCCGGCGGCGCCTGGGCGCAGTCTGCCGTCAAACCAGTCCAGATCGCGGCATCGGCCATCGGGCGTCCGCCCATCTTTTCCAACACGTTCGCCGATGTCGGCGAGGCGATGGGCTTCTGGAAGGCGGCGGGCGTCGACGTGACCTTCCGCTGGTTTCAGCGTGGTGCCGACACCGCAAGGTCGGTCGTCACCGGCGATGTCGCAATCGGGTTCACCGCGACGCAGCCGGCTCTCAACCTGATCGCGGGGGGAGCGCCGGTGGTGGTGATTGCCGGGATGCCCAACCAGGACTGGATCGTCGCGACGGATGATCCGGCCGTGAAGGACTGTAAGGACCTGAAAGGCAAGACGGTCGCCGCTGACGGGATCAACAACGCCCGGACTCTCTACATTGCGGCGGTGGTGGCGACGTGCGGGCTCAAACCAAGCGACTACACGATGATCGACCTCGCCAATCAGCCCCTCGTAAGGGCCGGGATCGCCGGGCAGGTCCACTCGGGCGTGTGGCACGTCGACGAGCTCGCCCAGGTCGAGTTCAAAACCGGCAAGAAGTGGCGCATGATCCCCGCGCCTGCGGCGATCACGAAAGGATTGCACTACGCAGTATTGCTCGCCAGCAAGAAGGCGATCGCGGAGAACCGGGAAGGACTCGTCCGCTATCTCGAGGGCTGGATCCTCACCCAGAACTTCATGTCCAGCAAGTCGCCCGCAAACAAGGTTGCGTTCGCGGCCGTGGCGGCCAATGCGAGCCAGATCGACCTCCAGGTGGCCCTGGCATCGGTCGACGGCTACCAGGCGATCCCGTACTGGGTGAATAACGACGGCCTCGACGAGAAGCAGATGATGAGCCAGCTGGCGCAGCTGGTGATGATCGGCTCGGTCAAGGCCGACAAGAAGCCCACCTACAAGCAGATCGTCGACAAGTCGCTCTACGCCGAGGCGATGAAGCGGGTGACGAAGAAATACGGCAAGGTGCGGTGACCGGGCTCCGCTAGGCGAGGCGCGCGGGTGAGCGGATGACGGCCGCCGACGGGACCGGTACGTTCTGGCAGCGCGTCAGGCAGTTCCGGTCCGCCCGCGCGGGATGGATCCGGGTGGCCTGCTACGCGGCGAGCATCGCGCTCGTGCTCGGCGTGTGGCAGGCCTTCGGCCGCAGCTTTGGCGTGCTGTTCGTCCCCTTCACGACGACCATGAGCCAGCTCTGGGAGATGCTCCAGAGCGGCCCGCTGGTGCCGGCGCTGGGCGTGTCGGCGAAGCTCTACGGCGTCACGCTCGTCATCGATATCGTCGTCGGGGTTACGGTGGGGCTCGTGCTCGCCCGGATGAAACTGATCGCGGCCGCGCTGGAACCGTACGTCTACGTGCTCTATGCGACTCCGACGATCTCGCTCGTCCCCTTCATATCCGTGATGTTCGGTTTCGAATTCTGGTCGCGGGTGCTCGTCGCCGTGGTGATTTCGATCTTCCCGATCCTGCTGGGCACGCTGGAGGGCGCACGCAGCATTCCGCGACAGCATCTCGACGTGGCCGCGATATTCGGCTCGAACGAGCGGCAGATCTGGCGCGACGTGATCCTGCCGTACGTCGCGCCCTACGCGATGACGGGCATCAAGCAATCGATCGCACTCGCGATGGTGGGAACGCTCGTCGCCGAGTTCTTCCTCAATCCCGACGGGGTCGCGGCGGTGCTCCTGCAGGGCACCACCATCATCGACACGGCCTGGGTGCTCGCCGTCACCATTTTCGTGGCCGCGATGGCGGTGGCGCTGGTGGGCATCGGCGAGTTGATCGAGCGGTATCTGGTCCGATGGCGGCGCACGGCGGTCGGATAGGGCTCTCCGCTGCCCGCCCGCCGGGCTGGTGGAAACGCGTGCTTACGCCCGAGCGCATCGCGCCCGTGGTTGCGGGGGCGTTCCTGCTCGCCGTCTGGGAACTCTACGTGCGCACCCAGCTCCCGGACTTTGTCGCGACGCCGAGCGGGATCGTGATGGCAATCCCCGCCACCCTCGCCGCTCCGTCATTCTGGTCTGACACCTTCGTGAGCCTCGGCGCGATCGTGCAGGGCGTCGCGATCGGCACCGTGGCCGGTATCCTCGTCGGGGTCGCGATGGGCCGGGTGCGGGAGGTCGACTGGTTCCTGTCCACCTACCTCCGCGCGCTCTATGCCCTGCCGCTGATCGCGCTCGTGCCGATCGTCATCATCTGGGTCGGCTATCAGCCCGCGGCCCGGCTGACGATCGTCGTGATCTCGGCATTCCTGCCCGTCGCCGTCACGACGGCGGACGGCACCCGGGCGATTCCCAAGGAATACCTGGACGTCGGCAGGATGTTCGGCGCGAAGGCGCGCCACGTATGGTTCGGCATCGCGCTGCCGACGGCGTTGCCGCACATCGTGGCGGGGATCGAGCTGGGATTCGCGCGCGGAATCACGAATGCCATCGCCGTCGAGGTCCTGGCAAGCGTCCGGGGCATGGGGATGTCGGTGTTCGAAAAATCCGGCCAGTTGAACGAGAACGCCTCCCTGGTCTACGTGCTCGCTCTGGCGATATTCGCTGTCGGCATCCGGACGCTCATGGTGCGCTCCCGGCAGCGGCTCGCGCCCTGGTACAGCCGCTGATCCGATCCTAGTCCGCGAGCTCGAAGATCGCGTCCACCGCGACCGGGACGTTGCCGCGCAGCGCGGCGACGCCGAGGGCGGAGCGCGAGTGCCGGCCCGCCTCGCCCAGCGCCTGCACCATCAGGTCGGAGCAGCCGTCGAGGACCTTCGGCTGCTCGAAGAAGCCGGGCGCCGAGCTCACGTAGCCGCAGATCCGCACGCAGCGCTTCACGCGCGACCAGTCGCCGCCGACCGCGGCTTTTACCTGCGCCAGGATGTTGAGCCCGCACAGCCGGGCGGCCGCCTGCGCGTCTTCGAGCGCAACCTCGGTTCCGACGCGTCCGGTAAACGCGTACTTGCCGTCGCGCACCGGCGCCTGCCCGGCGATGAAGACCAGCCCTTTCGCGATCACGGAGGGCACGTAGTTCGCAGCCGGCGACGGCGCACCGGGAAGGGTAAGGCCCAGCTTGGCCAAGCGGCCGTCGACATCATGGTTCATGGGGGTTCCCCGGTGCGTTGGCAGACTACGAATGCTCTCCTTCCCCCTGGATGGGGGAAGGTTGGGATGGGGGTGAAAACGTTGCCAATCATGACCCTGCTCACCCCCACCCTGGCCCTCCCCCGTCAAGGGGGAGGGAGATGGTCCTCATAACACGATACGTTTAAACGTCCTCGTCCGGGGAACGGAAGCGCGCGGCGCTGAAGTCCACGGTCAAGGCGGCAAGCGCAAGCACGAGTATCGCGCCGGTCACGGTGAGGATCTGCTCGTTCGCCAAGTCCTTGATGTCGATCGTGAGCATGCGCGTCAGCGCCGTGATCGCGACGTAGATCAGGAAGCGCACCGGCAGGCGATGGGTCTTGAAGTAGATCCCGACCATCGCACCGATCTCGAGGTAGATGAACAGCAGCAGGATATCGTGGAGCTCGGCGTATCCGCGCTGCATGGTGTCGACGTAGAAGTGGGCGGCAGACCACACGACGGTGCCGCCGATCACGAACAACGCGAGCAGGTGGAAGCACTTGACCAGTGTTTCGCCAAAAGCCTCGATCTTGGCAATCATCGCTGTTCCTCTCTATTGGCATGATACATACGGTGCGGGCGCTGCACGGCACTTGCCGAGCATTCTCCCTTTCGCCGCCGGTGCTCGGCCCCTCACCCCTTCCCCCTCTCCCGAGGGGCGAGGGGAAATGAACAGCGGTCAACGGTCTTGCAACCGTCGCCCGCAAGAATGATGGGCTCGCGCGGCTGCTTGGCGCCGCAGCGCGGGCAGAATATGTCCTTCTTGTGCCGTTCCAACTTATCGGGCCAATCCGATGAAATGGCGGGGGCAGGAAGCGAGATCAGTGGCATGCGGTAATCGTTTCTTCGATTTAAGTTGGAACGGCACTTGCCGAGCGGCTGGCCGCATTCGAAGCATCTCCGCAGGAAAAGCATGAGGCGTGAGAACTGACAGGTGATGATGGTAGCGCAGGGCCGGCGCGGTCTCAATGCGGTAAACTCCGCTCTCTCCGCTTCAACACCAACAGCCGACCCCGACGAGGAGCGACATGCCCGCAAAGAGCAGGAAAGCCGTGGCACGGGTTGCGCCCAGGGCCCCCGCGCAGTCCACCACCCGGAATTACCGGGACATCCTGTACGAGGTGAAAGACCAGGTCGCCTGGGTCACGATCAACCGTCCGCGCGTGCTCAATGCTTTCCGCGAGCAGACGCTCGACGAGATGATCGACGCGCTCAAGTCCACCCGCGAAGACCCGTCGATCGCGTGCGCGGTGGTGACTGGCGCGGGCGATAAGGCGTTCTCCGCGGGCGGCGACTTCTACGCCATGAAGCGGTTAAATTTTGCGAACGCCACTATGTGGAACGACCGCATGCTCGGGCTCGCCATGACCATCCGCGGGCTGCCGGTCCCGGTGATCGCCATGGTGAACGGCTGGTGCATGGGCGGCGGCCACGAGCTCGCGTTGTGGTGCGATCTCGTGATCGCATCCGAGAACGCAGTGCTGGGCCAGACCGGCGCCCGGGTCGGCGCCTGCCCGACGGTGGGCGCGACCCAGTACCTCCCGCGCCTGATCGGGGAGCGGCTCGCACGCGAGATGATCTTTTGCGCGCGCCGCTTCACGGCGAAGGAGGCGGTCGAGGTCGGGCTCATCAACAAGTGCGTGCCGCAGAAGGACCTGCGGAAGGAAACGCTCAAATGGTGCGAGACCATGAAGGGCCACAGCGCACTCACCCTCCGCATGACCAAGAAATCGCTCAATTTCGAGTCGGATAACCTCTATTCGTCGTGGCAGCACGGCATGGAGCTGCTCGCGCACGTATGGGGCTCGGAAGAGGCTAAGGAGGGGATGAATGCGTTCCTCGCGGGGCGGCCGCCCGACTTCCAGAAGTTCCGCCTGCGCGCGAAGCGCGAGCTCGACGGCTACCTGCGCGGGCTGGATAAGAATCTGAACGAGCCGCCCGCCATGCGCAAGAAGGCGTGACCGGTGACCGGTGACCAGTGAGCGGTGTTCCGATGGCTACTGACCGTTCAGCGGGCGCCCTCGAGGGACTTCGTGTTCTCGATCTGACGCGCATCCTCGCGGGGCCGCTGTGCACGCAGATGCTCGGCGACATGGGCGCCGACGTGATCAAGGTCGAGCCGCCCGGCGCGGGCGACGACACCCGCACCTGGGGTCCGCCTTTCGTCAATGGCGAGTCGGCGTACTTTCTCGGCGTCAACCGCAACAAGCGCTCGCTGACGCTCAACATGGGGGTGAAGGCGGGCCAGGAAGTTCTCGCGCAGCTCGTGAAGAAGGCCGACGTGCTGGTGGAGAACTTCAAGCTCGGCACGCTCGAGAAGTGGGGCATCACGAACGCGTGGCTGGAGAAAAACGCGCCGCGCGTCATCCGCTGCTCGATCACCGGCTACGGGTCGAGCGGGCCCGACGCGGCGCTGCCCGGCTACGACTTCATCCTGCAGGCCGAGTCCGGGCTGATGAGCATTTGCGGCGAGCCGGACGGCACGCCCACCAAGTACGGGGTCGCCATCGTCGACGTGGTGACCGGCCTCTACTCCTGCAACGCGATCCTCGCCGCGCTCGCCGCGCGCAGCCGCACGGGCCGCGGCCAGCACGTCGAGTTGTGCCTCTACGATTCGGGCATCGCGATGCTGATCAACGTCGCCTCGAATTACCTGGTCACCGGCCGGGACGCGCGCCGCTACGGCAACGGCCATCCCAGCATCGTTCCCTACACGACCTACCCGACCGCCGACGGCCTGATCGCGGTGGCGGTGGGGAACGACGGGCAGTTCGCGCGGTTCGCGGAGACCGTCGGGCGCGCCGAATGGGGGCGCGATCCCCGTTTCGCGAAGAACCCGGATCGCGTGACGAACCGCGAGGCGCTCGACGCCTCGATCGCGCAGGCATTGAAGCGCGAGCCGTCCGCGGCGTGGATCGGGAAGTTGCGCGCGGCCGGCGTGCCGTGCGGCCCGATCAACAGCGTCGCCGAGGCGCTCACCGACCCGCACACGTTGGCGCGCGGGATGGTGCGCTCCGTGAAGCATCCGAAGGTGGGCGATCTCAAGATGGTCGGCATGCCGTTTCGCTTCAGCGGCACGCCCGAGGCGATCCGGCGCGCGCCGCCGCTCCTCGGGCAGCACACCGAGGAGGTGCTCGGCGCGGAGCTGGGACTCTCCGCCGAGCGCATCGCGCAGCTGCGTGCCGAGAAAGTCGTCTAATCCCCCGCTCCGCTGCCCCCTTTGTCAAAGGGGGCGACGAGGTGAGGGGGTCGACGAAGGCGGGGAAAACACCACCCCCTTTAGCAAAGGGGGTCGACGAAGGCGGGGGGATTTATGATTACCGGACTGTCGCACGTATCCATCGCCGTGCCGAGCCTGGAAGCGGCGGCGCAGCGGCTGAAAGAGATCTACGGCCTCGAGGCCGGCGCCGTGAAAGTGAACGAGGAGCAGGGCGTACGAATGGCCTACGTCGAGCTCCCGAACGCGCGCATCGAATTGATGGAGCCGTTGCGCCCGGACTCGCCGATATCGAAGTTCCTCGAGAGAAACCCCGCGGGCGGCATCCACCACATTTGCGTCAATGTCAACGACGTCGCCGCGGCCGGCGCCGGGCTCGCGCGGAAGGGAGTCCGGATCCTCGGGGAGGGCAAGGAGAGCCGCAACGTGCACGGCGAGCGCATCGCGTTCGTGCATCCCAAGGACTTCCTGGGCGCCCTCCTCGAGCTGGAGGAGAAGCGGCTAGGAACTGGCAGGGCGCTGTAGCGCCGCGCGCGCGCACGGGAAATCGTCCGCGCGCTCCCGGAACGGCAGCGCGAGCATGGGCAAGAACCGGGCGCAAACGGCCGGATCGCGCGTGTCGCGGACGCCGATCGTGATCGCTTCGTGGCCGGCCCGCGGCGCCGCCCGGTAGGTGCCGAACAGGCGGTCCCACCACGACAGGAAAAATCCGAAGTTGCTGTTGATCTCCTCGGGCACGATCGAATGATGCACGCGGTGCATGTCGGGGGTCACGACGAGGAGCCGCAGCGCCCGATCGACCGCTCCCGGCATGCGGACGTTGCCGTGGTTGAACAGCGACCCCAGGTTGAGCGCGAGCTCGAACGCCAGGACCGCCGCGGCCGGCGCGCCCAGGGCGAGGACCGCGGCGAACTTGATCATCAGTGACAGGACGATCTCGACGGGGTGGAAGCGCAGCCCGGTGGTGACGTCGAAATCGAGATCGACGTGGTGCATGCGGTGCAGGCGAGCGAGCACGGGCACGCGGTGGAAAGCGACGTGCTGGATCCAGATCACCAGGTCGAGCGCGAGGAATGACGCCACGAACGCGAGCGGCGCCGGCACGGCGAGGGCATTGAACAGGCCCCACTGGCGCTCGCCCGCCGCGAGCGCCATGCCCACGGTCGCAGTCGGGAAGAGCACGCGCACCAACCCCACGTTGAGCAGCGTGACGCCGAGGTTCGCCACCCAGCGCTGGGCCTTCGGCAGGCTGAGCGCCCGGCGCGGCGCCGCGACCTCCCACGCCGCCATCAGCGCGAACACCCCCGCGAACGCGGCAAAGCGGATCGTAGCTTCGTGCTCGACGAGAGAAAGACCGATATCCATATTTCGTGCAGGCCGGTTAGTATGACACGTGCGCGCAGCCGGGCGTTCGATTGATCACCTTTGTGGAAATGGTTGACACTCCATTTCCGCACTGTACTTTTCCCCTCGCCCCCTGGGAGAGGGGGAAGGGGTGAGGGTCGCGCGGCGAATTGATTACCAGGACGAGGAACCCGTGGTCGACACCCCCACAGCAAACCGCATCCCGGCAGCACGGCTCGAGGCCTTCATCGCACGCGCGTTCGAGGCGGTGGGCATCTCGGCAGCGGAATCCACAATCATCGCCACGCTCATGACGCGCGCCGACCTGCAGGGCTCCGAGGGGCACGGCGTGTTCCGGCTGCCCCAGTATATCCGCCGCATCCGGGGCGGGGCGGTCAACGTGAAGCCCGCGATCCGCGTCGAGCAGGAGGCGGCCGGCATGGCGCTGGTGAACGGCGACAACGGCATGGGGCACCTCGTGATGCGCTTCGCGACGGAGAAGGCGATCGAGAAGGCGAAGACCGCCGGCGTCGCCTGGGTCGGCGTGAAATGGAGCAACCATGCGGGACCGGCCTCGCTCTACGCCGCGATGCCGCTCGAGCACGACATGATCGGGCTTTACCTCGCGGTGGGAAACGCCAACCATCTGCCGCCGTGGGGCGGGCTCGACATGCTGCTTTCCACCAACCCGGTCTCGGTCGCGGTGCCGGCCGGCGCGGAACCCGCGATCGTGCTCGACATGGCGACCACGGTCGCCGCCTACGGCAAGGTCAAGACCAAGGCGCAGCGCGGGGAAACGATGCCCGAGGGCTGGATGATGGACCGGCAGGGCCGGCCGCTCACCGATCCGGGCCGCGCGAACGAAGGCTTCCTGCTGCCCATCGGCGGCTACAAGGGCTACGGCCTCGCGCTCGTCTTCGGCCTGCTCGCGGGGACGCTGAACGGCGCGGCGATGGGGAAAGACGTGGTGGACTTCAACGCCGACGATACGACCGCCACCAACACCGGGCACGCCATCGTGGCGATCAACGTGGAGGCCTTTCAGCCGGTCGCGGAATTCAAGAAGAGCGTCGACACGCTGGTCCGCGACCTGCGCAACTCGGAGCGCCTGCCGGGCGTGGACCGCATCCGCCTGCCGGGGGAGGGCAGCCATGCCGCGCGCGCCGACCGGGAGAAGAACGGCATTCCGCTGCCCGCGCCCCTTGCCGCAAGCCTGCAGGCGCTCGCCCAGGACTTGAAGATCGCTCCGCTCTGACGCCAGTGACCGGTGACCGGTCTCCGACCCGCCAGCCACGAACCACCGTCCACGGAATCTCCTGGAAGGTCCGCATGATCTTCTGGCTCGCTCTTGCTGCCGCGACCGCCTGGCTGCTGTGGTACATGGTCAAGGTCCCGGGCGCTTCCTACGCCGGTGCGCTGAAGCCGCTCACCGGTGAGGAGCAGCTCATCGCCGCCAATGTGCGCCGCCACATCGCGGCGATCGCGAGCCGCGAGCACAACGTATTCCACGCTGCCGAGCTCGAAGCCTCGGCTCTATACATCGAGAAGACTCTAACCGGCCTGGGGTATGCGACCGCGGCGCAGCGCTACACGGTGCCGGAAAGCCAGCTGGTGTCGAGACCGGCCGAGGTGCGCAACATCGAGGTGGAGGTGCGGGGAGGCGCGCGGGCATCCGAAATCGTGATCGTTGGCGCCCATTATGATTCGGTGCTCGGCGCACCCGGGGCGAACGACAACGGCTCGGGGGTAGCCGCGGTGCTGGAGCTTGCGCGCCTGCTCAAGGATGCGAAGCCGGCACGCACGCTGCGCTGCGTGCTGTTCGTCAACGAGGAACCGCCGTTCGACCAGACCGCCGCAATGGGCAGCCGCGTCTACGCGCGGCGCTCGCGCGAGCGGGGCGAGAACATCGTCGCGATGCTCTCTCTGGAGACGATCGGCTACTACTCCGACGCTTCGGGCAGCCAGCGCTATCCCTTCCCGTTCAGCCTGTTCTATCCGTCGACCGGCAATTTCATCGCCTTCGTCTCGAACCTGTCGTCGCGCGCGCTGTTGCACGAGTCGCTCGCGTCCTTCCGCCGCCATGCGGCGTTTCCGTCCGAGGGCGTGGCGGCGCCCGCCTTCATCCCGGGCGTGGACTGGTCCGACCACTGGTCGTTCTGGCAGGAGGGCTGGCCGGCGCTGATGGTGACCGACACCGCACCTTACCGCTACCCCCATTACCACACGGCCGGGGACACGCCGGACAAGGTGGACCACGAGCAGCTCGCGCGGGTGGTCAGCGGGTTGCACCGGATGCTGCTGGACCTCGCTCAGGCTCCGTGACGAGCGATCGCGGCATCCGCCCCCGTGACGCAGGTCACGGCGGGTACCGCGGGTTGCCTCGGTCTGCACGCTGGGGCTAATCTTCCGCCATGCAGGTCTTCTACCCGCGCTCCTTCCCGAGGCTGCTGGCGGTCGGGTTCACGTTGGTTGCATTGCCGCTGGTGTTCGCGCTCGTCAACAACGCTGTTTCGGTGGACCGCCTCGCCAATCGCAGCCAGAACGCAGTCTACCGGGCCGCGCAGGCCACTCAGAGCGGGCGCCGCCTTGCGCAGCAGTTGACCGCGCTCGAGCGCACCGCGCGCCAGATCGTGATCCTCCACGACCGCTCGCTGCTCGACACCTACGCGGCGAATCGCCGGCAGTTCGAGCAGGCGGTGGCGGAGTTCGCGAACCTGCCGCTTGACCCGGAGCAGAAGCTGGCGCTCGAGCGCATTGTGCGCGGCGAGGCGGCGGTCTTCACCGCGCTTTCCGGGGCCGGCCCGAAGAGCCCGGAGGCGGGCGCCGCGGTCGAAAGCTTTGCCGGGCTCGCCGAGCAAGCGCAATTCCTGGTTGCGCGATCCAACGCGCTGATCGACCGCGAAGTCGAGGCGATGCGTGAAACCGCCGACCGCGCCCAGCGCATCACGTTCTGGCAGCTGCTCGCGCTGGTGCCGGTGGTGGTGTTCCTGGTGATCGGGTTCTCCATCCTCATCACGCGCCCGATCCGCCAGATCGACGCGGCGATCCGCCGTCTGGGCGGCGGCCAGCTCCAGGTGCCGGTCGCGGTCAACGGGCCGCAGGACCTGGAGCAGCTCGGCGAGCGGCTGGAGTGGATGCGGCGCGAGCTGCTCGATGTCGAGCAGCAGAAGAACCGCTTCCTGCGCCAGGTTTCGCACGAGCTGAAGACGCCGCTCACGGCGCTGCGCGAAGGCGCAGAACTTCTGTCCGAGGAAGCAGTCGGAAAGCTGACACCGGAGCAACGGGAGATCGCGGAGATCCTGCGCCACAACAGTGTAGAATTGCAGAAGCTGATCGAGGACCTGCTTTCGTTCGGCGCGAGCCAGTTCCGCAAGGTCACCGTGGACCTCGGGCCGGTGGATATCCGGGAGGTGATCGGGCGCGTGGCCGATGATCAGCGGCTCGCGATCAGGGCCCGGAACCTCACCCTCGACATCGCTGCCGAAGACGTGATGATCCCCGCGGATTCCGAAAAATTGCGCGTCGTGCTCGACAACCTTCTCTCCAATGCCGTGAAATTCTCGCCGCCGGGGGGCGTCATCGGCGTCGCCGCGCGCTACGACGGGGATGCGCTCGAGCTCGACGTGACCGACCAGGGTCCGGGGATTCCGCCCACGGAGCGGACGCGCATCTTCGATCCCTTCTACCAGGGGGGCCACACCGGCGCGGGCCCGGTGCGCGGCACCGGCATCGGGCTTTCGGTCGTGAAGGAGTACGTGTTCGCCCACGGCGGCAGCGTGGAAGTCGTGGACAGCGGGCGCGGCGCCCACCTGAGGATCCGGCTCCCGCTCATCCGCGCGGAGACCGCCGCGTCGTGACGAACCGCATCTCAGTTCCCGTGCAAATGACTGACAGCATATTTGCACCTCGGCCCCCTCATCCCATGCCCTTCTCCCAAGGGGAGAAGGGGATCTCGAGCCTCCCCTCTCCACTCGGGAGAGGGGCGGGGGTGAGGGATGGAGGGGCGGGGGTGAGGGATGGGCGTCGTCAAGCATTTCTACGACGCTCATTGATCCTGCTCGGATTCGGCTGCGTGGCGGTTCTCGCGGGTTGTGGCGTCGTGAAGATGGTCGAGCCCATGGAGCGGGCGCCGTGGGTGCGGCCGGGCTCGCCCCAGCCGGCCTCGGACGTCGAGAGCCTGCTGCTCTATTTCCAGCACATCAGGACGCTCACCGGCCCCGAAGCCGGCCGCGAGCACGAGGCGGCGCGCCAGGCCTACGCCCGCTCGCGCACGGATTTCAACCGCATCCGGCTCGCCATGATCCTGTCGCTTCCCGGCACGACATTCACCGACGAGGCGCGCGCGGTGAGTCTGCTAGAAACCGTGGCGAAGCACGATGGCGGGCGGCTGCAGGGGCTCGCCGCGGCGCTCGGCGCGAGCCTGAAGGAGCAGCAGCGGCTTGCCGCCAGCGCCCAGGAGCTGCAACAGAAACTTGACGCCCTGAAATCGCTCGAACGCAACCTGATCGAAAGGAGCAAATGAGCGTCCCGCGCGCCAGCATACTGGTGGTCGACGACGATCCGGATCTGCTGCGGCTCATGCAGATTCGGCTGACCTCCGCCGGCTACGCCGTTTCCACTGCCGAGAGCGCGGAGCGCGCGCTCGCGCAGGTGAGCGCCACGCGCCCGCAGCTGGTGGTGACCGATCTCCGGATGGGCGGCATGGACGGCATGGCGCTGTTCGAGGCGATCCGCAGCGGGCACCCCATGCTGCCGGTCATCATTCTGACGGCGCACGGCACGATTCCCGACGCGGTGTCCGCGGTGCAGCGCGGCGTGGCGGGCTACCTGGCGAAGCCCTTCGACCCCAAGGCGTTGCTGACGGTAGTGGAGCGCGCCTTGGCGACGACAGGCGGCCCCCGGGCACCCGGCGAAGACGGGGAGGAATGGCGCCGCGAGATCATCACGCGCAACCACGCCATGGAGGACGTGCTGGGGAAAGCGCGGCTGGTTGCCGAGAGCGCCGCGAGCGTGCTCATCTACGGGGAGTCGGGGAGCGGGAAGGAGATGGTGGCGCGCGCCATCCACAAGGCGAGCCCGCGGCGCGACCGCCCCTTCGTCGCGATCAACTGCGGCGCGATCCCCGAGCAGCTGCTCGAGTCGGAGCTCTTCGGGCACGTGCGGGGCGCCTTTACCGGGGCCGTGCGCGACCACAAGGGGCTGTTTCTGACCGCCAACCAGGGGACGCTGTTTCTCGATGAGATCGGCGACATGCCGGTCTCGCTGCAGGTGAAGCTGCTGCGCGTGCTGCAGGAGAGAAAGGTGCGGCCGGTCGGCTCCACCGACACGCATGACGTGGACGTGCGCGTGATCTCGGCGACCCACCGCAACCTCGAGGCGGAGATGGCGGCGGGAAACTTCCGCGAGGACCTCTATTACCGGCTGAACGTGGTGGCGCTCTCGATCCCGCCGCTCGGCGAGCGGCGCGAGGACATCCCGCTGCTCGCCGGCCACTTCCTCGGCCTGCTCGCCGCGAAGTACCACAAGACCGTCAACGGATTCGCCCCGGAAGCGATGGAGCTCCTGGTCGCGGCCGCCTGGCCCGGCAACGTTCGCCAGCTCTACAACGTCGTCGAGCAGTCGGTCGCGCTTGCGACGACGCCCATCATCCCGGTGTCGCTCGCGCAGCAGGCGATCCAGAACCAGCAGGCGGAATTCTCCTCGTTCGAGGAGGCGCGGCGCCGCTTCGAGCGCGAGTACCTGACCCAGCTCCTTAAGATCACCGAGGGCAACGTCACGCAGGCGGCGCGGCTCGCCAAGCGCAACCGCACCGAGTTCTACAAGCTGCTCGGGCGGCACCAGCTCGATCCCAAATTGTTCAAGTCGAAGTAAGACGGATTTCGGCTCCTGTCGCTGCGCCGCGACAGAAAAACCCCTGCCGAATCACCCCGCTAGGCCTGTCGTAGCGGGCCGCGTTACCTGGGGGCGACACTCGGGCCCGCATCGGCTGCGCTAACTGATTGATAAGACGTAATAATGCTGCCTGGTACGGCCATTGCGCCTGACTCCGGAGCTCCCGTTCCGTGCGGGCTGTTCTTCGGTTGTGGCTTGAGAAAGGAGCGTTTGATGGATGCTGCCGGTTTCACCCCGGGAAATGCAGGTGCCGTGGAGAAGCGGGCCAGGATCCTTTATTCCCTCCTGCTCGTCGCCGCGGTCGCTGTGATCGTTTTTAGCGTCGTCGGCATTGCCGCCATGATGGGCTGGATCGCCGCGGATTGAGCGGGGAGCGGCGAATGTCGAAGAAATGCGGTCCCGACCCGGGACTTGAGCGGTCAATAGCAATAGGGAGCCCTGCTTTGAAGATGTATTGGGCGCTGTTGCTGACCGCGCTGCTCGGTGCAGGGGGCCTTGCAGCCGGTACGGACGCACAGGACGCTGCGACTTCCACGGCCCCGCGCGCTGCCGTATCCAGCGGCGAGCCGCAGGCCCAGGTTCGCCTCGTCGGCGAATTCTCCGCACTCGCGGGCTCGGAGGCCAACGCACACAGCCTCGTGACGGGATTGCGGCAGGCCACCGAGATCACGCTCACCGCACCTGGCGCCGGCGGCCGACCCGGCACGGCGACGCGGCTCGTCCCGCCCACCCGTCCCATGGATTACGGCAACGTCCGCGTCACGCTCGTGCTCGCGCGGGAACAGCTTGCCCAGCTCGGTGTCAACCAACCCACGCCCGGCCAGATCAAGGCGGTGCTTGCCGGCGGGGGGATCGCGAGCCGCACGAACGGGCGAGCCGCGAGTCCCTTCCTTCATCCAGGCTTGCTGCAGATGCGAGCGGGCGGCATGAGCTGGACGAAGATTGCCGGCACCATGGGTATCACGCTTGCGCAGGCCAAGCAGGCCAGGGCCCGCCAGGCCAGCACCGCAGCGTCGGCGGATTCAAGCCGTCCGGCCGCGGCGAAGCGGGGAGGGGGTATTGCGCCGCTGACGGTCGCAGGTTCCGATGTTCCGCCGCTCCGCCGCACGAGCGCCATCCCGGCGCCCATATCTTCGGCCTCGATCACGAAGAGCTCCGCGGGCGGTCCTAGGACTGTGCCCGCTGCCAAGCCGGCCGTAGCGGCGCGACGTCCCGCCACGGTTAGGCCGGGACCGGGAGTCCGCCCTCCCCAGGCGAGTGTCGTGGCCGCAGCAGACACCGCGCCAAAGGTGGAGAAGGTCGCAATTCCCGCGCAGGACGGCACGTCAGGCGGCGCTGTCAGGTTAACGCCCGCAACGCCCGCCGCTTCCGATGAGTCCACCGGATTCGAGGAAGGCCAGGCGGCGGAGTGAGGCTGGCCGATTGACAACACGCGCGGCCCCGGGCAGGGACCCCTCGGGCCGCGGAGCATCCAGGTTCCACAGGGAGAGGCAAACATGGCGATACTCAATCATGGAAGGGTCAAGCGGATTCATGCGGAACTTCGTGGCGACGAGGCGGTGGAGCTCGAAATACTCGAAGTCATGCTGCGCATGGGGGAGGTCTCGCGCACGCGGTTCGACACCGACACCAGGATGGTGCGCCTCGCGTTCAAGGCGCTCGAGCGGATGATCGTCGACTACGCCGGCAGGACCGGTCAGCGCTACCCGACCTACCTGATGCTGTCCAAGTACCTCGACGAGCGGGAGGCGCCCGCACCGGCCGAGCCGACGCGCGTCGTCAGCATCCAAAAATGATCGGTCTCGCGCCGTGCCTGCAGCCGCGGCCGCTAGTGCCGTTCCAACTTGTTTGTCCAAATTCCGGCGGCGCGTCTGGGGCGGACAATCGGCCATTGGAGAAACGGTCGGATTGGCAGGAATAGTTGGAACGGCACTAGGCTGCTTCAGCCCTTGACGCGCGAGATCCGCACCACTTCGGGAATGCGCCGGAGCGCGCGCATGATGCGCGCGAGATGCAGGCGGTTGGAGACCTGCAGCGTGAAGAACATGTTGGTGTAGCTGCTGCCATCCTCGGGATCCACCGCCACGTTCTGGATGTTGGAGCCCGCCTCCGCGATCTCGGCGGCGACCTTGGCGAGCACGCCGCGCTGGTTGGCCGCCATCAGCTTGATGCTGACCTCGAACGGCTTGCGGGTCTCGGGGTCCCACGCCACGTCGAGCACCCGGTCCGGGTCGTGGCGCGCCTTGGTAATGACGGAGCAGTCGTGGGTGTGGATCACCATGCCCTGCCCCTTGCTGATGACGCCGATGATCGGATCGCCCGGTATCGGCCGGCAGCACTGGGCGAACTGCACCGCCATGCCTTCCGAGCCGTGGATGATGACCGAGCCCCGCGCGGGCGCCTCGTTCGGGCCCGGCTCGCCCCGCGACAGCAACCGCCGCGCCACCACCGCCGAAAGCCGCTTGCCGAGCCCGATGTCGGCGAGGACCTCCTGGCGCGATTTCGCGCCGGCGTCGCGCACGAACTTTTCCCACTGGGCGTCTTTGATCTCGGCCGGACCGGCGCCGAGCGCGGTCAGCGCCTGGTTGAGCAGGCGCTCCCCGAGCTTCGCCGATTCGTGGAAGTGCATCGTCTTGAGGAAATGACGGATGCGCGAGCGTGCCTTGCCGGTCGCGACGAAATTGAGCCACATCGGGTTGGGCTTGGCGTGCGCCGCGGTGATGATCTCGACGCGGTCGCCGTTCTTCAATTCGGTGCGCAGCGGCATCAGCTCCTGGTTGATCTTTGCCGCCACGCAGCGGTTGCCGATGTCGGTGTGCACGGCGTAGGCGAAATCCACCGCGGTTGCCCCGCGCGGCAGCGACAGGATCCTCCCCTTGGGCGTGAACACGTAGACCTCGTCCGGAAACAGGTCCACCTTGAGGTGCTCGAGGAACTCGACGGAGTCGCCCGACTGTGACTGCATCTCGAGCAGGCTCTGCAGCCACTGGTGGGTCTTTTTTTGCAGCTCGGAGAGCGAAGTGTCCGAGTCCTTGTAGAGCCAGTGCGAGGCCACGCCCGCCTCCGCGATCTTGTGCATCTCGCGGGTGCGGATCTGCACTTCGATCGGGGTGCCGAAGGGGCCGAACAGCATGGTATGCAGCGACTGGTAACCGTTCGCCTTGGGGATCGCGATGTAGTCCTTGAACTTGCCGGGGATCGGCTTGTAGAGGCCGTGCAGCGCCCCCAGCGCGAGGTAGCAGGCCGGCACGTCGTTGACGACGATGCGGAAACCGTAAACGTCCTGCACCTGCGCGAAGGTGAGGTGCTTCTCGCGCATCTTGCTGTAGATCGAGTAGAGATGCTTCTCGCGCCCCTGCGCGAGCGCCTCCACCCCGGCGTTCTTCAGCTTCTTCTTGATCGCGTCGAGCACCTTGCCCACGACCTCCCGGCGGTTGCCGCCGGCCGCCTTCACCGCCTTGGCGAGCACCCGGTAGCGGTCGGGGTAGAGATGCTTAAACGCGAGATCCTCGAGCTCCTGGTAGATGCTGTTCAATCCGAGGCGATTGGCGATCGGCGCGTAGATCTCGAGCGTCTCGCGCGCGATGCGGCGCCTTTGCTCGGAACTCACCGCTTCGAGCGTGCGCATGTTGTGCAGCCGATCGGCGAGCTTGATCAGGATGACGCGCACGTCGCGCGCCATCGCCAGCAGCATCTTGCGGAAATTCTCGGCCTGCGCCTCGGCGTGCGACTCGAACTCGATCTTGTCGAGCTTGGACACGCCGTCCACCAGCTCGGCCACCGGCCGTCCGAAAGTGCGCGAGATCTCGGTCTTGGTGACCGAGGTGTCCTCCATCACGTCATGGAGCAGCGCTGCAGTGAGCGCCTGGGGATCGAGGTGCCACTGCGCGAGGATGTTGGCGACCGCGAGCGGGTGCGAAATGTAGGGCTCGCCCGACTTGCGGAACTGCCCTTCGTGAGCCTGCTCGCTGAAGTGGTAGGCCGACTGCAGCTGCGTGATGTCCTCCGGCTTGAGGTAGCCGGACCACTCCTTGAAGAGAGCGGGGGCGGCGGTGGACACGGCTTACGAAGGATGAAGGAGGAAGGATGAGGGATGACCGGGTCCTTGTTCCCGCGCTGCGGGGGTCATCCTTCCACGTTCATCCTTCATCCTTGCCTTTATGTCGGCGTCTTGTTGAGGATCTCGGGTCCGTACTTGCCAGCGGCGAGCTCGCGCAGCGCAATCACGGTGGGCTTGTCGCGGCTCGCCTCCATCATCGGCTGCGCGCCGTTGGCGATCTGGCGCGCGCGGTAGGTCGCGGCGAGCGACATCTCGAAGCGGTTGGGTATGACTTTCAAACAATCATCGACGGTAATGCGGGCCACGGTTGGCTCCTGTCACTTGTAGTAGCGGTTGACCAGGTTGACGTTACGGGCGAGCTGGCGGGCAAGCTTGAGCCGTTCGGCCCGGATGATGCTGCGCAGATCCAGCGCCGCCCGGTTGAAATCCTCGTTAATAATAACATACTCGTACTCGCTCACGTGGCTGATTTCCTCGCGCGCGGAGGCGAGTCGCCGCGCGACGACGTCCTCGCTGTCCTGCCCGCGGGCCCGCAGGCGCGCTTCCAGCACCTCGGGCGAGGGCGGCAGTATGAAGACGCTCACCACCTGGCGCATCACGCGGCGAATCTGCTGCGCGCCCTGCCAGTCGATCTCCAGCACCACGTCGTGGCCCTGCGCCAGCTCGCGCTCGATCAACTTCTGGGAAGTGCCGTAGCGGTTGCCGTAGATCACCGCGCTCTCCAGAAACTCCCCGGCTTCGAGCATGCGCTCGAACACCGGCAGCGTGACGAAGTGATAGTCGCGGCCGTCTGTCTCACCGGGGCGCGGGGGGCGCGTGGTATACGACACCGACAGCCGCAGCGCCGGCTCGGCCTCGAGCAGCGTCTTGACCAGGCTGGTCTTGCCGCCGCCCGAGGGCGAACTCACGATGAACAGCACCCCGCTCATTCGATGTTCTGCAACTGCTCGCGCATCTGCTCGATCACGATCTTCAGATCGAGCGCGGCGCGGGTCACGGCGAGGTTCACGGACTTGGAGGCAAGGGTGTTCGCCTCGCGGTTGAGCTCCTGCATGAGGAAATCCAGCTTCTTGCCGACCGCGCCGCCGCCGGCAAGGGTCTGCCGCAACTCCGCCATATGGGCGGCGAGGCGTGTCAGCTCCTCATCCACGTCGATCTTGGTGGCGAACACGGCGACTTCCTGCTGGATGCGCTCCTCCTCGCCGCCGCCAATCGCCTCCCTCAGCCGCGCGGCGAGCTTGTCCCGGTACGCCGAGACGACCTGCGGCAGGCGCGGGATGAGATCGCTGAGAACGCGCCCCATGGCGTCTGCGCGCTCCCGCAGCAAGGACGCAAGGCGATCGCCTTCCCGAGCGCGCGCCGCGTTGAACTCCTGCAGGACCTGCGCCAGCAGCTCGCGGCAGGCCGCCTGGAGCTCCTCAAGGGGCAGGGGTTCCGCGGCCAGCACCCCGGGCCACCGCAGGACATCGGCCGCGTTGAGCGGCGCGACCCCGGCGATCCGGGCGCGCACCTTGTGGTCCAGTGCCTCCAGCTGCTGCAGCAGGTCCTCATTGAGCTTCAACGTCTTGTGCGTGCCCGGCACCGTGGTGAACGACACGCGGCACTCTACTTTGCCGCGCGCGATATTTTCTGTGAGCCGCTCGCGGAGCCCGGGCTCGACCGCGCGCAGGTCATCGGGCAGGCGAAACTGGATATCGAGGTAGCGGTGGTTGACCGAGCGCAGCTCGATGCTCAGGACGCCGAACGGGAATTCCCGCGCCGAGGACGCATATCCGGTCATGCTGTGAATCATCTAAAGTCCGTCACTCGTTACTCGTTTCTCGTTACCCGTTACTGGTTCACGGCTGGCTCGCGGTCGCGCGCGATTTACCGGCCATCGTTTACCCTATACCATTCACGCTGTGGTCCAGCCGGAAAGATAGCATACTCAGGAACTTAGATGCGACCAAGCGGGCGAAAGCCGGAGCAATTGCGCGCGCTACGCATCACGCGCGGCTACACGCGGCATGCCGAGGGCTCGGTGCTGATCGAATGCGGCGACACCCGCGTGCTCTGCACCGCGAGCGTCCTCGAGCAGGTGCCGCCGCACCTGAAGGGCGCGGCGCGGGGCTGGGTCACCGCCGAGTACGGCATGCTGCCGCGCTCGACCAACACGCGCACCGACCGTGAGGCCGCGCGCGGCAGGCAGTCGGGCCGCACGCAGGAAATCCAGCGCCTGATCGGGCGGGCGCTGCGGGCGGCCATGGAACTCGAGAAGGTCGGCGAGCGCACGATCCAGGTCGACTGCGACGTCATCCAGGCCGACGGCGGCACGCGCACCGCGGCCATCACCGGCGGCTTCGTCGCGCTGCACGACGCCGTCACGCACCTGCTCAGGGAGGGGCTGATCGGCTCCTCGCCGATCCGGGATTTCGTGGCCGCGGTCTCGGTCGGCGTGTTCGAAGGCATCCCCGTGCTCGATCTCGACTACGCGGAGGACGTGCGCTGCGACACCGACATGAACGTCGTCATGACCGGGAGTGGCGGGCTGGTGGAAGTGCAGGGGACCGCCGAAGGGCGTCCGTTCACGCGCGCGCAGATGATCGCGATGCTCGATCTCGCCGAGCGCGGCATCCGCGAGTTCATCGCCGCGCAGCACGCCGCGCTGAAAATCTGAATCGAACCGCCAAGGCGCCAAGAAGCATTCAAAGGCTGGCAAAGTGCACAATGCCGGTCACGGGCATCCGATGTAGAAGAACGGGCAGCGCGTCCTTAGTCAGTATTGATCTTGAATGGTGTTTGGCGTCTTGGCGGTCAATCCTTATGCGAAGGTTGGTTCTGGCGAGCGGCAATCCCGGGAAGCTGCGCGAGTTCCGCCAGATGCTTGCCCCGCTCGGCATCGAGGTCATGCCCCAGACCGAGCTCGGGGTTCCGGAAGCCGACGAACCGCATGGCACCTTTGTGGAGAACGCGCTCGCCAAGGCGCGTCTCGCGAGCCGCCATGCCGGGTTGCCGGCGCTCGCGGACGACTCCGGCATTTGCGCCGAGGCGCTCGGCGGCGAGCCCGGGGTCCATTCCGCGCGCTACGCGGACGGAGCGAAGGCGGGCGCGCAGGGCGAGCGCGCGGGCCAGGACCGGCGCAACAACGAGAAGCTGGTGGCGGCCCTTCGCGGCCAGGCCAATCACAGGGCACACTACTACTGCGTGATCGTGCTGGTGCGCCATCCCGGCGACCCCGAACCGCTGATCGCGGAAGGCCGCTGGCACGGCGAAGTCATCGCGTCACCACGGGGGGCCGGCGGATTCGGCTATGACGCGCATTTCCTGCTGCCTGAACTCGGTCGCACGGCGGCGGAACTCGTGCCTGAAGAGAAGAACGCCCTCAGCCACCGCGGCAAGGCATTGCGGCGGCTGGTCGAGATGCTGCGCAGCACCGAATTTCCGGTGTCCTGACGGTCAGCGCGCTATGGGTCATGAGCAATGGGTAGCGGCAACTGCGGGACGGTGATGGACTCGTCAATCATCACTCGTTACTCATCACCGCAATTCAGGGCGCTGCCGCCGCTTTCACTGTATGTCCACATCCCGTGGTGCGCGCGCAAGTGCCCGTACTGCGATTTCAATTCGCATGAGGCGCGCGGCGCCGTGCCCGAGGAGCGCTACGTTGCCGCGCTCATCGCCGACCTCGAGCGGGCCCTGCCGGAGGTATGGGGGCGGCGGGTGCACAGCGTGTTCTTCGGCGGCGGAACGCCGAGTCTTTTCTCCGCTGCCGCGATCGATGCGGTCCTTGCGGCGGTGCGGGCGCGGCTCGCGCTCGCCCCCGACGCGGAGATCACGCTCGAAGCCAATCCGGGAACCGTCGAGGCCGGGAAATTCCGGGACTTCCGCGCAGCCGGCATCAATCGGCTCTCGCTCGGCGTCCAGAGCTTCGATCCGCGCCACCTGAAGTCGCTCGGGCGCATCCACGACGGCGGCGAAGCGCGGCGCGCCATCGAAATCGCGCTGCGCAATTTCGAAAACGTGAACCTCGATCTCATGTATGGCCTCCCGGGCCAGAGCGTCGACGAGGCCGGTGCCGACATCGAGGGAGCGCTCGAATTCGCGCCACCGCACTTATCGTGCTACCACCTGACAATCGAGCCGAACACTTATTTTCATCGTTTCCCGCCGACGCTCCCCGATGACGACACGACTGCCGCGATGCAGGACGCCATCGAAGCGCAGCTCGCCGCGGCGGGCTACGACCACTACGAGACTTCCGCCTACGCGAAGACCGTCAGCCGTCAGCCGTCAGTCGCCACCAGCGACGCGCGGTGTCGCCATAATTTGAATTACTGGATGTTCGGCGACTACCTCGGCATCGGCGCGGGCGCGCACGGCAAGCTGTCGTTTCCGGGACGGATCGCGCGGCAGGCCCGGGTCAGGCATCCCGAGCGATACATGGCCGCCGCGGGAGCCGGCAATCCGATCCAGGAGCACCACGACGTGCGTTCCGAGGATATTTCCTTCGAGTTCATGATGAACGCCCTGCGGTTGAACGCCGGCTTTCCGGCCGCGCTGTTCGAGGAGCGCACCGGCTTGCCGCTCGCCGCCGTCCTGCGCGAGCTGGAAGACGCCGAGCGCCGCGGGCTGATCGAGCGCGACCACGCGCGAATTGCACCGACGGCGCTTGGACGGCGGTTTCTTAACGACCTGCTGCAGCTATTCCTTGCGCCGGAAAAGCACGTCCCACACCCGGTGGCCGAGTCGTAGTCCGCGCGACTCGAACTTGGTCTGCGGCCGCCATTCGGGCCGCGGCGCGAATCCGCCGCAGGTGTTCTCGAGCAAGGGTTCCGCGGAAAATACTTCCAGGATCTGCTGCGCGTACTCCTCCCAGTCCGTTGCCGCGTGCGCGGTGGCGCCCGCTTTCATGCGTGAGGCGAGCAGCGCAACGAATGGTGCCTGCAGCAGGCGCCGCTTGTGGTGGCGCTTCTTCGGCCACGGGTCCGGGAAGAAGACGTGCACGCCGTCGAGACTGGCGGAGGGAATCATGGCCTCGACGACCTCCGCCGCGTCGTGCTGGATGACGCGGACATTGGTCAGTCCCAGCTCCGCCACGCGCTTGAGCAGGCCGCCGACGCCGGGGCCGTGGACCTCGATGCCGAGATAGTCGTTCTCCGGGTGCTGCGCGGCGATGCGGGCGGTGGTCTCCCCCATGCCGAAGCCGATCTCGAGGATCCGCGGCGCCGCGCGCCCGAACACGCTGTCGAAGTCGAGCGGCGCGCGCGAGTAGGGTATCCCGAAGCGCGGCAGCAGCGTTTCGCGGGCCCGCCGCTGAGCGCCGGTGACCCGGCCCTGGCGCAGGACGTAGCTGCGGATCGGGCGTTGGGGCGCGTTCATAGGCGCGGTCGCGCGCGGAGCTGATGGTCGCCGTTGCGACCACCGGTTACTTCGAGGCGGGCGGCGTGATGAGGCCGGAGGTCGGCGAGCTCGGCGCGGCGGAGTAGAGCTTCTTCGGCATGCGGCCGGCGAGAAACGCGGCGCGCCCCGCCTCCACGGCCAGCTTCATCGCGGAGGCCATGAGCACCGGGTTCTTCGCCGCGGCGACCGCGGTGTTCATCAGCACGCCGTTGCAGCCGAGCTCCATCGCGATGGCGGCATCGGAGGCGGTCCCCACGCCGGCGTCCACCAGCACCGGGACCTTGGCCTGCTCGATGATGATGCCCAGGTTCCAGGGATTGAGGATGCCCATCCCCGATCCGATCAAAGAGGCGAGCGGCATCACGGCCACGCAGCCGGCCTCCTCGAGCTGCTTGGCGATGATGGGGTCGTCCGAGGTATAGACCATCACCTTGAAGCCGTCCTTCACCAGCGTCTTCGCGGCGGCAAGCGTGTCCACCACGTTGGGGTAGAGCGTCGTCGGGTCGCCCAGCACTTCCAGCTTTACCAGGTCGTGGCCGTCGAGCAGTTCCCGGGCGAGCCGCAGCGTGCGCACGGCGTCGTCCGCCGTGTAGCAGCCGGCGGTGTTCGGCAGCAGCGTGTACTTCGACGGCGGCAGGAACTCGAGCAGGCTCGGCTGCTTCGGGTCCTGGCCGATGTTGGTGCGGCGGATCGCGACCGTGACGATCTCGGCGCCACTCGCCTCCACCGCCGCGCGTGTTTCCGCGAAGTCCTGGTACTTGCCGGTGCCGATCAGCAGCCGCGAGCGGTGCGGCTTGCCGGCGATCACCAGCGGGTCGAGGTTTTCATGCGGTTTCATGCTATCCCCCGCCGACCGCGACCACGATTTCCAGCCGGTCGCCCTCGGCAAGCAGCTGCCCGGCAAACCGGCTGCGCGGCACGATCTCGCCGTTGCGCTCGAGCGCGACACGCTTGCCCGCAAGCTCGAGCCGCGTCAGCAACTCGGCGCAGTTGAGCGGCGCAGCGAGTTGGCGGCGTTCGCCATTGATGGTGACCGATATCATGCAGGATGTTGCCGTAATGCGTTCCGGGAAGTTCGATTTTACGCGTCGCCCCGCCTTTGGCAACACGCCCTCAATCCCTTAAGATTGCAGCCGCGCGGGTGTAGTTCAATGGCAGAACATCAGCTTCCCAAGCTGAATACGTGGGTTCGATTCCCATCACCCGCTCCAAATCAGGAAGGCTCCACGATGGAGCCTTCCTGATTTGGAGCGTGATGGTCGAATCGAACCCGGGGTTCGACAACCCGAGGTCCGGGGGACGTCGGGTTGGACGCCGATTGCCTTCAGGCGAGCGGTGGTCCCGACGAGCCACTTAACGTGGCTCGGAGGGATGCCCGGATCGCGGATGCAACGCGATGCGGGCACATTCCCATCACCCGCTCCAGTTCGCTTTCACCCCCATCCCAACCTTCCCCCATCAAGGGGGAAGGGGATCTTTCGCAATGTTGTGACATAGCAGAATTACGGCTGAGTGGAATTCAGGCCCACGAAGGTGCCGCCGTTGTAGCGCGCGAGCTCGCGCATCAGCGTGGCGAAACGGACCCCGGTGTAGCTCGACTGCGCCGGCGGCCCGAAAGTCGTCGGAAAACCTACGCCGTGGATCCGGACCGGCCGGTTGCCCGAGGCGTCGGGGCGGTTCAACTGATCGACCCTCCGCACCACGTCGTCGATGGAGGGGCCGGTGAACTCGTCGCCGAAGATGTAGAGGCTGATCTTGTGGTCCGGGTTGCGGTACATGCGGATCGCCGTCTCGATGCCTTCCGCGGGGCTGCTCTTGCTGAACGGCTTCCAGTCGCGCAGGCGCTCGACGATCGCGGCCCGGCGGGCGGTGCTGTCCGGAATCCACTGGCCGCCGTACTGCGAGAACATGAACTGCCCGATGTCGCTCATCACCTGTATGCCCTTGACCCGGGGATAGACCTTGAGGGTTTCCTCCACCTTGCGTCGCATCGCCGACCAGGCGAGCGATTGCATGCTGCCCGAGGTGTCGATGATGAATATGACGTACTCGCTGTCCACCGGAATTCCTGCGACGAATCGCTCCGGCGGCGGCGCCCGGCGCTGCGCGAGGAGCCGCTTCATTTCCTCGGTAAGCTCCTGCTGGGCCAGCGCCAGCTGATCGCGGATGCGGTTCTGCACCGTTGCGGTGTCGCGCGCGGCCCGGTAGCGGCCTTCGATGACGGTGAGTTCGTCCTGGTAGCGGGCCACCAGCCGCTCCGCCTTCGCGAGATCGGCGTGCTGCGCGGCGAGTTGCGCGCGCAGCGACTTCAGGCGCGCCTCGATCTCGGCGCGCTCTTCCTGCAGTACGCGCAGTTCGGCGCGCAGCGTCTCCGCGTCGCGTTCCGTCACCTGGGGCTCGGCGCCGCGCGCGATGACGAACAGCAGCAGGACGGCGCCGAAGCCGCAGAAGATGGCGTCGAGGAACGAGAGCGAGACGCCTTCGAACTCCCGCCTGCGCCGCCGGCTCACGGCCAATCCTCCGCGGGGCTGATGAACGAGCCGCGGCTCACCTGCGCGAGCCGCCAGAAGGCGGACGCCGCCATGGGGTCGCCCTCCAGGGGGAGGAGAATCACGTTGACCGGTATGCCCCGGGGAAAGCTTGCCAGCGCGTCGTCGAAGTAGCGCAGGCGCTCTCCGCCCGGGATCGTGTAGCGCTCGCCACGCTCGCGGTCGATCGTGGGGAGTCCATCGGTCACGAGGAACACGTTGTCGGGCCGGGGCTTCAACTCGCTCACGACCTTGAACGCGTGGTAGAGGCTCGTCCCGCCTGCGGGAACGATCTTCTTCGCGGCATCGACCGCGCCGTTGAGTACCGCCGGATCGCCCGCGTCGAGCCAGCGCCCGGCGCTCTCGCGCACCACCGGCTCGGCGCGCTCGTTGAAGGCGTAGATCTGGAATCGCGAGCCGGGAGGGACCTGGGTTGCAATCCAGTCCAGCGTAGCGAGCGCCCGGCGCCATTTGGCCGCCTGGCGCTGCTCGGCCGCGGGAAGGTTGCGCAGCCGCACGATTTCGGCGATGCGCTCGGCCAGCATGCTCGCGGAGGTGTCGAACAGGATGAGGATGCGCTCGCCTCCGACCTTGAGGCCGGTGAGATACTGGCGGTCGCCTTGCCCCCGGAAGGCCCGCAGGCGATCGCCCTCCTCGGCGCGTTGCAGGGCACCGCCTTCCAGGCGCTTCAACTCCTCATCGCGGGACTTGAGGTCGGCCTTCAGGCGATTGACATGCGTCTCGCGGGCGATGCTGTTGGTTTCGAGCTGCGCGAGGTCGTAGCGCCGGCCCGCGATGCTCTCGGTCAGGGTCCGCGCCTGGGCGAACAGGCGCTGATTGCGGCCGCCCGCCCGCTCGACGTCCGCGCCGAGTGCGGCAGCCTGTTCCCGGCCGCTCAAGACCTGCCGCTCCAGCGCCTCCATTTCCAGTTTGAGGGCCTCGCTTGCCTCGCGCCGCTGGGCGACGGCGCTGTGGCTCAGTATGAGAAACAGCAGCACGAGGGCGCCAAAGCCGCAGCAGATCGCGTCGAGAAACGACAGGCTGAGGGTCGTGAGAGGGCGGCGGCGTTTCATGTAGTGAACACGACGCTCGCTAGCTGGTGCGCATGTGCCGGATCAGGCGGTCGTTCACGTAGGTCTCGGTATCCAGCGCCAGGCGCTCCTGCGCGAGCTGGAGCTGATGGACCAGAAACATGAGGACAACGGCGAGCAGCAGGGCGACGAGCGTCGAGTTGAACGCAGTCCCGAGATTCTCCGTGACGCCGGTGATGTCGCCCTGCACCGCGCGATGGGCGAGCTCCATCGCGTTGCCGATGCCGCGCACCGTCCCGATGAAGCCGATGGAAGGGATCGCCCACGCGATATAGCGGATCTGCGCGAGCTCGGAATCGAGCCGGTCACCCTCGTTCTGGCACAGGGCGCTCGTGGCGGTGGCCGCGTCCTGCACGCTGCGTGACGTTTCGAACCGCGTGAGCGACTGGAACAGTGCCCGGGGCAGGAGCAGGTTGCGCAGGGAGGGCTTCAGCGCTTCCAGCGGCTTGGCATAGCGCCGCGCATCCTCCGGCAGGATCTTGATGCCCTCGGCGAGCGGCACCAGGTCGCTCTCGAGCAATCCGCGCTCGCGCACCACGTCCGCCCACTTGTAGCCGAGTATCGCCAGCGCCCACAGCATGAGTATGATTTCCGCCTCCTGCTCGTAATCCTTGAGGATGACGTAAATCGAGGTCTCGGCCACCGCGTCGGGCTGCTTGGCCACGAGCGCGCGCTGCTCCGCGAGGTGTGCCTCGGCGTTGGGCCGCACGACGCTGACGTAGGCGCCGTGGACGAGAATGACGGAGAAGATGAGGGCGAAGAACTGGTAGACGAACTCGGCGGGGAAATGCTTGAACATGAGGGTCCTCGTGCGCGGACGGATGACGGCAGTTTAACGGTTGCGCCGGCTCAGATGTCCACCGGGAAGGAAACTGGGACATCCGATCTGGGCCGTTCCTCGCCGGCTCCCGTTCTCGGCGCTTTTCGCCGCGGAGCCGGCGGCGTTTCCGGTTTTCCCTGCTTCACCGGCGGTTTCGTCTCCGCGGCGGGCGGTGGCTTCGGGGGTTCGGTTTGCGGCGCGGCCGGGCTCGGAGCGGCGAGCCATGCCGCCGCCCAGATTGCAAGCGCGATGATTCTGACTGCAGTCACGGCGCTTCCGTCACGTAGCGGGCGCAACGAAACCCCACATCGGACCGCGGCTCCGTGCCGTAGTCCCGGTAGGTCCAGCGCAGCGCGCTCACGCTTGCCTGCATCCAGCTCGAGCCGCGTATGACGTGCTGCTTCCCCGCGGCCGGGCCGGTCGGGTCTTTCTCCGGCGCGGGGTTGGCCCGGATGTCGTAGAAGTCGTGGACCCATTCGGCGGCGTTGCCGGCGAGATCGAAGAACCCCGCGGGGCTCGCCGCGAAGCGGCCGATCGGCGCGGTACCCGCGTAGCCGTCGTCAAGGCTCTTCACCGTGTCGGCGAGCTCGCCGGATGCCGAGCGGTCGGCGAAATTGCCGCTGCCCCGCGGCGGCGGCAGGTCATTGCCCCACGGAAAGCGGCTGTCCTTTGCGCCGCCGGCGCGGCGCGCTGCCCATTCCCATTCGGCCTCGGTGGGCAGGCGGAAGCCATTGCGCAGCGGCAGGACGGGTGTGAGCGCGCCCGGTCCGCCCGCATAGCTTGCCGGAAGTTTCGCCGCTTCGTTCAGCCAATTGCAGTAACCGGCCGCATCTTCCCACCGCACGTTCACGACCGGGTGAGACGGGACGTCGAGCCCCAGCGCGCCGAACCTGCCCGATTGGTGCTTGGGGCGGTACTTCTGGAATTGGGCGTTGGTCACTTCCGTCGCCCCGAGGTAGTAGGGGCGGACGAGGTCGACTTCGCGCAGTATCTCGTTGGCGCGCTGGCCCGGATCGCGGCGCGAGGCGCCCAAGGTGATGCGGCCGGGCCGCACGAGGATCATGACCGTGCCGTCCGGCGCCGCAATGCGCTCCGGCAGCGCGGCCTCCGCCCGCGCGCCGGCGGCGCGCAGCTTGACCGCCCGGGTCTGCTCGAAGCCGGGCTTGGGCGTCACCCAGAGCTGTACTGCCTGGAAGCCCTCCCGCGTGATCTCGAGGAGCGTCGGGGCAGCGAGAAGCGAATGTCGGCCGTTCGCCGGCCCGACCGCTCGCCCCTCGATGCTCAACACTGCGTCGCGCGGCTCGACTTCGAGCGTGACGTGACCCAGCTCGCTGCTCAAGGCGAGCTTCAGGTCACGCGCCTCGGCCGCTTCGAGGCGCACGGACCGGCTCGCCGTGCCGTAGCCGAGCCTGGAAACGGCAATTCGATGCTCGCGTCCCGGGCTGAGGGCGAGCGTGGTGGGGGTAGTTCCGGCGTAGCGGCCGTCCAAGGTGATGCTCGCACCCGGAGGCGCGCTCTCCACCCGCAACTGGGCGTCAGCGGGGGAAAGCGCGACGGGCCCGATGGCTTGAGCCTGCCCGGCGGTGACGACGATGCTGCGCGTCCAGGACTTGTGTCGGGGAGCACGGATCTCGAGCGCCCGGGTTCCCGCGGGGAGGTCAATCGTTAAAGGCAAATCTCCGACCCGCTTGCCGTCCACCCAGAGCGCTGCGCCCGCGGTGCTCGCGCGAACGGTCACGGCGGCGGAGGCGGGGATGAGAGCCGCGACGATAGACTGGCGTTGCCCGAGTCCCTCGATCGAAACCGCCTGGGAAAACTCCGCGTAACCCTCGGCTCGAATGACGATCTCGTGATCACCCGCGGCGAGCTCGATGCCGGCGAGAGGCGTGTGCCCCTTGACCTCGCCGTCCGCAAGGACCGTGGCCTCCGCGATGCCGGGCGTCTCCACAACGAGAATGCCGGGCAGCTTGTCGAGAGCCAGTGACAGGCGTTGGTTATCCGCCCGGGTGACCTCCACGTCGCGGATGAGTTGCCGGTATCCGCTGCGCTCGGCCACCAGCCGGTATGCGCCGGGAAGCGCAAGGTAGCCTTCCCGAAGAGGCAGCGCCGGCAGCGTGCCGTGGAGGCTCATGCGGTCAGGTGCGGGCTGGAGCTCGACATAAAGCATGCGCGCGGAGAACACGAACCACAGGGCGCCCGCAAGCACCGCAAGCGCGAGCAGGACGTAGATCCCGCCGACGCGCCTGCCCCGGGGGGCTGGCGCGGGTAGGGGAGGAGTCAGCAGGATCGGCGGCGTGGGAGCCGCGAGATCGACATCGGCATCGGTCTGCAGCACGAGCCCGCCGTTCAGGACACGGACCACGAGAACGGCATCGCCGATCCGTGCGCGGTCGCCGTCACGCAGCCAGTGCGAGGCGGCAAGGCGATGGTCATTGAGAAATACCGCCACCCCGCCTTCGAGCGGCTGCAGGTACGGCGCACCGCCGGCGAGCGCCAGCGCGGCGCCGGGGCGCGCTCCGTCCGCACCCGGCGTCCTGATTAGCAGGGGCCCTGCGCCGAGATCCCCGTCGTCCACTCCCCGCGATCCGCGCACGCTGACTTTCACACGCGTTCCTCGCAGGCGACGAAGACGCGCTGCGCCGGCGCATCGGGGTCTACGGTCACCTCGACGCGCACGTCCTTGTAGCCGGGCCGCGAGCCCACCAGCGTATAGGTCCCGGGCGTCAACGCGACTTCACGATCCTGAAAACGGCCCAGTGGCCCCACCCGCTGGAGCGTGACCTCGGTCGCATTGTCCGAAGTAAGACGGATCGTGACCTTGTTCGTCGCGCGCTTGAGGGCCGCGTCCAGCCGCTGGCGCTCCTGCGCGAGGCGAGGCCCGGCCCCCGCTTCGCGGTCGAGCGCGGCGAGAAACTGCTGGGCTTCCTCGCGCACGCGTGGAGAGTAGAGCCGCTCGGGGCTGGCGAGGTAGCGGTCGATCCGCGCGTGCAACCGGATCATGCGCTCGCTGCGCGCGATGCCCTGCCGGGCAAAATCGACTGCCGGATCGATGGCCGCGGCGCGTTGATAGGCGGCAAGGGCTTCCTCCCAGCGCTCCGCCGATTCGAAGCCTTGAGCTTCACGCTGCAATCGGGAGAGCGCGTCGCGCTGCCCGCCCTCCTTCGCGCGCGCCAGCCCGTCCGCGGCCGGCCGATCGGCGGGGCGAAGCTTCAATGCGGCGCTGAACGATTGCTCGGCCCCCGGCCAGTCGGAGCGCTCCAGCTGACCGAGACCGCGCGTCATCAGCTTGTCGAACTGCTGCTCGGCGAGGCGGCCTTCGGCGCGCGCCTGCTCCGGCTTGGCGGCCTTTCCCCCGGGGTCAGCCGCCGGAAGACGCGCGCGGACCTCATCCAGCGGCTCGACACGGGTGATCCCCTGCTGCGCCTTCCTCCGCTCCGCCTCCTCCGCCATCAGGCGCTGCCGTACCGCCTCCGCCGGGTCTGCGGTCGGGCTTGCCGCGCGGGGCGGCGAAGGAGGGGCTGCATCGGGGGGCTTGGTGCCGGTAGCGGGCGGCACCCGTGCCGGCAACATGAAGAAGATCACTGCCGTCAGGCCGAGTGCGGCAATCAGGGCTCCCGCCACCCAGCGGCCCGAAACCACCGCGTGGGTGCGGACACCGATCGGAACGGAGGGAGGCGGGGATGCGTCGCTGCGGGAATTTCCCGGTGCAGGTGGCGCGCTCGACATGGAAGCCGCGCGGGTCGGGCTTATCGGTTCTGTCCCGGCTCCGGTGACGCGCCCGGCGCCGCCGCCGTCGTCGGCAGACCGGTCTCCGCGGTGAACAGCTCGCGCAGCGTCTTGCGCCACTCGGCGTACTGCGCGTCGACCGAGCCCGAAAGCTTGAGGGTGCGGCCTTCGACCTCGTCGAGGACCGGGGCGACATCGGCCTTGAACGACACGCCGAGCTCCTTCAGCGCCGCTTCGTGGACCCTCGCGTCGTTCGCGAACTGTCCGCTCGAGCGGATGAGCTCGTATCCGCCGATGATCAGCACGTTTGCGGCCGCCGCGCCCCCGCCCGAATTGCTATTGGAGCCGACCACGGCAGCGCCGACAATCGCCGCGGCACCGAGAATGCGCCGCTCCCAGGTCTTGCGCTCCAGCTCGCGCTTCTGGTTCAGTTCCTGCAGGTAGGACCGGCGCCATTGGCCGTAGGGCTGCCGCATGTCGTCATAGAGGTTCGCGTAATAGTTGTTCACGGTGTCGATGAACATGTTCTCCCGGGCGCGGATCCGGTTGACGCGCTCGAACATGGGGTCGCTGTCGGCAGGCAGCCGGTTGACCGTGAATACTCCTTCTCCATTCTGGACCAGGTAGGATGCGAAGGCGTAGGGAACCAGGCTCCGCGCGAACTTGAGCTGCGCGACCGGCCGGATCGCGGCGATTTCCTTCTCGCTCAACTGCTGGCGGAAGGCCAGCATGTCGTTCGCGACCTGGTTGTAGAGATCCTGGTAGGGATCGCGGTCCAGTTTCTTGTCCAGCGCTTCGTAGCTCTTCTCCGTGACTGCCGCTGTGTACTCGTTGTGGAACCACTCGCGGCCGGTAGCATCCACGACCTTGACCTCGACCCTCAGCCTCTCGCCGTTCGACTCGAGCAGCTTGCCCGAGACGTTGACGTCCACTTCCTCGGCGCGCGCGGGAACGACGCGCACCGCGCCCCATTGGCCCGTTTGCTGCAGCGTCTTCTTGAGGTGGAACGGAATGAACCGGGCCTCGGCTTCGAGGATCTTGGGATCCGTCTTCTGTTCCCGCGCCGCCTCGGCGCTGATCTCGGCCGTCTCGAATACCTGAATGCCCACGTCGAGCAGGGCCGCGTCGGCCAGCGCCCGATCGGCGTGAATCGCTTCCGTCGGTTCTACGGTGTACTTGACGGGCCCGCTCGCGCAGCCGGAAATGCCGGCTGCCGCGAGCGCCGCGGCGAGCCACCGGAATCCGCGCCGCGCCGCGCTCACCCTTTGGTGCCCTGTTTGTACCTGCGGTACTCGTCCCACAGCTTTGCCCTCAGCTCCGGATCGGGTTCCGATTCGGCGAGCTTGCGAATCTGACGCGCGACGACGTCATCGTCGGATCCGTCGCCCACATCGGGGGGCCTTGCCGCCGTGGCGCCCGTGGATCCGGGAGTGCCGCCTTCGATCCGGCCGCCCGGAGAACCCGGCTCGCCGGCCGATCCCTGCGTGGTCCCGCTGCCGCTGCCTGAGCGAGCCACATCAGGGGCCTTCGACCCGGCGCCGCCTCCCTTGGTCCGCCCCTCGGCTGCGGTGCTCCCGCCGGACCCTCCCGGGGATCCCGCCCCGCCGCTGGCTCCCCGCGTCCGGGCGCGGCGCGCCTCCTCGAGGAGAAGCTGGTCGAAATCCGCGAGGGAAACGCCCAGCCTGGTTTCGAGTGCCGCCACTTCTTCCGCCTGGGTGGCCGCGGGCGGTGCCTTGCCGTCCCCCGGCATTGCCTGCGGCGCGCTCCCAGACGCGGAATCTACCGCCTGGGAGAGATTCCGGACCCGCTCGCGGTTCGAAGCCACCATGTCCCGCACGCGCGCGACGTATTCGTCGAGGCGCTGGCGCTGCTCGGGTCCCGTCGCAGGATCCGAGCGTGCGACCTCCGCACGCTCGGTCACCCGTGCCAGCACCTGCTCGCTGATGGCGAGATCGTGACGCGCTTGGGCAAGCTCGCTTCGCGGATCGGCATGCGCCGGTGTTGCCAGGATCGCCAGCCATAGCAGTGTCCCGGCCACGTACCCCGCCGCCCGCCCCGGGCGCCCACGTTCGTGACAAAAGCCGCGACCGCCGCGCCGGCTTTGGCCGGTGGCTTGGCGAGCGCGGGTGCTGAATCGTGCCCCGTCAAATAACCTCTTGATGTGCATGACTATTTGCCCGGCTCTTGCAAGAAGCCGCGCCTGCCGGCTACCGCCTGTGTCCACGCAGAATGGTATTCGCGTGCCGGACAAAATCAAGGGCAAAAAAAACCCCGCTTCCCGGCACGCGAATGTCCCGCCAGAGGGAAGACAAGGTTTCCGCGCGGAGATTCACGTCAGCCGCCGGTAAAATTCAGTTCATGAAGATCCTCAAGTACGCATTGCTCGCCGTCGCGGGTCTCGTGATCGTGGCCGGCGCCATCCTCGCCTACATCGCCGCGACCTTCGATCCCAACCAGTACAAGCCGAGAATCGTGCAGGCGGTGAAGGAGCGGACCCAGCGCACCCTCAGGCTCGAAGGCGACATCGGGCTCTCGTTCTGGCCCAGCATCGGCGCGAAGATCGGCAAGGTTTCGCTGTCCGAGCGCGGGAGCGAGCGGGAATTCGCGGCCGTGGACGAGCTGCGCGTCTCGCTGAAGCTGCTGCCGCTGCTGTCGAGACAGGCCGTCGTGGACACCGTGCGGGTGAGGGGGCTGCGCGCAAATCTCGTGAAGGCAAGGGATGGCCGCCTCAACGTGGACGATCTTGCCGGGGCGCCCGCCGCAAAGGCGGCGCCGGCCCCGAAAGACGCGGTGCAGGACTTCAAAGTGGATGTCGCGGGCCTGGACCTCGAGAACGCGACGATCGCCTACTCCGACGAGGCGGCGGGAACGAAGGTGACGCTTTCGAAGGTGAATCTCAAAACCGCACGGATCGCGCCGGGGGTCCCGGGCCGCATCGAGCTTTCGTTCAACGTGCAGGGCGACAAGCCGAAGCTCGACTTACAGGCCGCGCTGAAAACGCGGCTCACCTTCAATCCCGGGCAGCGGTCCGTGGCGTTGGAGGACCTTGCGCTGGAGGCGAAGGGAGCGGCGGCGGAGTTCAAGAACCTTGCATTCAAGGCGACGGGCGGGGCGACCATCGACGGGGCCAAGGAGCGCGCGCAGGCGCAGCTCGCGGGCAAGTTTGCCGACAGCAGCTTCAAGGCGCGCCTCGGTGTCGAAGGGTTTGCGGCGCCGGCGATTCGCTTCGACGTGGAGGTAGACCAGCTCGACGTGGATCGCTACCTTGCAGGCGCGCCGGCCGGGGGGAAGCAGAAGCCGGCGGCGGGCGCGCCGGAGCAGCGCTTCGACCTGTCCGGTCTGCGCGCGCTGCGCGCCGACGGCGCGCTCAAGATCGGCGCGCTCAAGGCGAACAACGTCAAGGGCACCAACGTCCAGCTCGCGGTCAAGGCGAACGGCGGGCGGGTCGTTCTCGACCCGGTCACGGCGGATTTCTACCAGGGGAAGCTCGCGAGCGCGATCACCATCAATGCCGCGCCGGAGACGCCGACGTTTGCCGTGCGGCACCGCTTCAGCGGCATCAGCATCGGGCCGCTCGTCAAGGATCTCGCCGACAGCGACATCATCGAGGGCAGGGGCGACGTCACGGCCGATGTCACGTCGCAAGGCAATACCGTGAGCGCGCTCAAGAAGGCGCTCGCCGGCAGCGCCGCGCTCAAGCTCGCCGACGGCGCGCTGAAAGGCATCGATATCGCGGGCTCGATCCGGAGCGCCAAGGCAAGGCTCGGCACCCTCCGCGGCGAGCAGACGCAGGCGGCCGACAGCAAGGCGCGGACGGATTTTTCCGAGCTCACCGCGACGTTCCGGATCGCGAACGGCGTCGCGCGCAACAACGACCTGGACATCAAGTCGCCGCTGCTGCGCGTGGGCGGCGAGGGGGAGATCAACATCGGCGCGGACAGCCTCAACTACCTCGTCAAGGCTTCCATCGTCGGCACCACCAAGGGGCAGGGCGGGCGCGACGTCGAGGAACTGCGGGGCGTGACGGTCCCGGTGCGCATTTCCGGTCCGCTCGCGGCGCCGTCCTACAAGCTCGACTTCGGCAGGGCGGCGACCGATGCCGCGAAGCAGCGGCTGACCGA
>DASWHI010000141.1:0-37651 GCA_036398235.1 Burkholderiales bacterium
AGCACCGCCTTCATGTGGCGCGCGAAGATCGTCACTTCCGCGAGCTGTGCCATGTCGAGCAGCCCGGAGCGCACGCCGTCATCCACATCGTGGTTGTTGTAGGCGATCTCGTCGGCGAGGTTGGCGACCTGCGCCTCGAGCGACGGGCGCTGCTTCTTCACGAAGCGCTCCCCGACATCGCCGAGCGCGCGCGCGTTTTTGAGGGAGCAATGCTTCAGCACGCCCTCGCGCGCCTCGAAGGTGAGATTCAAGCCGTCAAATGCGGCGTAGCGCTGTTCCAGCTTGTCCACCACCCGCAGGCTCTGGAGGTTGTGCTCGAAGCCCCCGTACGGGCGCATGCAGGCGTTAAGAGAGTCCTGGCCGGTGTGGCCGAACGGGGTATGGCCGAGGTCGTGCGCGAGCGCAACCGCCTCGGTCAGGTCCTCATCGAGCCGGAGGCTGCGTGCGACGGAGCGCGCGATCTGCGCGACCTCGAGGCTATGCGTGAGCCGGGTGCGGAATAGGTCGCCTTCATGGTTCACGAAGACCTGGGTCTTGTATTCCAGGCGCCGGAAAGCGGTGGAGTGGACGATGCGGTCGCGGTCGCGCTGGTATTCGCTCCTGCCGCGCGGGGGCGCCTCGCGGTGGCGGCGGCCGCGGGAGCGTTCCGGACGCGCCGCACAGGCGGCGAGGTCAAGCCCTGGCATGCACGGCGCCTGCGTCGAGCACATCGGCGAGCGCGGCACGCGGCACCTCGCCCGAGACGGAAGCCTCCCCGATGCGCTTGAGCAGCACGAAGTGAATGCGGCCGCCGGCCACCTTCTTGTCGTGGCCCATCAGCTCGAGGTAGCGCTCGAGCCCGAGCCTGGGCGGATCGAGCGGCAGGCCCGCCTGCTTGAGGAGGGCGCCAATGCGGCGCACGTCCGCAGCGGCGAGAAAACCGAGCCGATGCGAGAGTTCTGCCGCCAGCAGCATGCCGGTGGCGACCGCTTCGCCGTGCAGCCAGGCGCCGAAGCCGGTGCCGGCCTCGATCGCGTGGCCGAACGTGTGCCCGAAGTTGAGCAGCGCGCGCGGGCCGGTTTCCAGCTCGTCGCACGCCACCACCTCGGCCTTGTTCGCGCAGGAGCGCTCGATGGCGTAGGCCAGCGCCTCGGGCTCGCGGCGGGCGAGCCGGCTCATATTGACTTCGAGCCATTCGAAGAACGGGGCGTCGCCTATCAACCCGTACTTGATGACCTCCGCGAGTCCGGCCGCCAGTTCGCGCGGGGGCAGCGTCCCGAGCGTGTCGGTGTCGGAAACCACCGCGAGCGGCTGGTAGAACGCTCCGATCATGTTCTTGCCGAGCGGGTGGTTGATCGCGGTCTTGCCCCCAACCGCGGAATCAACCTGCGCGAGCAGCGTCGTCGGCACTTGGACGTAAGGCACCCCGCGCTGGTAGACCGCGGCGGCGAATCCGGCAAGATCGCCGATGACTCCGCCGCCCAGCGCGATCAGCGTGGTGCCGCGCTCGCAGCGGTGCTCGAGCAACGTATCGAAGATGCGGTTCAACGTCTCCCACGTCTTGTATGCCTCGCCGTCGGGCACCGTGACGCTCACCACGTTCACCCCGCGTGACTCGAGCGCACCCTTGAGGGACGCGAGGTAGAGCGGCGCGACGGTGGCGTTGGTAACGATCGCGGCCTTTTTCTGCGGGAGCTTTTCCACGATCAGTTCCGGGCGGGCGAGCAAGCCGGCGCCAATATGGATCGGGTAGCTGCGGGCACCTAGCGCGACATTCAAAGTCTGCATGACGGTCTCGGTCGGCTCCGCTCAGCCGGCGCTCGCGGCGGCGGACTGGCGCTCGATCAGCTGCTGCTCCAGTCGGTGCGCAAGGCTGCCCAGGCTCTGGCTGCCGGTGTCGACGATGAGATCGGCGATGCTGCGGTAGAGCGGATCGCGCTCGGCATAGAGCTGCTCGAGCCTGGCGAGGGGCTGATCGGTCCTGAGCAACGGCCGGTTCCGGTCGTGGCGGGTCCGGGACCACAGGTCCGATGCCACCGCGCGCAGGTAGACCACGACGCCGTTATCAGCCAGCAGCTTGCGATTGTCCGCGGACAGCACGGCACCACCCCCGGTCGCAAGCACGATGTCGCTGCGAACGACGAGCTCCGCCAGCATCCTCGCCTCGCGCGCGCGGAAACCGGCTTCCCCCTCGATGTCGAAGATCACCGGGATCTTCACGCCGGTCGCGTGCTCGATCTCCTCGTCGCAGTCGTAGAAGGTCTTGCCGAGCCGCTTGGCGAGACGCCGGCCCACGGTGGTCTTGCCTGCGCCCATCAGCCCCACCAGAAAAATGTTGCCGGGGATGCGTCCGCGCCGCTCCGCTGATTGTTGTGCGTCGCCCATGGAGGCGATTCTAGTGCCGTTGCAGCCATTTGTGCCAATCGCGGCAAACGAAAAGGCGGCCCGCGGGCCGCCTTTTCGGGAGACGAAGACGCGCCCGGTTATTGCCGCAGCGCCAGGCCGTCCTTCAGGATGCGCGGCGTGATGAAGATCAGCAGCTCGTTGCGGTCGTCCGTCTTCAGATTCTGCTTGAAGAGCCAGCCGACGAACGGCAAATCGCCGAGCACCGGGATCTTGTTGGTCTGGTTGGTTTCCGTCTGGGAGTAGATGCCGCCGATCACCACGGTGCCGCCGTTTTCCACCAGCACCTCGGTCACAATCTGTTTGGTGTCGATCGTCGGGCCGGCGAGCGTGTTCTGGCCTTGGCTGTCTTTGTGGATGTTCAGATTCATGATCACGTTGTCATCGGGCGTGACCTGGGGCTTGACCTTCAACGAGAGCGTCGCCTTCTTGAACGAAACGCTGGTGGCGCCGCTCGAGGTTGCCTGCTGGTATGGGATTTCCGTGCCCTGCTCGATGGTGGCTTCCACCTGGTCGCCGGTGATGACGCGCGGGCTGGAGATGATCTTGCCCTTGCCATCCGCCTGCAGCGCGGTGAGCTCGAGGTTGAGGAATTTCGACGAACCTTCCCGGAATAGTGCCAGCGAGAACGCGCCGGGATTGGCGCCGGCGAGCCCCGGCACCGGGAGGTTCACGGACAGCGAGTCGGTGAACGGCGGCGCGGTGGCGACCTGACCAGTGTGAAAGCCCGTGTCGGTGAGCTGGCCGCCCACGAGTGTACGTACCGCAGTTCCGTCCTGGCTTCCGGCCTTGAAGCCCTGTCCCGTCAGATCGTGGTAGCCGAGCCGCACGCCGAGGTTGCGCCCGAAGGTGTCGCTCGCCTCCACGATGCGCGATTCGATCATCACCTGGCGCACCGGCACGTCGACCTTCCTGATGAGCTTCCGCACTTCCTCGAGCCGAGTCGGCGTGTCCTGCACGAAGATTGTGTTGGTGCGCGGATCGACCACGGCGCTGCCGCGCTTGGACAGCACCCGCTGTTGCGGATCGGCCAGCAGCTTCTGCAGGTCGGCACCCTTCTGGTAGTTCAACTGGAAGCTCTCGGTGCGCGTGGGCTCGAGGTCCACGATCACCTGTTGTGATTCGAGTTCCAGTTTCTTCCGCGTTGCCAGCTCGTCGCGCGGCGCGATCCACACCACGTTGCCGGCCTTGTCCATGTCCAGGCCCTTCGCCCGCAGGATGATGTCGAGCGCCTGGTCCCACGGCACGTCCTTCAGCCGCAGCGTCAGGTTGCCACCCACCGTGTCGCTGGTGATGATGTTGAGCTGAGTGAAGTCCGCGATCACCTGCAGCACCGCGCGCACTTCGACGTTCTGGAAATTAAGCGAGAGCTTCTCGCCGGTGTAGCCGCCGCCGCGCGCGATGCGACCGGTGTCCTCGGGCTGCGCCTTCACTTCCACGATGAAGCGGGTATCCGTCTGATAGGCGGTATGCTCCCAGTTGCCGCGCGGCTCGATCACGACCCGGGAATTGCTGCCCTGCGGGAAGGAGTCGATAGTCTGCACCAACGTGCCGAAGTCGGTGACGTCGAGGCGCCGTTGCAGGTTCCGCGGCAGCGCGGTATTGATGAAGTCGACGATGATGGTCCGGCCCTGGAGCTTCAGGTCGATGCCGACGGAGCTGTCCGAGAGATCGACCACGACGCGCCCCTCGCCGGAGGCTCCGCGCCGGAAATCGACGTCACGCAGCGCATGGCGCCGGTCCCCGGGCCGCGCCTCGGCGAAATGGGTGGTCGCCCCCGCGGGGCTCGCCACGGCGGCGGCGCCCTGGAGCGTGATCAGCAGCGCCCGCCCGTCGATCTGCGTGTCGTAGCCGGAGACGCGGGAAAGGTTGAGCACCACCCGCGTGCGGTCGCCTGCCTGCACCACGTTGATGCCGCGCAGGTCCCCTTCCGCCACTTCCTGGGTGCTGCGGCCGAGTGCGCTGGTGGTATTGGGAAAGTCAAACGCGATGCGCGGCGGGTTGCTCACGGTGAAACCGGCAGGCGGGCTCGCCGGCGGCTGCGCCAGCGTGACGCGGATGATCACCTTGCCACCGGTCGCGGGCGAGACGTTGATCGACTCGATGCTGTTCGTCTGCGCACGCGCGGCGAGGCTCGCGCACGCGAGGGCAAGCGCCAGCGCTCCCTGGAGGGCCCATGAACGGAACGACGCGTTGAGCTTCATTTTCTTGCCTCCTGTTCGTCCTGCAGCAGCAGCAGGCGCTCTTCTTCCTTCCAGTCATTGCCGCTGTCCTGAATCAGCTCCTTCAACTTCACCGCGGACTCGCTGATATCGATGACGCGGCCGAAATTCTGACCCATGAAGTCCCCCATCTTGACCCGGTACAGGTTGTTGTCCGGGGTCTTGATCAGCGCGAAGAACTCTTTCTTCTGGGAGAGCGATCCCACCATCTTCAGGTTTTCCAGCGGGAACGCTTCGAGTGGCCCCTTGCGCCGGTCCTCGGGAGGCAGCAAGGGGTGCCGCTTGCCGGCGATCTTGGCCGGTTCGATCTTGCGCGGCACGAACGGATCGAGGAGATCGAACGCCGCGTACTCGAACGGCTCGTAGGGTTTGACTTCCGGCAGCGGGGGAATGCGCCCGCGCGGCATGTTTTCCGAATCCCGGACGAACTGCCGCAGGTCCGAATGCTGCTCGCCGCTGCACGCCACGAGCGCGACGCAAGCGAGCGCGCCGATGACAATATGGCGTTTCATCGCTTCTTGCCGCCCTTCTTGGAAGCGGCGGCCCTTCTCTGCTGTGCCAGCTCCTCGTCATCGAGATAGCGGAAGGTCTTGGCCAACGCGTCCAGCATCAGGCCGCCGCCCTTGGCCTTGGCCGCCGATGCGAGCGAGATGTTCTCGAGCGTGACGATCCGCGAGAGCTTGCCGATGTCGCTCGCGAACGCGCCGATATCGTGGTAGTTACCGGTGACCTTGATCGAGATCGGCAGCTCCGCGTAGAAATCGCGCCGCGTCTCCTGGGCGGCGGGCTTGAACAGCTCGAACTGCAGGCCGCGCCCCAGGCCGGCCTGGTTGATGTCGGTCAGCAGCGCGTCCATCTCGGATCTGCCCGGCAGCTGCTTCAATAGCGCCCCGAACTGCTTCTCGATGTCTTCCAGCTGCTTCTGGTAGGCCGGCAGATTGATCGCCTCGCTCTTCTTGGTGAGGAAAGTCTTGCGCAGCCCTTCCTCCCTCTCCCTCTCCTGGTTGATGCTCTCGATCTGGTGCTGCCAGTCGAACCAGTAGCTCGCCCCGATGATCAGCAGGAGCGTGATGAACAGAACCCCCAGCTTGGGCAGGATGGGCCAGCTGCCGATCTTCTTCGGGTCGAGCCGTCTCAGGTCATTCAACGTCATGGCCATGGCGCATCATCCCTTGGGCGCCGGCCTCGGTGCCGCCTTCCTGGCGGGCTCCTCGACCTTGGCGCGCGTAATGCTGATGTTCAAGATGAACTCGTTGGCGCGCAGCCTGCCCTGCTGCACGGCCTTGATCTCCACCAGCCCGGGGCTCTCCAGGTTCGGCGAGGATTCGAGGTTGCGCATCAGCGTGGAAACCCGCGCCTGCGACTCGGTGAGGCCGGTAATGGTGACGCGGGTGCCGGTCTGCCTCACCGCCTTCAGGTAGACGCCGTCGGGCAGTTGCCGCACCAGCTGATCGAGCAGGTGCACCACCTCGGAACGATTGCTCTGCAGCGTTTCCACTACCCTCTTGCGCGCGAGCAGCGCCGCGGTCTGCTCCTTGAGCTTCTGGATCTCGGCGATTTGCTTGTCGAGCTTGACGATCTCGGCCTGGAGGTATTGGTTGCGGGCCCGCTGCGTCTCGAACTGCTCGTCGAGATAGCTGCGCACGACGAACCAGACTGCCGTCCCGATCACGAACACGCCGACGAGTAGAATGATGAATTGCTGCTGCTGCTGCTTGCGCCGCTCCTCGCGGTGCGGCAGAAGGTTGATGCGGATCATGGATCGAACCTCCGCATGGCCAGCCCGCACGCCACCATGAGTGAGGGCGCATCCTGCGTCAGGCTTTTCGGCCGGATCTTCGAAGACAGCGTCATGTTGACGAAGGGGTTGGCGATGAGGGTGTTGACTTGGACGCGCTTGCCCACCGTCTCGTCGGCACCGGGGATCGCCGCGCAGCCACCGGAGAGCACGATATGGTGGATCTGGTTATGCTGGGTCGAGGTAAAGAAGAACTGCAACGCGCGCGCGACCTCCAGCCCCATCATGTCCATGAACGGCTGCAGCACATCGGACTCGTAGTTCTCCGGCAGCCCGCCTGCGCGCTTGGCCGCCTCGGCTTCCTCCGGCGACAGGCCGAACTTGTTTTGGATCTCCTGCGTCAACTGGTTGCCGCCGAACGGCTGTTCGCGCATGTAGATCGACTGGTCGTTGCGCAGCACGTTGACCGCCATGATGCTGGAGCCGACGTCCACCACCGCGATGTTCTGGTCCTTGCCGCGGTCGGGGAACTGGCCCTCGATCAACTCGAAGGCGGTCTGGGCGGCGAAGAGATCTACGTCCATTACCGTTGCCTTGAGCCCGGCCGACTCCGCCACCGCCAGCCGGTCGATAATCTTCTCCTTGCGCGAGGCCGCGATCAGGACTTCAATATCGTCGGGGTTGTTCTGTGCCGGCCCGAGCACCTGGAAATCCAGGTTGACCTCGTCGAGGGCGAACGGAATGTACTGGTTCGCCTCGGTCTCGACCTGCAGCTCGAGCTCGTCCTCGGTCTGGCCGGCCGGCACCATAATTTTCTTGCTGATGACGGCCGCATTCGGCAGGGCGAGCGCGAGGTTCTTGACGTTGCTTCCGAGCCGCTTGTGGCAGCGCTTGAGGGCATCGCTGACCGCGTCGAGGTTGTTGATGTTGCCCTCCACCACCGAGTCCTTGGGCAGCGGCTCGATGGCGTAGCGCTCGACGCGGTAGAGGCCCTTGCCGGGCTCGCTGATCTCCACCATCTTGATCGAGGAGGAACTGATGTCGACCCCGATCAAAGGCGGCATCTTGGCCTTGAAAAGTCCCTCGAGCGCGGAGAGGTTAAGGCTGAATTTTCCTTTGAACATAAGTCAATGGGGACACAATCCCACAGTTTACATGAAATGCTAGCAACAACTACCTTGGCTGTAAAGCGTTTTGGCGACTTCCTCTCGCACGCGGGGAACCCCGCCTATAATGCATGGACAATCAACCTAGCTTACACCGTGTCGAGCTCCCGGACTGTGGCGGGTTTCACTGATTAAAGAGGTCGATTTACCATTGTTGCAATTGCGCAACACCTGTAATTTGGGCTTTTCTTAGACATGTCGAATCGGTGGTGGACGTTTCCCCTGGTGCTGGCGCTATCGGCTGCGCTTGCGGGCGTTATGCTGGTCGCCTTCGCTGCCGCCATCATCTATCCCGGCTTGCCGTCGCTCGAGTTGCTGACGGATTATCAGCCGAAGATCCCGCTGCGGGTCTATAGCGCCGAGGGCAAGCTGATCGCGGAGTTCGGGGAGGAGCGTCGCGCGCTGGTCAGGATCGGGGACGTTCCCCGGCCGATGATTCAGGCCATCCTGGCTGCTGAGGACGAGCGCTTCTACCAGCACAGCGGCGTCGATTACGTTGGCGTGGCGCGCGCCGCGCTCTCAAATTTTGTCTCCGGTGGCGTGCGCCAGGGGGCGTCGACCATCACCATGCAGGTCGCGCGGAATTTCTTCCTGTCCAAGGAAAGGACGCTTGCCCGCAAGTTCAACGAGGTGCTGCTTGCATTCAAGATCGAATCCAATCTCAGCAAGGACCAGATCCTCGAGCTCTACATCAACCAGATCTATCTCGGCCAGCGCACGTATGGATTCGGCGCCGCTGCGCAGACCTACTTTGGCAAGCCGCTCACCGCGCTGAACTTGGCCGAGTCGGCCATGCTTGCCGGGCTTCCAAAGGCCCCCTCGCGCTACAACCCGATCGCGAACTTCAAGCGCGCCAAGATCAGGCAACAGTACGTGCTGCGCCGGATGCGCGAGCTGCAGATGGTCTCGGAGGAAGAATTCAAGGCGGCCGACCAGCAGGTCATCGCGGTGAGGAAGGAGGTCAACGAGTACCCCGTTCACGCCGAGCATTTTTCGGAGATGGTGCGCCAGGTTCTTTATGAGCGCTACCACGAAGATACCTACGCTCGGGGCCTTCGTGTGTATACCACGCTTCGCACCTCCCATCAGGAGGTGGCGTACGCCGCGACGCGCTTCGGCGTCATGGAGTATGACCGGCGCCACGGCTATCGCGGGCCTGAGGGCTACGTCGAGCTGTCCAACAAGCCGAGCGAGGAAGCGCTTGAAGATGCGCTGCAAGAGACCTTCGACAGCGATGGTATCTACGCGGCGGTGGTTGCCGAGGCGAGCCCCAGGCTGGTGCGGGCATATCGGAGGGGCGGCGAATGGGTGGAGATCAAGGACGATGGTTTGAAATTCGTCGCTCGCCAGCTGGGCGGGAAGGTAAGTCCCGGCCAGCGCATCCGCCGCGGCGCCATCATCCGCGTTCAAAAAGACGAGAAAGGTCGCTGGCAGATTACTCAAATGCCCGCGGTCGAGGCCTCCCTCGTGTCCATGGACCCGCGCGACGGCGCGATCCGCGCGCTGGTCGGCGGCTTCGATTTCGGCCGCAACCAATACAACCACATTACCCAGGCGCTGCGGCAGCCAGGGTCGAGCTTCAAACCCTTCATCTACTCCGCCGCGCTCGAGAAGGGGTTCACCGTGGCGACCGTCATCAACGACGCGCCGCTCACGTTCACCGCCGCGCAGACCGGCTCGGAGCCATGGGAGCCGAAGAATTTCGACGGCAAGTTCGAGGGTCCGATGCGGCTGCGCATGGCGCTTTCCAAGTCGAAAAACCTGGTGTCGGTGCGCATCCTGCAGGCGATTTCACCGCAGTACGCGCAGGATTACATCGCCCGCTTTGGATTCGATCCCAAGCTGCATCCGCCGTATCTCACCATGGCGCTGGGCGCCGGCAATGCGACTCCCCTGCAGATGGTCGCTGCCTATGCGGTGTTCGCGAACGGCGGCTACCGCGTGGCGCCGTACTTCATCGAGCGGGTCGAGGACGCCAAGGGCAACGTGCTGATGGCGGCGAAACCGGCGGCGGCGGGAGCGGGTGCGGAACGGGTGATCGACGCGCGCAACGCCTTCATCATGACGACCATCATGCGCGACGTCATACGCACGGGCACCGGCGCGCGCGCCCTGAAGCTCGGGCGCGAGGACCTCGCGGGCAAGACCGGCACGACCAACGAGTTCGTGGATGCGTGGTTCTGCGGCTACGTGCCTGGGCTGGTGTCGGTGGCGTGGATCGGGTTCGACAGTCCCCACACGCTGGGGCGCAACGAAACCGGCGCACAGGCAGCGCTCCCGATGTGGATGGCCTACATGGGGACAGTGCTCGACGGCGTCCCGGAACAGTCACTTGCGCCGCCCGACGGGATCATTGCGCTACACGTCAACCCGGATACGGGGCTGCGAGTCGCCGACGCGCAAGGGGGACTGGTCGATTATTTCTACCAGGAATTTCCGCCGCCGGCGCAGGAAACCCTGATCGGCGGCGTGGTGGGCGGCGAGCGTCCGGAAGAGGTGCGCAACCAGCTGTTCTGAACCGGCGATGGCGAGGGACACCGGCCGCAACGACCGCCGCAGCCGCATCGCTTATCTGGCGGCGAGGCTGATGGCCGAGGACGGGATCGAGGATTACGCGCTCGCCAAGCGCAAGGCGGCGCGCCAGGCCGGCATGCCGGACACGCGCGAGCTGCCGGCGAACGACGAGATCGACGAGGCGTTGCGCGCCTATCGGCAGATCTACCACCAGGAAGAGCACCGCGACCGCTTGCGCACGCTGCGCGCGACCGCGGTGCGGGCAATGCGGGAGCTTGCCCGGTTCAATCCGTATCTGACGGGCTCGGTCCTGAACGGCAATGCCGGCAGGTACGCCGACATCAATCTGCAGCTCTTCACCGACAACGAGAAGGCGGTGGAGCTCTATCTGATTGACCGGGGCATCCCGTACCGGACGGCGCAGGCCCGCCTGTATTCAGGCGAGGAGATACGCACGGTGCCGGTCTACACCGTGAGCGACGATGGCACCGAAGTCGAGCTGACCGTGCTCTCGACGCTCGATCTGCGCGCACCGCTCCGCGCGAGCCCGGACGGCAAGAACATCGAGCGTGCCAAGATTCAGGTCGTGGAACAGCTCCTCGCCGATGCGTGATCAGCCGCCCGCTTTCAGCCAGCCGGCAACATCGAGCGCGAAGTAGGTGAGCACGCCGTCGGCGCCGGCGCGCTTGAAGGCGGTCAGCACCTCGATCACGCACGGGCGCTCGTCGAGCCAGCCGCGCGCCGCCGCCGCCTTGATCATCGAGTACTCGCCGCTTACCTGGTAGGCATAGGTCGGCGCCTTGAACTGCTCCTTGACCCGCCGCACGATGTCGAGATAGGGCAATCCGGGCTTGACCATTACCATGTCCGCGCCCTCCTCGAGATCGAGCGCGACCTCCCACAGCGCCTCGTCGCTGTTCCCGTAGTCCATCTGGTAGGTGTGCTTGGTGCCGCGCCCCAGGCTCTTCGCGGAGCCCACCGCGTCGCGAAACGGCCCGTAGAGGCCGGACGCATACTTGGCCGAGTAGGCGAGGATGCGGGTATGGATGAACTTGCCGCGGTCGAGCGCGTCACGGATCGCGCCGATGCGGCCATCCATCATGTCGGAAGGCGCGACCACGTCCACGCCGGAAGCGGCGCATACCAGCGCCTGCTTTTCGAGGATCGCGATCGTCTCATCGTTCATTACGTAACCGCCGCGGTCGATCACGCCGTCATGACCGTGAGTGGTATAGGGATCAAGCGCGACGTCGGTGATGACGCCAAGCTCGGGGAAGCGCTTCTTCAGGGCCGCCACCGCGCGCGGCACCAGCCCCTTGGGATTGGCCGCTTCGCGTCCGTCGGCGGTCTTGAGCTCGCGCGGGATCACCGGAAACACCGCAACTGCCGGCACCCCGAGCTTCGCGCAGAGCTCGGCGTGCGGCAGCAGCCGATCGAGGGTATGGCGCCGGATACCCGGCATGGACGCGACCGGCTCGACGCGGTTTTTGCCCTCGATCACGAAGATCGGATAGATGAGGTCATCGGCCGTCAACCGGTGCTCGCGCCGCAGCCGGCGCGAAAATTCGTCTTTTCGCATCCGCCGCATGCGCCGCCGCGGAAAGGCGCCGTAGTACCGCATGGGATTAACCTCTTGAAGAATATTGTCTTTATTTCGGATTGCCGGGGAACTCGGGGCCATTATAAGCGTCTCAACCGGCAGACGATGTTAAGTCGTCTCCCGCTTCTCCTCCCTGAGCGGGCGCCTTAATCCAAATTAAGGCTTTTGCCCCCGGTTTTACTCCCCTTTAACCGGGGGTTTTTTATGGGCGCGCCCCGCGGCATCGCGGCGTCCGCCGCCCGCAGCGGACGCGCCGCCCGCGGCGCTCCTACCCGCTGCCGAAAAATGACCTAGGTCGTTGTTATCGTGACCGAAACTGGCGTGCTGCGACGGCCGTGCTGTAGAATAGCGCCTCGCTCAAAAACACGCGGCAAAAAAAGGAACGCTGAATGAAATCCCGGTGGCTGCGCGTGCTCGGAACCGGCGCATTCGTGCCCGTGATGGCGTTTGCGCAGGGGCCTGCCCCGGCCGATTCCTCTCAAGTGCGCGAGCTCGTAAACAAGGTATGCGCCTCCTGCCATGCCGTAGACGGCAACAGCGTGCTGGCAGCCAACCCCGTGCTTGCTGGGCAGCACGCCGATTACACGCTGAAGCAGCTTCAGAACTTCAGGCCGCGGGACGGCAAGCCCCCCGAGCGGCACAATGCGATCATGGGGGGGATGGTCGAGAATCTGTCGGCCGACGAGCTGCGCAACCTCGCGGCCTATTTCGAAGCCCAGAAACGCAAGCCCCGCGCGGCGCGCGACCCGGAGCTCGCCCGGCTCGGACAGATGATCTATCGCGGGGGCATCGCGGCGAAGAGCGTGGCGGCCTGCACGGCATGCCACGGGCCGAACGGCAGCGGCATCCCGGCCCAGTTTCCGCGTCTGGCGGGGCAGTACGCGGAATACACCGCCGCCCAGCTGCGCGCGTTTCGCGTGGGCGAGCGCGCCAACGACCCGAATCGCATGATGCGCGCCGTGGCGGCGAAGCTCTCGGACCGGGAGATCGCTGCGGTCGCCGAGTATATCGCCGGACTGCGCTGACCCCGGCTTGTACCGTTGGCGCCGCCGCCAGGCGCGTCAGGAACGCGCGCCCGCAAAGACCGTTCTGGCAGCGCTGATCGTGCGCGCAATTTCCGCCTCGCCGTGCGCGGACGAAACAAATCCCGCCTCGTAAGCCGAGGGCGCAAGATAGATTCCGGCGCCGAGCATGGCGTGGAAGAAGTGGTTGAACGCCTCGCGGTCGCATTGCATGACTTCGGCGAAGCTCATGGGCGGGGTCGCGCGGAAGAAGATGCCGAACATCCCGCCGACGCTCGTCGCCGAGAACGGCACAGCGTGCTCCCGCGCGGCGCGAGCAAGCCCTTCGCAAAGCGCGCGCGCCGTTGCCGCGAGGCGGTCGTAGAACCCGGGCGCCTGAACCAGCTTGAGCGTCGCGAGCCCTGCGGCGACCGCGACCGGGTTGCCGGAAAGCGTGCCTGCCTGGTATACCGGCCCGAGCGGGGCAATCGCCTGCATGATGTCGCGGCGCCCGCCGAACGCGCCGACCGGCAGCCCGCCGCCGATGACCTTGCCGAGCGTGGTCAGGTCGGGCGTGATGCCATAGAGCGCCTGCGCGCCCCCGAGCGCGACACGAAAGCCGGTCATCACCTCGTCGAATATCAGCACGGTGCCGTGGCGCGTGCAGAGCCTGCGCAACGACTCGAGGAAACCCGGCCGTGGCGCCACGAGGTTCATGTTGCCGGCGACCGGCTCCACGATGGCGGCGGCGATCGCGGCCCCCTCCCGCTCGAAGGCCTGCTCCAGCGCGCCCTCGTTGTTGTACTCCAGAACCACGGTATCGGCGGCGGTTGCCGGCGGCACGCCCGCCGAGGACGGTTGCCCGAAGGTGAGCGCGCCGGAGCCCGCTTTGACCAGCAGCGCGTCGGCGTGGCCGTGATAGCAGCCTTCGAACTTGACGATCTTGTGCCGGCCGGTGCGGCCGCGTGCGAGACGGATCGCGCTCATGGTCGCCTCGGTCCCGGAGCTCACGAGCCGCACCTGCTCGAGGGACGGCACCAGCCGGCAGAGCAGTTCCGCCAGCTCGACCTCCGGCTCCGTCGGAGCGCCGAAGGAAAGCCCGCGCTCGGCGGCCTGCTGCGCGGCGGCGACGACCTCGGGATGGGCGTGGCCAACGACGAGTGGTCCCCACGACCCGACGTAGTCGACGTAGGCGCGGCCGTCGGCGTCCCATACCTGTGCGCCCCTGCCGCGCTGGATGAACGGTGGCGTGCCGCCCACCGAGCCGAAGGCGCGTACCGGCGAGTTGACGCCGGCCGGGATGACGAGCTGCGCGCGCTGGAAGAGCAACTGACTGCGTTTCATTGGGGGCGACTACGAATGACGCGTGGCGAGCTCGCGGGCCGCGAACAGCGCGCTGAAGCGGCGCGCGGCGAGCTCAACGTCGTCCGCGCCGAACAGCGCGGATATCACGGCGACGCCATCGGCACCGGCCGCGATCAAACGCGGCGCATTCTCGAGCGTGATGCCGCCGATCGCCACCACTGGCACTGACAGGCGGCGCCTCGCCTCGCTCAGCAGGGCGAGCGGCGCGCGCACTGCGCCTGGCTTTACGCGGGAGGGGTAGAAGCTGCCGAACGCGACATAATCGGCGCCGAGACGCTCGGCTTCGAGCGCGAGCTCGAGCCGGTCGTAACACGAAGCGCCGAGAAGCCGTGCCGTGCCGAGCCGTGCGCGCGCCGCCGCGAGCGAACCGTCGTCGGCGCCGAGGTGCAGGCCATCCGCGTTCACGGCCAGGGCGAGATCGAGGTGGTCGTTGACGATGAGGGGAACCCGGAACTTCCGGCACAGAGCGAGCAGGGCGCGCACCTGCGCGAGCCGCAAAGCCGGAGCCGCCGACTTGTTGCGATACTGCAGCAGGCGTGCACCGCCGGCGAGCGCCGATTGTGCCGCGTTGATGAGGCAAGGCGTGTCAGCGACGTCGGGTGTAACGGCGTATAGCCCGGAGATCCCGCGCGTCACGTCCTGCCTCCGCCGCCGCCGGACTCGGTATCATCGCGCGCCCAGAACAAGCGGTCCGGTATGTGCTGGCCCATGCCGGGGCGAAATGCCGCCTTGAGCGTCTGCCAGGTGTACTCCTGCGCGTCCTTGACCGCATCGCTCACGTCCAGCCCGTTGGCGACGGTGGCGGCGATCGCGGCGGCGAGCGTGCATCCCGATCCATGGTAGGAGCCGGGCAGGCGCGGCCAGGAATCGCTGCGCACCACGCCGTTCTGGCCGTAGAGGGTGTTGACGACCTGGGGAGTGTTCTCGTGGGTGCCGGTCACGAGCACGTACTCGCATCCGCTCGCGATGATCCGCTTCGCGCATTCGGCGAGATCGGGCCCGCCGCCCCCCTCGTTTTCTTCGCCCGCCAGGCGGCGCGCCTCGAGGCTGTTGGGGGTGAGGATGGTGGTCTGAGGAATGAGCAACTCCTTCAGCGCGCCCACCATTTCTTCCGTGACCAGCTCATCGCCGCGTCCGGACGCAAGCACCGGATCGAGCACCAGCGGCACCTCGGGATAGTCGGATACCACCTCCGCAATAACGGCAATTTGCTCGAGATTTCCCAGTAAACCAATCTTGAACGCAGCGACCGGCATGTCCTCCAGCACGCAGCGCGCCTGGTCGGCGACCCAATCCGCGTCGATCGGGCTGATGTCGTCGACGCCCATGGTGTCCTGGACGGTGATCGCGGTCACCACCGACAGCGGGTGGCAGCCCATGCTGGAGAGCGTCATGATGTCCGACTGCAGGCCCGCGCCGCTGCTCGGATCAGTCGCCGCGAATACCAGGACAATGGGAGGAAGGTCGGCCATGCGCAAGGGGTTGGAGGCGCCCGCGCGGTTGGTCGCTGCAGGACGATTCGATAGAATTCCATTCTAACTTAAAATCACCCGCCTGCATGACTTCTGCCGAAACCCGCGGTTACAGGACCTACATGTGCCTCATCTGCGGGTTCATCTACGATGAAAGCGCGGGATTGCCCGATGAGGGCATTGCGCCCGGCACCCGCTGGGAGGACGTGCCGATGAACTGGACGTGCCCGGAATGCGGAGCGCGCAAGGAGGATTTCGAGATGGTGGAATTATGAGAATCCTGCACACGATGATCCGCGTTGGGGATCTGCAGCGCTCGCTCGATTTCTACACGCAGGTGCTGGGCATGAAGCTGCTGCGCAAGACCGACTACCCCGGCGGGCGCTTCACCAATGCCTTCGTGGGCTACGACGAGGAGTCGAGGACCGCGGTGCTGGAACTCACGCACAACTGGGACACCGCGTCCTACGATCTCGGCACTGGCTACGGCCACGTGGCGATCGAGGTCGACGATGCCTACCGGGCCTGCGAGGAGGTGAAGCGGCGCGGCGGCAAGGTCACGCGCGAGCCCGGGCCGATGAAGCACGGAACCACTGTGATCGCCTTCGTCGAGGATCCCGACGGCTACAAGATCGAGTTTATTCAGAGGAAGCCGGCCTAGCCCGCGGCAGCCCGCGCGGCGTAGTCGGCCAGCCGGACGAATTCTGCCACCCCCAGATCCTGCGCGCGCAGACCTTTGTCCACTCCGAGCCGCTCGAAGTCCGCATCCGTGAAGTAGGCCCGCAAAGCGTTGCGCAGAGTCTTGCGGCGCCGGGCGAAGGCGGCCGCCACGATCTTCGCGAAAGCGGCTTCGTCGGCTGCCGGATGCGGCAGGGGCGCGAATGGTGCCATGCGCACCACGGCGGACTCCACCTTGGGGACCGGGCGAAACGCGCCGGCGCGGACAATGAGGACCGGCTCCATCCGAAAGCGGTATTGCAGCATCACCGAGAGCCGGCCGTATTCGGAGCTCGAGCGCGTCGCGACCATGCGTTCCACGACCTCCTTCTGCAGCATGACGTGGATATCCTCTATCGCCGCGACGTGCCGGGCGAGGTGGAACAGCAGCGGCGTGGAAATGTTGTAGGGCAGATTGCCCACGACGCGCAGCCGTGGCCCGAGCGCGCTGAAGTCAAAGCGCAGCGCGTCGCCCTCGTGGACGGTGACGCGCCCGGAAGGAAAATCGGCGCGCAGGCGCGCGACGATGTCACGGTCGATCTCGATCACGTGCAGGTGCTCGAGCCGGGCGGCGAGGGGGCGCGTGAGCGCCGCGAGTCCCGGGCCGATCTCCACCATGCGGTCGCCCGGCTGCGGCGCGATGGCGGCCACGATGGCGGCGATCACCGCCTCGTCGGTGAGGAAGTTCTGGCCGAAGCGCTTGCGGGGAACGTGGCGCACGACGGGCCGCGTCGCCGGTGCGCGTCTTATGCGGCGCGCCGCGGCCTGCGGCGGTTGGCGAGCTTCGCCGCCATCCGGATCGCCTCGATCAGGCTTCCGACGCCGGCGCGGCCGCTGCCGGCGAGCTCGAGCGCGGTGCCGTGGTCGACGGAGGTGCGGATGATGGGGAGCCCCAGAGTAACGTTGACGCCAGCCCCGAAACTCGCGTACTTGAGCACCGGCAGGCCCTGATCGTGATACATCGCGAGCACGCAATCGCAACCCTTCAGCCGCCGCGGGTTGAACAGGGTGTCGGCGGGAAGCGGGCCTTCGACGTCGAACCCCTCGCGGCGCAGCCGCGCCAGCAGCGGGCTGATGATATCGGCCTCCTCCCGACCGAGAAAACCCGCCTCGCCGGCATGCGGATTCAACCCGGCAACGAGAATGCGCGGCCGGGGGATCGCGAAACGCTCCGCGAGATCGCGCCGCAGCACACGCAGCGTGCGCTCCAGGCTCTGCGCCGTGATATGGCGCGCGACCTCACGCAACGGAAGATGCGTGGTCGCGAGCGCAATGCGCATGCCACCGCCGACGAGCATCATCACCACGTGCTCGGCCCCGGTGTGCGCCGCGAGGAACTCGGTGTGGCCGGTGAAAGCGATGCCGGCGTCGTTGATCACGCTCTTTTGCAGGGGCCCGGTAACCATGGCGTCGAACGCGCCGTCACGGCAGCCGTCGGCGGCCGCCTCCAGGGTGCGCAGCACATAGGCGCTGTTGGCCGGATCGAGCCGGCCCGGGACTGCCGCGCGCGCGAGCGGCACGTGGTGCACCGCAAGCGTGCCGGCGCGGGGCGCCGCGCGCGTGCCGGGCGTGTGCGGTGCCAACTTGAGCGCCACGCCGAGCAGGCGCGCGCGGCTCGCGAGCAGCTCGCGGTCGGCGACCACCACGATGCGCGCCGGCAACCGCCGCCGCGCGAGCCCGACGCACAGGTCGGGACCGATGCCCGCCGGCTCGCCCGCCGTCACCGCGATCAGCGGAGTTCTCGGCACCCGCGTCACCGCTCGTCGAGACGGACCTCGATGTAGGCCCGGTCGCGCAGCTGCCGCACCCACTCCTGGTAGGATTCGTCGGCCTTGCGCGCGCGCAATGCGGATTGCGCCGCCAGCCGCTGGCGGTCCTTCGACATGTCCTCGTCGCGCCGCTCCAGCACCTGGATCAAGTGCCAGCCGAAGGGGGTTTGCACCGGGCCGCTGATCTCACCCGGGTTGAGCGCGTTCATCGCTCCTTCGAAATCAGGCACCGTGTCGCCCGGCGACAGCCAGCCAAGGTCGCCCCCCTTCGAGCCGCTCGCGTCCTCGGAATGCAGCCGGGCGAGCTCCGCGAAGTCCGCCTTGTTGTCCAGTCGCTCCTTGAGGGACTCGATGCGCCGGCGCGCCTCGGCCTGCGGCACCAGCTCGTTGGTCTTCACCAGGATGTGGCGGGCGTGGGTGCGGCGCACGATGATCGGAGCGCTCGAGCTGCGCCGTTCGTTCAGCCTGATGATATGGAATCCGTTGGCGCTGCGCAGCAGGGGACTCACCTCGCCGGGCTGCAGGGTTTTCAGCGCGTCGAAAAACAGCGTGGGCAGGCGCGCCCCATCGCGCCAGCCCATGGCGCCGCCTTCCAAGGCGTCCGGCGCATCGGAAAACACCGCGGCGACCTGGCGGAAGTCCGCGCCCGTCCGCAGCTGCTGGAGCGCCTGCTCGGCACGGCCGCGCCGGTCCTGGATCTGCTCCGGCCGGGCGTTCTCCGGGACCGTCACCAGGATGTGGGAAAGGTTGTATTGCTCGCCGCGCCCGGCGAGCTCCTGGCGGGCGTTGATGAAGCTCTCGATCTCGCCTTCGCTGACCACGATCCTGTTGTCGACTTCGCGCTGGCGCAAACGCGACAGGATGATTTCGTTGCGTATGTCCTCGCGGAAACGGGGAAACGGCACGCCGTCCTTCTCCAGCGTCGCGCGCAGCTGCTCGAGGGTCAGCTTGTTCTCCCGCGCGATGCGCTGGATCGCGCGGTCGAGCTCCGAGTCGTCCACGCGCAGTCCGGTCTCCCGGGCGAGCTGCAGCTGCACGTGGTCGGTGATCAGGCGGTCGAGTATGCGCTTCTCAAGAATCTCACGCGGCGGCAGCGGGGTGCCTTGTTGCTTCAGGTGCTGCGTGGCCGTGCGCAGCCGCAGCTCGAGGTCGGCGCGCGTGATCACCTCGTTGTTCACCACCGCCACGATGCGGTCGAGCACCACCACCCGCTGCGCCTGCTGGGCAGGGGCCGCACAGGCAAAGGCCCACAGCGCCCCGGCGAGCAGGAACGCCTGCAGAACAGGGCGCCGCGCTTGTGCGCGTGAAACCCTCTCGGGCTCGCGGTTGCGTTCAGTAGATAGTGGATGGGCTCGCGCCATCGGGCCTCGGGGAACCGGGTTCGAGCCTCTCATAGCCGGTGATATTGCGTCGCAACGTTTCCATTGGATTGGTGCCGATGCGCGACATGCCGCGCAGCTCGAGCTGCACGAAAAACGTGGTGGATGTATCCAGCGTGGTGGTGGCGAAGCTGTGGAATACCAGGCGCAGCCCCCAACAATCAGCATTGTATTCCGCGCCGAACAGGCTCTCCAGCGTGCGGTTGTCCTGCAGCGAGTAATTCCAGCGCGCGAGCCCCGTCCACCCCCTTCCGATCGGCCACTGAGTCGAAATATCGGTCTGGCGCAGGTTGTCTCGCGTGTAGCGATAAGTCGCGTTGAGCACGCTGCCCGGAGCGGGCTGGTAACGGGCGCCGACGTTGTACTTCTGCATCTGCGAGAGGTTAGTGCTGTATTGCAGCCCCGCCTCGGCGCGCAAGTGCGGTGCGATCACCCCGGACAGCGCGGCGAGCAGGTCGGAACGCGAGTAGGTGCTCGGAGCGACGCCGGGCAGGGTCACTTTCTGATCCTCGAAATGGAAGCGCTGGGCGACGGCTGCCCGCACGCGCTCCGCGCCGGTGTCGGTGCCGATGAAGCGCGAGTTGACACCGAAGGTTACCTGATTGGCATTGTTGATGCGGTCCCAGCCGGAAAACTGGTTCTCGGAATAGATGGTCGCGAAGTTGATGTCCTGCTGGGCGCTGTCGAACACCGGAATGTCGCTCTGATCGCGGAACGGGATATAGACGTAGTAGAACCGTGGTTCCAGGGTCTGCAGGAAAGGCGCGCCGGCGATCGTGGTCGGACGCTCGAACACGACGCTCGAGTCGGCGGTGAAAATCGGCAGCGCGCGGTTCTGGTCGGTAAAACCGGCGCTGTTGGTGTCGATGAGGTAACGCGTCGCGTTGAAGCCGAACTTGGGCGTCACGGTGGCATACGCCGTCTGCAACGGCACGCTCAGGCTCGGATAGGCCACCATCCGGGTGCCGGTGGTCATCGTTGTGTGATCGAAGGTGGTGTACTGCCCGTAGATATCGATATCCGAGTGCAGTGCGTCCGCACGCGAGGCGTTCAGAGTGATCTGGGGCAACCGGTCGTAAGGCGGCGTCACCGGCTGCAGGGGGTCGGGCTGCAGCGTCTGCCAGCGCTGGGCAAAGGCAGTCAATCCATAGCCGCCGGCGCTGCCCCAGGCCCCGCTGCGGCCGACGGTGAGATCGTTCGGCAGCTGGACCTGGGAAGTCTTGATGATCTGCGTCGAAAGATCGGTGAAGTAGGTATCGTCCGATACCCGCTGCAGGTTGAGCTTTCCGAACCAGCCGCTGGGCAGCGTGTGATTGTGGCTGAGGAAGTAGGCGTGGCGCTCCTCTCCGTCCTTGGCGCGGTCGTCAGGCAGATACTCCGCGCGGGCCTCGCCCAGGTAGGCCGGCTCGAGATAGCGGAACTCCCCTCCCATCTGCACCCCGCGCTTCGTCATGATGCGTGGCCAGACCGTGGCATCGCGGTTGGGTGCGATATTCACGAAGTAGGGAATCGTCACCTCCACTCCGCCGGTGTCGGTGCTCCCGTAGTGCGGCGTGATGAAGCCGGATTTGCGCTCCTGGTGCAGCGAGAACGTCAGGTAGGGCGTGTAGAAGATCGGAACGCCGAGGAACTCGATGGACGCGTCGCGGGCGACGCCGACGTCGCGCGCCTTGTCAATTTCAAGCTCGGCGGTGCGCAGGTACCAGTCCTCCTGGCCGGGGCCGCAGGAGGTGTGCTCGGCGCGCTCCGCGCGGTAACGCCCCGGGCCCTCAAAGACGATTCGCTCCGCCTTGCCGCGCCCATCCCCGTCGCGGAACTGCTGCCGCTGGCCGGCGGGCTCGGAACTCTTGTGTAGCGTATAGGTGGGTTTGTCCATGAAACCGGTGTCGGATTCGAGGTTGTACTTCAGCCGCGCGCCCTCCACGACATCGCTTCCCCGCTCCATGCGCACCGTGCCCTGTGCGGCAAATTCGGCGGTCGTTTTGTCGTAGCGCACCCAATCGGCGGATACCGCCTGCCCGCGCCTTCGCAGCCGCACGTTGCCCTCGGCTTCGGCATCGCGGTCCTGATACCCCTGCAGCCGGTCCGCCTCGAAGAAAAGCGGCACGTCCTCCTGCGGCGAAGGCGGCACCGCGAGCAGTGCGGGTTGCGACTTCAGCTTGAGCCCCTGTTGCGCGGGAGCGGCCAGGGGCAGCGCGCACAAAAGGGCCAGCGACAGGCGCGTAATTATCAGTTTTTTCACCGAAAAATGCCTGTTTGGCGTGATGCTAAAATCGCACAATTCATCGCTGAAGGCAATCACCTTGCCGGGGAACACCGACACTCGACTGGAGCAGTTGCGCGGCTGGCTCGACGCGCGACTCGGAGCGGGCGCGTTCGAGCTTAAACCGGCTTCCGCGGATGCCAGCTTCCGGCGCTATTTTCGCCTGAGCGTTGGCGGCGCGCGTTCCCTGATCGCGATGGACGCGCCGCCGGAGCGCGAGGACTGCCGCCCCTACGTGCAGGTCGCGGCGCTGCTGCGCGCGGCCGGCGTCAACGCCCCCGAGGTGATCGCTCAGGATCTCGCGCGCGGGTTCTTGCTGCTGACGGACCTTGGCGACACGACTTATCTTGCCGCGTTGAATGAAGCCAATGCCGACCGGTTGTTCGCCGACGCGATCGAGGCACTCATCAAATGGCAGCTGGCGAGCCGTCCAGGGGTGCTGCTGCCCTACGACGAAGCCCTGCTCAGCCGCGAGTGCGACCTGTTTCCGGAATGGTATATCGGGCGCCACCTCGCGCGGGCGCTCTCCAGCGTGCAGAGAGAAGCTCTGTCAGGCGCGGTCACCCTCGTCGTCGCGCGCAGTCTGGCGCAGCCCGCGGTGTTCGTGCACCGCGACTACATGCCGCGCAATCTCATGGTGAGCGATCCCAATCCGGGCGTGATCGATTTTCAGGACGCGGTATACGGCCCGATCACCTACGATCTCGCCTCGCTCATGCGCGATGCCTTCGTGAGCTGGGACGAGGAGCGCGTCATCGACTGGACCGCGCGCTACTGGGACACGGCACGGCGGCGCGGGCTGCCGGTCGACCCCGACTTCGGCGCGTTCTACCGGGATTTCGAGTGGATGGGGCTGCAGCGCCACCTGAAGGTGCTCGGGATCTTTGCGCGCATTCACTACCGCGACGGCAAGGGCGGCTATCTCGAGGACACGCCGCGTTTCCTCGCCTACGCGCGCGCAGTGGCGGGACGCTACCGGGAGCTCGCGCCCCTGGCGCGCCTGCTCGACCAGCTCGAGAGCCGCGAGCCGGCGACGACCGGCAACGGGAAATAGCGAGCCGATCTGCATGAAAGCGATGATACTCGCCGCCGGGCGCGGCGAGCGCATGCGCCCGCTTACCAATCGCGTGCCCAAGGCGCTGCTCGAGGCCGGCGGCCGGCCGCTCGTTACGCACCTGATCGAGCGCCTCGCGCGCTCGGGCTATTGCGAGGTCGTCGTCAACGTTTCGCACCTCGCCGACATGATCGAGCGGGAGCTGGGTGACGGTTCGCGCTACGGAGTGCGCATCGTCTATTCGCGCGAGGTTGAGCCGCTCGAGACCGGCGGCGGCATTGCCTACGCGCTGCCGCTGCTCGGGGACGCCCCGTTCCTGGTAGTCAACAGCGATATCTACAGCGATTTTGACTTCGCCCAGCTTGCGACACCCACGGCAGCGATCGCCCGCGGTCGCGGGCTCGCCCATCTCGTGCTGGTGGACAACCCCGCGCATCACCCGCGCGGCGATTTCGCGCTCAGCGCAGGCGCGGTGTCGGCGGAGGGCGCCGGCCGTCTCACTTTCAGCGGCATCGGCGTCTATGCCCCCGCCCTGTTCGCGGGCGTTTCGCGCGGAGCGCGTTGCCAGCTGGTGGCGTTGCTTGCGCCGGCAATGGCGCGCGGGCTCGTCACCGGCGAGCACCACCGCGGGCTGTGGATGGACATCGGCACGCCGCTGCGCCTCGATGCGCTCGAGCGCGCGCTCGCCGCGGAGAGCGGACGCTAGAGCTGCGGCAGCCGGCGGTGTCCGGGCCTTATAATTTCATCATGGCGGAGGGGATCGACATCAACGTCTACCAGCGGCGGCGCGCCCGGCTCGCGGCGGCCATGCAGGAAGGCGTGGCGATCATTCCGACCGCGCCCGAGCGCACGCGCAACCGCGACGCGCACTACCGTTACCGTTTCGACAGCTACTTCTACTACCTCACCGGCTTCCGCGAACCCGCAGCGGCGCTGGTGGTCATCGCGGGCGCCGCGCCGAAGAGCATCCTGTTCTGCCGCGACAAGGACGCCGAGCGGGAAATCTGGGACGGCTTCCGCCACGGCCCGGAGGCCGCGCGCGCGACCTTTGGCTTCGACGAAGCGCATCCGATCGCCGAGCTCGATGCGCGGATGCCGGACCTGATTGCCGACCGCGACGCGCTCTACTGCCACCTTGGCGCCGACGCGGCGTGGGACGCGCGCGTGACGGGCTGGATCAACCAGGTGCGCGACCGGGTGCGCACCGGCGTTGCCGCGCCGCGGGCGGTAAAGGACGTCCACGCCCTGCTCGACGAAATGCGGCTCATCAAGGGGCCCGAGGAGCTTGACGTGATGCGGCGTGCCGCCGCGATCACCGCCGGGGCGCACCGGCGCGCCATGCGTGCCGCGCGGCCCGGCCGGGCCGAGTACGAGATCGAGGCTGAGCTTCTGCACGAGTTTCGACGCCGCGGCGCGCAGGCGCCAGCCTACACCCCGATCGTCGCGTCGGGGGAACGCGCCTGCGTGCTGCACTACGTCCAGAATGACGGCGTGCTGAGCGACGGGGAGCTGCTGCTGATCGACGCCGGCTGCGAGCTGGACGGCTATGCCTCCGACCTGACACGCACTTTCCCGGTGAACGGCCGCTTCAGCGGGCCGCAGCGCGAAATCCACGAGCTGGTGCTGGCGGCGCAGGCCGCGGCCATTGCGGCGGTCCGGCCCGGCGCGCCGTGGGACGAGCCGCACCGCGCGGCGGTCAACGTGATCGCCCAGGGGCTGATTGACCTGAAGCTGCTCTCCGGGGGGCTCTCCGAAGTGGTGGAAACCGAAGCCTACAAGAAGTTCTACATGCATCGCACGGGACACTGGCTCGGGCTCGATGTGCACGATGCCGGCGACTACAAGCTGCAAGGCGGCTGGCGCGCGCTCGCCCCGGGCATGGTGCTCACCGTCGAGCCGGGCTGCTACATCCGGCCCGGCGAGGACGTGCCGGAGCGCTTCGCCGGCATCGGGGTGCGTATCGAGGACGACGTGCTGGTGACGGATGCCGGCGCCGAGGTGCTGACCCGCGATGCGCCGAAGACTCCGGCCGAAATCGAAGCGTGGATGGGCGCGCGCGATGGCTGATCATGATGTCCTCATCATCGGCGGCGGGCCGGTCGGCGCTGCCCTTGCGCTCGCCTTGCGGGGGACCGGCCTTGCGCTCGGGTTGCTGGAAGCGCGGGCCCCGGGTGCCGCGGCGGACGCGCGGCCGATCGCGCTCTCTCACGGCAGCCGGCTGATACTGGAACGGCTCGGCGTATGGGAGCGGCTGGTGGGCACAACACCTATCCGGCGCATCCATGTGTCGCAACGCGGCGGCTTTGGACGGGTCGAGCTTGATGCCCGGCAGGCGGGAGTGCCGGCGCTGGGCTACGTGCTCGATTACAGCCAGATTTCCGACGTGCTTGTGCGCGCGCTGCAGAGTGGGGGCGGAGTGAACCTTATCCGTGCCACGGTCGGGGCGCTCGAATCCGGGACGGACGCGGCTACGGTAGTTATCGCCACTGGCAATGGTCGTGTTAGCGCAAGACTGCTCGCCGTGGCCGACGGCGGGGCGCTGCCCGTTGCGCGGCTGCGCATTCGCGATTACGGCCAGGCGGCGGTGAGCGCGCGCGTCTCATGCAGCTTGCCGCACCAGAACGTTGCCTACGAGCGCTTCACTCCGGAAGGACCGCTGGCGCTCCTGCCGACGGGAGAGGCGCTCGCTCTCGTGTGGACGACCGCCCCGGAGCGCGCGCAGCAACTGTGCGCCCTGACCGAAGCCGGGTTTCTTGAGCGATTGCAGGAGAGCTTCGGGAACCGCCTGGGTAGGTTCAAGACCGCCAGCAGCCGAGCGTGGTTTCCGCTCGCCCTGAAAGTCGCAGACCGCATTGCGGACCCGCGCACAGTGGTGGTCGGCAACGCGGCGCAGATGCTGCATCCGGTCGCGGGGCAAGGCCTGAACCTCGGATTGCGCGATGCCTGGGAACTGGCGGCACTCCTCCGGGACAGCGACCGTGTCCACATCGGCAGCCCGGAGCTGATCCGGGCCTACACGGCCCGGCGCCGGTTCGACCGCGGTGGTGGGATCTTATTCACCGACTCGCTGGTGCGTCTGTTTTCCAACGACCTCGCTGCCCTCAAACTGGCGCGCGGCCTGGGTCTTGCGGTACTAGGCGTGATTCCCCCGGCGCGGGACTTCCTCGCACGACGCATGATTTTTGGCGCGCGCGGCTAACGCGCCGTGGCGCCAGATTTTCCGCAGAAGCGCTTGCTCCGGCCAGCGGTTTGATTGCATCGCTGCGTCACGCGCCACGCAAGTGGGTTCACTGCAACACTTTGTGAAAAAAATTGCGGGAACTGCTTTTCTTGCGCGGAACGAGCGATTACAATGGCGCCCTCCCCCGCAAAAACGATCGCGAACCAGGCACGCGCGATGCACATCGGACCGTTCCATCTCAAGAACAATCTCATCGTTGCGCCGATGGCGGGCGTCACCGACCGCCCGTTCCGCCAGCTGTGCAAGACCATGGGCGCGGGCATGGCGGTTTCCGAGATGGTGGCGAGCAATTCCCTGCTGTGGGGCTCGGAGAAGACGCGCCGGCGCGCCAATCACGAGGGCGAGGTCGATCCGATCGCGGTGCAAATCGCCGGAGCGGATCCCCGGATGCTGGCGGAGGCGGCGCGCTACAACGTCGACCAGGGCGCCCAGATCATCGATATCAACATGGGCTGCCCGGCAAAGAAGGTCTGCAACGTCATGGCCGGCTCCGCGCTGCTCAAGGACGAGCCGCTGGTCGCGCGCATCGTGAAGGCGGTGGTGGCGGCGGTGAGCGTGCCGGTCACGCTCAAGATCCGCACCGGCTGGGACCGCGAGAACCGGAATGCGCTGCGGATCGCCAGAATCGCGGAAGACTCCGGCATCCAAGCGCTTGCCATTCATGGCCGCACCCGCGCTTGCGGCTTCGCAGGCGAGGCCGAGTACGACACCATCGCCGCGGTCAAGTCCGAAGTGAAGGTCCCGGTGATCGCCAACGGCGACATCGCAACGCCGGCGCAGGTAAGGCAGGTGCTCGACTACACCCGGGCCGACGCGGTGATGATCGGGCGCGCCGCCCAGGGCCGGCCGTGGATGTTCCGCGAGATCCAGCACTATCTTGAAACCGGCGGCCGGCTGCCGCCGCCGGAAGTGGGGGAGATACACCGCGTGCTGTTGGCCCACCTCCATGACCTCTACGATTTCTACGGCGCGCACACCGGGGTGCGCGTCGCGCGCAAGCATATCTCCTGGTACACCAAGGGGTTGGCCGGCTCGGCTGCGTTCCGCCACGCCATGAACCCGCTCGAGACCTGCCGCGAGCAGCTCGCGGCGGTAGGCGCATTCTTCGCGCAGCTCGCCGGTTGCGGGCCGCGCCTTACCTATGTCGAGGAACTTTCTGCGTGATGAACGAGAACGAAATGGCGCGCATGGTGCGCCGCGCGATCGAGGGCTATTTCAGGGATCTCGACGGGGAAAAACCCTGCGCGGTCTATGACATGGTCATCAATTGCGTGGAGAAGCCCCTGCTGGAGAGCGTGTTGCACCGCGTGCGTGGCAACCAGAGCCATGCCGCGGCGATGCTGGGCATCAACCGCAACACCCTGCGCAAGAAGTTGCGGGTGCACGGCATCAAATTCTAGGATTGAGGATCGAGGAAGGAGGGCCCGGGCCAGTTGACGGCGCGCGGGTTTTACCCAATCCTCAGTCCTGTTTCCCCAATCCTGCCGTCATGGCCGTCATCAAGCAGGCGCTGATCAGCGTCTCGGACAAGACCGGGGTCGCCGAATTCGCGCGGGGGCTTGCCGGCTTCGGCGTGAGGCTCATCTCCACCGGCGGCACGGCACGGCTGTTGCGCGAATCCGGCCTCGACGTGACCGAGGTCGCCGACTACACCGGTTTTCCGGAGTTGCTCGACGGGCGGGTGAAGACCCTGCACCCGAAGGTGCACGCCGGCATCCTCGCGCGCCGCGATGTCCCCGGGCACATGGCTGCGCTGGAGCAGGCTTCCATCCCGGCGATCGACCTGGTGGCCATCAACCTCTATCCCTTCAGCGCAACGGTGGCCCGCCCCGGGTGCACCCTCGAGGACGCCGTCGAGAACATCGACATCGGCGGCCCGGCACTGCTGCGGAGCGCCGCCAAGAACTACGAGCACGTGGCGGTGGTGACCGATCCGGCCGATTACGGGGCGGTGCTGAAGGAGATGGAGGCCGCCGCCGGCGCGCTCGGTGCGGCGACGCGGCTCGCCCTCGCGCAGAAGGCGTTTTCCCACACCGCGCACTACGACGGGGCGATCAGCAACTACCTCACCGCGCTCGACGGCGCCGGCGGCCTCGAACGCTTCCCGCGGCGGCTCAACCTGCAGTTCGAGCGCGTGCAGACGCTGCGCTACGGGGAGAATCCGCACCAGGAAGCCGCGTTCTACCGTGACCCCCGGCCCGCGCCGGGGAGCCTCGGCACCTACCGCCAGCGGCAGGGCAAGGAGCTTTCCTACAACAACATTGCCGACGCCGATGCGGCGTGGGAATGCGTGAAGAGCTTTACCGGACCGGCGTGCGTTATCGTCAAGCACGCCAATCCCTGCGGAGCGGCGTGCGGGGCGAGCCTCGCCGAAGCCTACGGCAATGCGCTCGCCACCGATCCCACCTCGGCGTTTGGCGGTATCGTCGCCTTCAACCGCGAACTCGATGCTGCCGCGGCGCAGGCCGTCGCGCAGCAGTTCGTGGAGGTGGTGATCGCCCCGGCGATCGGCGCGGGTGCGGCGCAGGCGCTTGCGGGCAAGGCCAATACGCGCGTGCTCGAGGTGGCGCCGGGCCCGGGGGCGAACGACTTCGACTTCAAGCGCGTGGGCGGAGGCCTGCTGGTGCAGACGCCGGATGCCGCCGGCATCGGGGCGGGCGGGTTGAAGGTCGTCACCCGGACGCGCCCGAGCGAGGCGCAGACGGCCGATCTCCTGTTCGCCTGGACGGTCGCGCGTTTCGTGAAATCGAACGCCATCGTATTCTGCGGCGGCGGCCGGACGCTCGGCGTGGGCGCGGGACAAATGAGCCGCGTGGACGCTGCGCGCATCGCCGTCCTCAAAGCCCAGAGCGCGGGCCTCGAGCTGCGCGGGTCAGTGGTCGCCTCAGACGCCTTCTTCCCGTTCCGCGATGGCGTGGACGTAGCGGCGCAAGCGGGGGCCCGCGCAATCATCCAGCCGGGTGGCAGCCTGCGCGACAACGAAGTCATCACCGCCGCAGACGAGCACGGCATCGCCATGGTGTTCACCGGCTTCCGGCACTTCCGGCACTGAGCTCATGAAGCTGCTCGTCATCGGCTCCGGGGGGCGCGAACATGCCCTGGCGTGGAAGCTTGCGCGCTCGGCGCGGGTCTCGAGGGTGATCGTCGCCCCCGGCAACGCCGGCACCGCGCGCGAAGACGGTTTGGTCAACGCGCCCGCGGCCTCGATCCCGGAGTGGATCGAGCTCGCGCGCCGGGAAGCCGTGGGATACACCGTGGTCGGGCCGGAGACGCCGCTCGCCGAGGGCATCGTGGACGCGTTTCAGGCCGCGGGATTGAGGATATTCGGGCCGACGCAGTCCGCCGCCCGGCTGGAGAGCTCCAAGGAGTTCGCCAAGAGCTTCATGCAGCGTCATGGCATCCCGAGCGCGGCCTATGCCGCGTTCAGCGAGGCCGCGCCCGCGCACGCATACCTCGAGCGCCACGGCGCGCCCGTCGTCGTCAAGGCCGACGGGCTCGCCGCCGGCAAGGGCGTGGTGGTCGCGATGGATGCCGGCGCGGCGCGCGCCGCGGTCGACGGCTTGCTGATCGAGAAGAAAATGGGAGCCGCCGGCAGCCGGGTGGTGATCGAGGACTACCTTGAGGGCGAGGAGGCGAGCTTCATCGTGCTCGCGGACGGCCGGCACGCGCTGCCTCTCGCGACCAGCCAGGACCACAAGCGCCTCCTCGATGGCGACCGGGGGCCCAATACCGGCGGCATGGGGGCATATTCCCCGGCTCCAGTTGTGACGCCCGCGGTGCACGGCCGGGTGATGCGCGAGGTGATCCAGCCCGCGCTCGCCGGCATGGAGAAGGACGGAACGCCATACCGTGGATTCCTCTATGCCGGCCTGATGATCGCCCGGGACGGGGGCATCAAGGTGCTCGAATTCAACTGCCGGATGGGCGACCCGGAGACGCAGCCGATCCTGATGCGGTTGAAGAGCGACTTCGCGGACCTGATCGAGCACGCGCTCGCCGGCACGCTCGACAAGGCCGAGGCCGAGTGGGACCGGCGCATCGCCCTTGGCGTGGTGCTTGCCGCGCACGGCTACCCGGACGCCCCGCGCAAGGGCGACGCGATCCACGGCTTGCCGGCGCCGGAGGAGGATTGCCACGTGTTTCACGCCGGCACGGCGCTGAACGGAACGGATGTGGTGACGAACGGCGGGCGGGTGTTGACGGTCACGGCGCTGAGCGGCAACCTGAGCGCGGCGCAGCGGCGCGCCTACGGGATCGCCGAGAAAATCCGTTTCGAGGGCATGCAATTCCGCCGCGACATCGGCCACCACGCGCTCGCCGCGGGCCGGAAATAGCGCCGCGGGGAAGCTGCGACCATGGCAACCGCTTACGACCGCACGCGCCAGGACCTGGGCAACATCGTCCTCCTCGAGCACGTGAACGTCACCATTCCCGACCAGTGCCTGGCCACGATCTTCTACGTGAGCGGCCTGGGCCTCACCCGCGACCCCTACCTCATGACGGGCGTTGACAACATGTGGGTGAACGTCGGCCGCAGCCAGTTCCACCTGCCGTCGCGGGGCGCCCAGGTGTTGCGCGGGCGGGTGGGCATCGTGCTGCCCGATCTCGCGGCGCTCGAGCGCCGGTTGCGCGATGTCGCGCCGCTCCTCGCGGAGACGCGTTTTTCCTGGGAGAGGCGCGAGGGCTTCATCGAGGCGACGTGCCCGTGGGGCAATCGCTACCGCTGCCACGCGCCCGCGCCCGAATTCGGCGACACCGAGCTCGCTATTGCCTACGTGGAACTCGACGCGCCGGCGGGATCCACGCCGGGAATCGCGCGTTTCTACCAGGAGGCTCTCGGGGCGCACGCGGCGCTCGACAGCGGCCCGCGGGGCGCGGTGGCGGTTGTTTCCACCGGCGCCGCGCAGCAGCTGCGGTTCCGCGAGACCGCGCTTCCGCTGCCGGAGTACGACGGCCACCACGTCCAGGTCTACATCGCCGATTTTTCGGGCCCCCATCGCCGGCTCCTCGAGCGCGGACTGGTCACCGAGGAGTCGGGCGAGCACCAGTATCGCTTCCGCGACATCGTCGACCCGGCGAGCGGCAGGCCCCTGTTCACGCTCGAGCACGAGGTGCGAAGCCTCACCCATCCGCTCTACGCGCGCGCGCTCGTCAACCGCAACCCGGCCCAGAACAACCGCAATTACGTGCGTGGCCACGACGCGTTCCGCGGAACCTGCTGACGGGCGGCCGGGGCCGCGTTTCCACCCGCTGCGGCCGCACTCCGGCGCGACACCCTGCTAGAATCGTGTCGAAAACCTGCGCCCACGCACTGGTCCCGCGCAGGAAGAACGAAGAGGAGGCGTGCCATGTCAGCTCCACGTGCTTTGGTTTTCCGGTTCCTGGCAATCCTGGCGGGGTTCGCGGTGCTTCCGCCGGCGCCGGCTCAGGACACCTTCCCGGGCGCGCGCCCGATCCAGTTCGTCGTGCTATTTCCCGCCGGCACCTCCGCCGATGTCACCGCGCGCGTGCTGGCCGAGGGCATGGGGCGGCAGCTCGGCACCCAGATCGTGGTGGTCAACCGGCCGGGCGGGGGCGGCGCGGTCGGCTTCAAGTACGCCGTGCAGCAGGCCCCCGACGGCCATCACATGGTCTGGAGCTCGAACGCGATCTCGACCACCTACCATACCGGAATGCTGCCGTTCGACTACAAGTCATTCCTGCCGGTGGCGCGCGTCCAGATCGAGACACCTCTGCTGTTCGTGCGGAGCGAGGCGCCATGGAAGACCCTGCGCGACATCCTGCAGCAGGCAAAGGCGAAACCCGGCACGCTCACCATCGGCAATTCCGGATTCGGCAGCCATACTCACCTCAGCTCGGTGTGGCTGTTCAAGGCCGCGGGCTTCCAGGTCGTGGATGTGCCCTTCAACGCAGCGCAAGTGGTGCCGAGCCTGCTGGGCGGCCACGTCGACGCCGTGGTGCAGTTGCCGGGCGCGCTGGCCGGCCACCTGAAGGCGGGAACTGTGCGCGCGCTCGTTGCGATGAGCGGTGCGCGCGACCCATTCTTTCCCGATGTCCCGACCGCCCGCGAGCAGGGAATGGATATCAGCGCGGAGTTATGGCGCGGCGTGGTGGTGCCCAAGGGCACGCCGCCGCGGGTCGTCGCCCGGCTCGAGGATGCGGTACGCAAGACGGTGGCAAACCCGGACTTCGCGCGCACAACCGGGAAACTGCTGGTTGCACCCGCGTTCCTGCCGGCTGCCGAATTCGGCAAGGCGATCGCCCGCGAAGACGCCGAAATCGCCCGGACGGTCAAGGCGCTCGGCATCCGGCAGGATTCCAAATAGCCATCACCTCGCGGCGAGGAGCGAGCTCGCCCAGCGCCGCCCCCCAGTGGACGTCGAAGCCGTCACGCGGTTTCTGACCGGACTGCAGCAAACCATCGTCGCGAGCCTGAGCGGGGTCGACGGGCGCGACTTCCGGCGTGACGAATGGTCGCGCCCGGAAGGCGGCGGCGGGGTCGCGCAAGTGCTCGAGGATGGGGGCGTGTTCGAACGCGCCGGCGTCAACTTCTCGCACGTTCACGGCCGGAGCCTGCCGCCTTCCGCCAGCGCAAGCCGCCCGGAGCTCGCCGGCCGCTCGTTTCAGGCGATGGGCGTTTCGCTGGTGCTGCACCCGCGCAACCCGTACGTGCCGACCGTGCACATGAACGTGCGCTTCTTCGTGGCGGAAAAGGACGGCGCGGCGCCGGCATGGTGGTTCGGCGGCGGCATGGATCTAACGCCCTACTACCCGTTCGCCGAGGACGCGCGGCATTTTCACCGCGCCTGCCGCGAGGCGCTCGCCCCTCACGGCGCCGAGCGCTACCCGCGCTACAAGAAGTGGTGCGATGACTATTTTTATCTCAGGCACCGGGCGGAGCCGCGCGGCATCGGCGGGGTGTTTTTCGACGACCTCAACCAGCCTGATTTCGCGGCGTGCTTCGCGCTCACCCGCGCGGTCGGATCGCAATTCCTGCCCGCCTATCTTCCGATACTGGAGCGCCGCAGGGGCCTTGCCTACGGCGAGCGCGAGCGCGTGTTCCAGGCCTATCGCCGCGGCCGCTACGTCGAATTCAACCTGGTCTACGACCGCGGCACGCTGTTCGGGCTGCAGTCCGGCGGCCGCACCGAGGCGATCCTGATGTCGCTGCCACCGCGGGCCGCCTGGCGTTACGACTGGACGCCCGAGCCCGGCAGCCCGGAGGAGAGGCTCTACACGGAATTTCTCGTCGCCCGGGACTGGGCCGACTGAGGGCGGCGCAGAAAACGCGAGACGAGAGCCGGGTCAGAACCAGCTCTTCAACGACTTCACCCGCGCGAGTATCGTCTGGCTCACGCCGGCGACGCCCGCGGCGGCGACCTGGTGCTGGCGGGTGAGGTGCGGGTTCTGCTTGAAGGACTGGTAGCGGATCAACGCTGCCTGGGCATGCTGCCGCAGCAGTTCGGGATTCACCGGCTTGTTGATGAAGCGGAAGATCTGCGCCTGGTTGATGAGTTCGATCACCAGTTCCGAATCGGATGCCTCGGTCAGCACGATCGCAAGGATCTCCGGGCGTTCCTGCTTTAGCGCCTTGAAGGCCGCGATGATTTCCTCGCCCCGGCTCGCGACGTCGGCGACGATGAGGGCGGTCTCGTGCGTCTCGAGCTGGATCAGCCCCTCGTCGAGGTTCTTCGCGTGGTATACCGGGCAGGCGCCGCCGATCAAGCGCGTGACCGCCCGCAGCGTCTCGTCCTGGCCTTCGATCACCAGCACGCCTGCCTCCATCCGGTCGGGCAGGATCGGGGGCGTCGCGGCGGTGGCCGCGAGGTCGAACGCGATCGCCGCCGCCTCGGCGATGATTTTCTGGATCTCCTGGTTGTCCCACGGCTTGGAGATGAAGCGGAACACCTCGCCGTCATTCACCGAGCCGACGATCGCCGCAAGGTCCGAGTAGCCGGTCAGCAGCAGTCGCACCGAATTCGGTGCGAGGCCCTTCACCCGGCGCAGCAGCTCGACTCCCGTCATCTCCGGCATGCGCTGGTCGCTCACCACGACGTGGGGCTGGAACTTGCGCACGAACTCGAGCGCCTCCGGACCGTTGGTCGCGGTAAAGACGTGGTAATCGGAGCGGAAGATCGAGCGCAAGGCGGTCACGATGCGCTCCTCGTCGTCCACGAACAGGATGCGCGCTTTCCGGCTCCCCGGGGCTTCGGCGGGGTTTCCCGCCGCGGCGGATGCGGGTTCGGCAGCCGCCGCTGCCGTGCCGGGCCGGGGCGGGACTTCGGTGCGGGCCTGCTGCAGGCCCGCCAGCATGCGCGCGGCCTGCACCAGCTTGGGGTCGATGCGCTGGGTCGGTTCGTCGACGACGGCGCCGGCGGGCGGCTCGCGGCGCGCCTGCCGCAAGCTCACGTCGATGCCATTGGCGAAGGCGTCGGCGAATTCCTTCGCGGTCTGGAAGCGCTCCTCACGCTTCTTGGCGAGCGCCTTGTGTACCGCCCAGTCGAGCTGGACCGAGATCTTCGGGTTGAATTCCGCGGGGTTCGCCGGCCGTTCGTTCAGCGCCTGGCGCATCACCTCGGCGTTGTTGCCGACGAACGGGCGGCGGCCGGTGAGCAGCTCGTAGGCGATGACCCCCACCGAGTAGATGTCGCCGCGCGCATCGATGTCGGTGCCGAGAAACTGCTCGGGAGACATGTAGCCCGGCGAGCCCATGATCTCGCCCACCTGGGTCAGCGTGGAGGTATCGATGCGCGCGATGCCGAAATCGGTGAGCTTCAGCCGCCCGTCGTCGTTGATCAGGATGTTCGACGGCTTGATGTCGCGGTGGACCACGCCCTGCGCGTGCGCGTAGGCGAGCCCGCCGAGCAGCTGGCGGATCAGCTCGCCGACCTCCTTCAGCCCGAAGCGCAGCTCGCCCTGCAGATGGTGAAACAGCGATTTGCCGTTCACGAGCTCCATTACGATGTAGGCGAGCTCCTCGTCCTCGCCGTAGTCGTAGATCGCGGCGATGCGCGGGTGCGTCAAGCGGCCCACCGCCCTGGCCTCGTGGCGGAAGCGCGTCAGCACGTACTCCAGGTCGGCGGGATCGAGCGCGGACTTGGTGATGGTCTTGATCGCGACCGTACGCTGGATCGCGGGATCGAACGCGCGGTAGACGACGCCCATCCCGCCCTGCCCGAGCACGTCCTGGACCTGATACTTGCCGATGGACGCGGGACTGTTCATGGATCCGGCCCGGGCGATCGCGCCGCGCTCACGCCGCCGCTGCCGGTGGCTGCAACGGTAGCACCACGGTGAACCGCGTGCCAACCCCCACGGTGGAATCGACGCTGATCCTGCCGCCGTGCTGCTCGACGATCTTGTAGACGATCGAGAGCCCGAGCCCGGTGCCCTTGCCGACCTCCTTGGTGGTGAAGAACGGATCGAAGATCTTGGGCAGCACCTCGGGGGGGATGCCCTTGCCGGTGTCCGCCACCTCCACCGCGACATGTCCGGCACCCTCGCGGCGCGTGGTGATGCGGATCTCGCCCTGGCCCTGCCCCATCGCCTGGGCCGCGTTGGTGATGAGGTTCAGGAACACCTGGTTGATCTGGGAGGGCGAGCAGGTGATGGCCGGGATGGTGCCGTAATGCTTCCTCACCACGTGATGCTTCAACTCATGGCGGGCGATGGCGAGCGTGCTGTCGAGACCCTCGTTCACGTTGAAAGCGGCGATCTTGCTGCGGTCCAGGCGCGAAAAATTCTTGAGATTGCCCACGATCTCGGAAATCTGCCCGATGCCGTGCAGCCCGTCCTTCACCAGGGCCTGCAGCTCCTCGAGCGCGTGATGGGCGCGGAGCTGCGCGACCACGCGCTCCGTCAGCCCGAACTGCTCGGCGAGCGCCTGGGGGTCGGCGGCGCCCGAGCGCAGCAGCTCGAGCAGCTTCTCGGTTTCAGCAGCAAGGCGCGAGAGATCCTGCAGCCTTCCGCCCACCGAGCCGAGGCTGTTCTTGGCGTAGGCGAGCGGCGTGTTGATCTCGTGCGCCACGCCGGCCACCATCTGCCCGAGCGAGGACATCTTCTCGGACTGGATCAACTGCGCTTCCGACTCCTTCAGTTGCCTCAACGCCTCCGACAGCTCCCGGGTGCGCTCGATGACGCGCTGCTCGAGCTCTTCGTTCGCGGCGTTGAGCAACCGGTAGCTCGCGAGGAGCCGCGTGGCCAGGTAGCCGATCAGGACGAGCAGGGCGCCCGAATAGGCGACGAGATAGGAGCGGTAGAACTCCTGGTCGAGCAGCATGGCCTCCAGCTCGCGCGAGAACGCGCTGGTCAGGGTGTCGACGCGCGGGCCGGCGGTCATGAAGGCGAGCCGGGTGAACAGTGCCTGCTCGCCGGCCCTCGTCTCGAGCAGCTGGCGCACGCGGCCGTCCAGGCGGCCGAGACCGCCGCGCAGCGCCGCCGGCAGGCGCGGCCCCGCATCCTGCAGGTCGGAGAGGATCGCCTCGACGAGCTTGCGCCGCTCCTCGCCGGGCGTGAAGTAATAGCGCTGGGATTCGGCGATCAGCTGGATCGCGGCGCTCTCCGCGGCCACCAGCCGCTCGCGGTCGCGGAAGTCCCGCCACGAGCCGCGGACCAGGCCCGCAATTTCGCTGTCGGACGCCACCACCTCCGCCAGCGCCTGCCGCGCGGCGGCGTTCGAATTCCTGAACCTCTCGAGCATCGCGGTTTTCTGGTGGAACGCGGATCCGAGCTCGGGCAGTCCGCGCGCGAGCACCGGGCTGCCGAGCGCCGCGCCGGCGGCCGTGAGCTCGCGCAGCAGGCGCGCAACCGTCGCGCCGTGGTCGGACAACGGCGCCTGGGGCGGGGCGAGCTCGGCGGAGGCGCGCAGGACGTCGACGTCCCAGCGCGAATCGATTTCCTTCAGCTCGCGCAGCGCCGCCAGCACCTCGTTCTGGCGCTTGAAATCCGCCCCCTCGGTCTTGAGGTAGAGGTAGCCGAGTATCGCCGCCAGCGCGAGGGTGACGGCGGCGAGGAGCCCGCGGCGGGCGAATCGCGCCATGCGCGAAGGCGCGAGCGGCGGCAGGGCGGCGCCCAGTTCCGGCATCTGCTGATTACTCGCCGAGGTAGGCTTGGCGCACCTGGGGATTGGCGAGCAGGCGCGAAGCGTCGTCGGCGAGCGTGATGAGACCGCTTTCCATCACGTAGCCGCGGTGGCACGTTTCCAGCGCCAGCTTCGCGTTCTGCTCCACCAGCAGCAGCGTCACGCCCTCAGTGGTGATGGCGCGTATGGCCTCGAATATCGTGTGCACGATCAGTGGCGCAAGACCCATGCTGGGTTCGTCCAGTAGCAACATGCGCGGCCGGCTCAACAGCGCGCGCCCGATCGCCAGCATCTGCTGCTCGCCGCCCGACAGCGTGCCTCCGGGCTGGCGCCGCCGCTCGGCGAGCCGCGGCAGCAACCCGTAGACGCGGTCGAAATCGGCGGCAATACCCGCGCGATCGCGCCGACTGTAGGCGCCCATCGCGAGGTTCTCCTCCACGGTGAGCCGCCCGAACACGCCGCGTCCCTCGGGCACCAGCGCGAGCCCCTGCCGGACGAGCTCGAATGCCGGGCGCGCTGTGATGTCGATTCCATTATAGAGGATGCGGCCCGCGGCCGGCCTCAGGAGCCCGGCGAGCGCTTTCAGGATCGTGGTCTTGCCGGCGCCGTTGGCACCGATCAACGTGACCAGCTCTCCTTCGGCGACGTGAAGGTCGACGCCCTTCACGGCCTTGATGCCGCCGTAGGC
>DASWHI010000142.1:0-5351 GCA_036398235.1 Burkholderiales bacterium
GCGACCGCACAGGGCGCCGCGCTGGATGAGGATTTTCTCGCCGCGCGCGAGGCGTATGAAGCGGGCAACGCGGTTCGGCTGGAAACACATGCCAGCCGCCTGCAGGGACATCTGCTCGAGGCGTATGTTGCCTATTGGCGACTGAGCCTCGGGCTCGAAGAGGCGTCCCCCGAGGAGGTGCGCGGATTTCTCTCCGCAAACCGCGACGGGCCTCTTGCGGAGCGCCTGCGCGGCGAGTGGCTCAAGTCGCTCGCCGAGCGCGGTGAGTGGGATCTCTTCAACGCCGAGCTGCCGCTGCTCGCCGGCCGCGACCTCGAGATCACCTGTTACGCGCTGCAGTACCGGATGCAGGCGACGCCGGAGGAAGCCCTGCCCGACGCACGGTCGCTCTGGTTCGTGACGCGCGACCTTCCCGACTCCTGTACGCCGCTCTTGAACGCGCTGGTTGCGGCTGCCTTGATCTCCGGCGACGACCTGTGGACGCGGATCCGAATGGCGCTGGAAGCCGGGCGGGTGAGCCGGGCGCGCTGGATCGCGGAGTGGCTGCCTGCGGGCGAGGCGCCGGCGCCGCAATCGCTCGAACGGGCGGCCTCCAACCCCGCGGGCTACCTCGAGCGGCGCCGCCACGATCTCAAGACCCGCGCCGGTCGCGAGACCGTCATGTTCGCCGTCCACCGGCTCGCGCGCGTTGCACCCGCGCAGGCGGCGGCCCACTGGACCCGGCTGGAGGAGCGCTTTTCCCGGGAGGAGCGCTCCTACGTCTGGGGCATGATCGGCTACCTGGGCGCGATGCGCCACGATCGCGACGCGCTCGCCTGGTATGCGCGTGCGGGAGACCTCTCCGACCTGCAGCTCGCCTGGAAGGTGCGCGCCGCGCTGCGCGTGGGCAGCTGGCGCGACGTGCTCGCCGCGGTGGATGCCATGTCTGACCGGGATCGATCGATATCCGCATGGCGCTACTGGAAGGCGCGGGCCCTGAAGGCGGCGGGGCGGGAGGACGAGGCAGCCAGGCTGCTGGTGCCGCTGGCAAGCGAATTCGGCTTCTATGGACAGCTCGCGCTGGAGGAATTGGGCGGCAAGATCGCGGCGCCGTCCGCCGCGTACAAGCCGGGCGCGGAGGACGTGCGGGCCATGGGCCGGCGTGCCGGCCTGCGGCGCGCGCTCGAGCTCTACCGCCTCGGCCTGCGCGCAGAGGCGAACGGGGAATGGCTGTGGGGCATACGCGGATTCGACGACCGGCAGCTGCTCGCGGCGGCGGAGGTCGCGCGCCGCAACGAGGTCTACGACCGCGCCATCAGCACCGCGGACCGCACCGTCGGACTGCATGACTTCGGGTTGCGCTATCTCGCGCCCTACCGCGACGTGCTCAAGGCCCACACCGCCCAGCTGGCGCTCGACGAGGCGTGGGTCTACGGCTTGATCAGGCAGGAAAGCCGCTTCATTCCGGATGCGCAATCGGAGGCGGGCGCGAGCGGCCTGATGCAGCTCATGCCGGCAACCGCGCGCTGGGTGGCGAAGCAGATCGGGCTCAAGAACTGGCGCTGGTCGCAGGTTGCGGAGGTCGACACCAATGTGGGCCTCGGCACCTATTATCTGCGCCACGTGCTCGATGCGCTCGACGGCCAGCCCTTGCTCGCTTCCGCCGCCTACAATGCCGGGCCGAACCGGGCGCGCGCCTGGCGTCCCGAAGCCGCGATGGAAGGCGCCGTATTCGCCGAAACCATTCCCTTTACCGAGACCCGCCTCTACGTGAAGAACGTCATGGCGAACTCGACTTACTACGCTCACAGCTTCAGCCAGCAGCTGCAGTCGCTCAAGCAGCGGCTGGGCATGGTCGGGCCCCAGCCGACGATCGAGGGCGAGCCGGAAGCCGATGCGCTCGGGCTGGTGATGAGCGACCGGTTGTCGGGGAACGGGGAGCGGTAGCGGCGGGAATGGAGATCACGACCGCCTGCGTGCTCGGCGGGAGCGGCTTCGTCGGCCGGCATGTCTGCCACGCGCTGGCCGCAGCCGGTTATCGCGTCCGCGTGGCGACCCGCGACCGCGAGCGCGCCAAGGAGCAACTGATCCTGCTGCCGACGGTGGACGTTGCCGCGGTCAACGTCCACGACCCCGGGCAGCTCGCCGAGTTCGTGAGCGGAACGGACGCGGTGATCAACGTCGTGGGCGTGCTGCACGACGGCCGCGGCAACCGCAGCTTCCAGGCGGCGCATGCCGAGCTTCCGCGCAAGGTAGTCGCGGCGTGCCGCAGCCGCGGCGTCGGGCGACTGCTGCACATGAGCTCGCTCGCCTCCGCCCGCGACGGGCCCAGCCGCTATCTTCGATCCAAGGGCGAGGGCGAGGCGATCGTGCGCGAGTCGGGGCTCGCGTGGACAATCTTCCGCCCCTCGGTCGTGTTCGGACCCGGGGACAGTTTTCTCAACCTGTTCGCGAAGGTGCTGAGGTTCTCGCCCGTGGTGGCGCTTGCCTGTCCCGGCGCGCGGTTCCAGCCGGTGTACGTGGAAGACGTGGCCGCGGCGTGCGTGAAGGGCCTCGCGGACCTCGGCAGCTTCGGCCGGAGCTACGATCTGTGCGGCCCCCGCGTCTACACCCTGCGCGAGCTGGTCGAGTACGTCGGGGCGGTGACCGGGCGGCGTCGGCCGGTGCTGGGGCTGAACGACACGTTTTCATATCTCCAGGCCCTCGCCATGGAATTTCTCCCGGTCAAGCTCATGACCCGCGACAACTATTACTCGATGAAAGTGCCCAACGTGTGCAGCTGCGACTTTCCCTTCAATATCGCCCCCACGGCGCTGGAAGCGGTGGCGCCGGCCTATCTCGGGAGCCGCACGCCGCGGGCGCGCTACCAGCGGCTGCGCCGGCAGGCGGGCCGGGATGAAACACAGTGAGCCCCTTCGGCAGCGCTCAGGACAGGCGTGAGTCGGAACAGCGTTTGACGCTGGTCATCGGCAACAAGAACTACTCGTCGTGGTCGCTGCGCCCGTGGCTGGCGATGAAGCAGACGGGCATACCGCTCGTGGAGCAGCGCATTGCCTTGTACCAGCCCGATTCGAGGCGGCGCGTCCTCGAGCACTCGCCGTCCGGCAAGGTGCCGGTGCTCAAGGACGGCGCGACCACGGTGTGGGACTCGCTCGCGATTCTCGAGTATCTGGCCGAAGTGTTTCCCGATCGCGGGCTGTGGCCGCAGAACGCCGCGGCGCGCGCCAGTGCGCGCTCGATGAGCGCCGAGATGCATTCCGGTTTTACGGCGCTGCGTGCCCGCATGCCGATGAACCTGCGCAATTCGTATCCCGGCCGGGGTCTGACGCCGGAAGTCGAGGCCGACATCGCGCGTATCGTGCGCCTGTGGACGGAATGCCGCGCGACCGCCTCCGGCCCGTTCCTGTTCGGCCACTTCTGCATCGCCGACGCGATGTTCGCGCCGGTCGCCACCCGCTTCGTCACTTACGGCGTCAAGCTGCCGCCGGCCTGCCAGCGCTACGTGGAGACGCTGATCGCCCTTCCGGCGCTGCAGCTGTGGTACGCCGATGCGCGCGCCGAGCGCGAGGCCCTCGAGGAATACGATCGAATGTACTCGTAGCGGAGCCGCAGGGCCGGCGGGGGAATGCGCTAAGATTTGCCCCATGAAGATCTACTGCGTCGGCGGAGCGGTGCGCGATGAGCTGCTGGGCCTGCCCGTCAAGGACCGCGATTACGTCGTCGTCGGCGCGACGCCGGAAGAGATGGTGCGGCAGGGCTTCAAGCCGGTCGGGAAAGACTTCCCGGTATTCCTGCACCCTGCGACCCACGAGGAGTACGCGCTGGCGCGTACCGAGAGGAAGACCGCGCGCGGCTACCACGGCTTCGAGTTCCGCGCCGCGCCCGACGTGACGCTCGAGCAGGATCTCGCGCGGCGCGACCTCACGATCAACGCAATCGCCCGGGACGCGGACGGGAGCATCATCGATCCGTTCAACGGCACCGCCGATCTCAAGGCCGGCGTGCTGCGCCACGTGAGCCCCGCCTTCGCCGAGGACCCGGTGCGCATCCTGCGCGTCGCGCGTTTCGCCGCGCGCTTCGGCTTCCGCATCGCGCCCGAGACGATGAAGCTGATGCGCGAGATGGCCCGCAACGGCGAAGCGGATGCGCTGGTGGCGGAGCGGGTATGGCAGGAAGTCGCGCGCGGGCTGATGGAAGCGAAGCCTTCCCGGATGTTCGAGGTGCTGCGCGAGTGCGGCGCGCTCGCGCGGGTGATGCCGGAGGTGGACGCGCTGTGGGACGATGCCGACGTTGCGCGGGAGGCGATGCGGGTGCTGGACGCCCCTGCGGCGGCGGGCGCGACCCTGCCGGCGCGCTTCGCGGCGCTGGCGCGCGCGCTCGACCCCCTCGCGGTAGACTCGCTCGCCGGCCGGCTCAAGGCCCCCGCCGACTGCCGCGAACTTGCCCTGCTCGCGGCGCGCCACGGCAACACCTTGCTGGACGCCGGTGAGCTCGACGCGCAGTCCATGCTGGACCTGTTCAACACCGTCGACGCCTGGCGCAGGCCGGAGCGCTTCGCCGAGCTCGCGACGGCGGCGCTAGCCGGGGTGTCCGATGCCGGCGTGGCGCAGGCGCGGCTCGAGCGCGCGCGGACCGCGGCGGCCGCGGTCAATGCCGGCGAGATCGCGAAGGCCTCGAAAAACACCACGGCCATCCGCGGCAATGTGGATGCCGCGCGGCTGGAAGCCATCCGCCGGGCCCTGGAGATGCGTGAGTAGCGACGAGCGACAAAGGAGTGAAATGATCGATCTATACACGTGGACCACCCCCAACGGCCGCAAGGTCTCGATCATGCTGGAGGAGCTCGCGCTGTCGTACCGCGTGCACCCGGTCAATATCGGCAAGGGCGAGCAGTTTGCCCCCGAGTACGTGAAGATCAACCCCAACAGCAAGATCCCGTCCATCGTCGATCCGGAGGGGCCCGACGGCAAGCCGATCGTCATGATGGAATCGGGCGCGATCCTGATCTATCTCGCGCGCAAGACCGGCAAGCTCTTCCCGCAGGCGGACCGCGCCAAGTACGAGGTGCTGCAGTGGCTGATGTTCCAGATGGGGGGCGTCGGGCCGATATTCGGCCAGGTGCACCACTTCCTGCGCGCGGCGAAGGAGTCGGTGCCGTACGCCATCGAGCGCTACACGAAGGAAACGCGGCGCCTCTACGGGGTGCTCAACGACCGCCTCAAGGACCGCGACTATCTCGCCGACGGCTACTCGATCGCGGATATCGCGACCTATCCCTGGGTCGCGCGCTTCGAATGGCACAAGACGGACCTGAACGATTTTCCCCACGTCAAGCGCTGGTTCGACGCGATCTCGGCGCGGCCGGCGGTGCA
>DASWHI010000143.1:0-3718 GCA_036398235.1 Burkholderiales bacterium
GTGAGCACCACCATGCCGCCGCGCGCGAGGTGCTCGCCGGCGAGCGACTGCACCAAGGCGATTCCCGCGGCGTCGAGCGCCGCGAACGGCTCGTCGAGTATCCACAGCGCAGCCGCCTCGGCGACGGCCAGTCGCGCGAGCGCCGCCCGCCGGCGCTGGCCCTGCGAGAGCGCTCTTACCGGCAGCTGCTCGCGCCCGGAGAGCCCGAAGCGCGCGAGCGCGGCACGCGCCCGCTCGCGCGAGATAGCGCGACCCCCGATGCCGCAGGCAAACACCAGGTTCTCCTCCGGCGTGAGGTCGTCCTTGAGCGCGTTGGCGTGGCCGATGTAGACGAGCTGCGCCCAGTATTCCTCGCGCAGCGCGCGGATATTCTCACCCTTCCAGCGCACCTCGCCCGCTGCGGGCAGGAGCAGGCCGCACAGCGCGCGGAGCAGGGTGGTCTTGCCGCGGCCGTTGGCGCCGGTGACGCGCAGCAGCGCGCCCGGCGCAAGCGCGAATGCGAGTCCGCGGAACAGCGTTCTGTCGCCGCGCGTTGCCGCGAGTTCGCGTGCTTCAAGCATCGTGCCGGTGGGTCCGGGATGGCCGCGGCTGCCCGGTGCCGGACGGCGCGGTGAAAGGGGGGTTACGCTACCACAGAAGCATCGGTTTCAGAAACGAGAATCCGCCGGCGGCGCCTCGGACGCGGGTGGCTTGCAACGCCACGTTTACGGCCGGGGAATGCATCTTCAATTGACCTAGATCAAGCCGGTTCGGCCCTGGCCCCATTAACTTCTCCCTGATCGTAATTTACGGGGGGCTGGGATGGCATCCGGGCAATTCAAAGCATGGTCGGTCCTGGCAGTGAGCACGATCGCCTTCACCGTGTGCTTCGCGATCTGGATGATGTTCGCCGTGATCGGCATCCCGATCAAGAAGATGCTCGATCTCAACGAGACGCAGTTCGGGCTGCTCGCGGCCACCCCCGTGCTGACCGGCTCGCTGATCCGCCTTCCGCTCGGCATGTGGACCGACACCTACGGCGGCCGCATCGTCTACTTCATCCTGATGCTCGCCTGCGTGGTGCCGATCTGGTTCATCGGCGAGGCGACCGAGTACTGGCATTTCCTGGTGCTGGGTTTGTTCGTGGGGCTCGCCGGCGGGTCGTTCTCCGTGGGCATCGCCTACGTCGCCCGCTGGTTTCCACGGCAGCAGCAGGGGCTTGCGATGGGTGTGTTCGGCGCCGGCAACTCCGGCGCGGCGGTCACCAAGTTTGTCGCGCCCGCGCTGCTGCTCGCGTACGGCTGGGCGATGGTGCCGAAGGTCTACGCCGCCGCAATGCTCGTGACGGCGCTCCTCTTCTGGGCACTTTCGGCCTCGGATCCCTCCCACCGCGTGGGCTCGCACGTCACGGTCAGGGAGCAGCTGCTCGCGCTCAAGGATCCCAAGGTCTGGAAGTACTGCCAGTACTACTCGATCGTGTTCGGCGGCTACGTGGCGCTCTCGCTGTGGATGACGAAGTATTACGTGACCGAGTACGGCATCGAGCTCCAGGTCGCCGCGCTGCTGGCCGCCTGCTTCTCGCTTCCCGGCGGCGTGCTGCGCGCGATCGGCGGCTGGATCTCGGACAAATACGGCGCTCATCCCGTCACCTGGTGGGTGATGCTGTTTTCCTGGGTTTGCCTGTTCTTCCTCTCCTATCCCCAGACCGAGCTCGTCATCAAGACGGCGAAGGGCGACTACAACATGCACGTCGGCCTCAACGTCTGGGCCTTCACGGTGCTGATGTTCGGGATGGGCGTTGCGTGGGCGATCGGCAAGGCATCGGTGTTCAAGTACATCTCCGACGAGTATTCGGACAATATCGGCGTCATCTCCGGCATCGTCGGACTGGTCGGCGCGCTCGGCGGCTTCCTGCTGCCGATCATGTTCGGCATGCTCGTGGATATCACCGGTGTCAACAGCACCATCTTCATGCTGATGTGGGGCATCACGCTGGTGTCGCTGATCTGGATGTACTGGTCCGAGATCGTGCCGCAGCGGGCAGCGCCGGCGGGTGTGCCCGCAATGGCGGCACAACGCGCATAAAGGGTTTGCAGAAAGGGCTCGCCATGTCCACGGAAACGGTATCGATCAAGCGCAAACTCGGCCGCGTTCTCACTGTCTGGACGCCGGAAGACAGGGAATTCTGGCAGCGGGAAGGGCAGGCGATCGCCAACATCAACCTGTGGATCTCGATGCCGGCGCTATTCCTGGCGTTCGCGGTGTGGCAGTTGTGGAGCGTCGTGGCGGTGAACCTGCCCGCGCTCGGTTTCAAGTTCACGCCGAACGAGCTGTTCTGGCTGGCCGCGGCGCCGGGTCTTTCGGGCGCCACGCTGCGCATCTTCTACTCCTTCATGGTGCCGGTTTTCGGCGGGCGGCGCTGGACTGCGCTCGCGACCGCCTCCCTCCTGATTCCCGCGATCGGCATCGGGGTGGCGATCCAGGATCCCTCGACCCGCTACGCGACGCTGCTCGTCCTCGCGCTGCTGTGCGGTTTCGGCGGCGGCAACTTCGCCTCGAGCATGGCCAACATAAATTTCTTCTTTCCCAAGGAGCGCAAGGGCTCGGCGCTCGGCCTCAATGCAGGGCTGGGCAACCTCGGGGTCTCGGCAGTCCAGTTCCTCGCGCCGCTCGTGGTCGCGGCGGGCGTCTACGGGCCGCTGGCCGGGAGCCCGCAGACGATCGTCACCGCCGCCGGGCAGTCGGTTCAGATCTGGGCGCAGAACGCCGCTTTCGTCTGGGTGCCGTTCATCATCATTGCCTCGATCGCGGCGTGGATCGGAATGAACGATATTGCGGACGCCAAGGCATCGTTCCGCGAGCAGTCGGTGATCTTCCGGCGCAAGCACAACTGGCTGATGTGCTGGCTCTACCTCGGCACCTTCGGCTCGTTCATCGGCTACTCGGCGGGCTTTCCGCTGCTCATCAAGTCGCAGTTCCCGGGCGTGAACCCCCTGCACTTTGCGTGGCTCGGCCCCCTCGTGGGCGCGGTGGTGCGGCCCTTCGGCGGCTGGCTCGCCGACAAGCTCGGGGGTGCCGTGGTGACCTTCTGGAACTTCATCGTCATGGCCCTCGCGGTGGTCGGCGTGCTGTATTTCCTGCCTTCGGGTGGCGCGGGCGGGAGCTTCGCCGGCTTTTTCACCTGCTTCATGGTGCTCTTTCTTACCACCGGCATTGGCAACGGCTCGACGTTCCGCATGATCCCCGTGATCTTCCTCACCGAGCGCACGCGCGAGGCCGCGGGCAAGGGCAAGGAGGCCCAGGAGCAGGCGGTCAGGGACGCGAACAAGGAGGCCGCGGCGGTGCTCGGCTTCACATCGGCCTTCGCCGCCTACGGGGGCTTCTTCATCCCCAAGAGCTATGGGACCTCGATCTCGATGACGGGCGGGCCCGAGGCCGCGCTGTATGTCTTCATCGTTTTCTACGTCAGTTGTATCCTGATGACGTGGTGGTACTACAGCCGCCGGGGCGCAGAAATGCCCTGCTGAGAGCGGAGTTTGATATGAGTCATTTTCTCGATCGCATGATGTTCTTCACCCAGACGCGCGAGCCGTTCTCTCAGGGGCACGGCGAGATGCGCAAGGAGGACCGCACCTGGGAGGAGGGCTACCGCCTGCGCTGGCAGCACGACAAGATCGTGCGCTCCACGCACGGGGTGAACTGCACCGGCTCGTGCAGCTGGAAGATCTACGTCAAGGGC
>DASWHI010000144.1:0-1953 GCA_036398235.1 Burkholderiales bacterium
GATGCAGCTGATCGTCGAGCGGCAGGTGGTGCTCGAGGCGAAGATCATCGACGTCACGCTGCGCGAGGGCTTCGAGGCCGGCATCAACTGGGCGGCGTTCCGCGATGGCAGCACGCGGGCCGCCGGCGGGGTGGTGCGGCCGGGCAGCACCATCGGCAACACCGGCCCGCTGTCCACGCCGACCACGCTCCGGCCGGACGGCTCCATTGATCCCGTGTCTGCCTTCACCGCCACACTCGGCACCGCGGCGTCGCTGGCTACGGGGGCGACCGCGCCCGGCGCCGTCTTCGGGCTTGCCCTGCAGACGAGCAGCTTCGCGGCGCTGCTGACGTTCCTCGAAACGCAGGGTTCGGTCAACGTGCTTTCGAGCCCGCGCGTGGCGGCGATCAACAATCAGAAGGCGGTGCTCAAGGTCGGACAGGATGATTTCTTCGTGACCAACATTTCCGCCACCTCGACCTCGACCGGCGCCGGCACCGTGACGACGCCCACCATCACCGTGCAGCCGTTCTTCTCGGGCGTCGCGCTCGACGTAACGCCGCAGATCGACGACAGCAACAACATCATCCTGCACGTGCATCCGCAGGTGAGCCGCGTGGTGGAACAGACCAAGGTGATAGACCTCGGCAATCTCGGCTCGTTCACGCTGCCGCTCGCCTCCAGCAGCGTCAACGAGACCGACACCATCGTCCGGGTGCAGGACGGGAACATCGTGGCGATCGGCGGGCTCATGCGGCAGGAGACCCTGAGCGCCGGCTCCCAGGTCCCCGGCCTGGGCGATATGCCCGGCCTCGGCCTGCTGTTCCAGCAGCGCAACCGCCGCACCACCAAGAGCGAGATCGTGATCCTGCTGAAACCCACGATCGTCCACAGCGACCGCAACTGGCAGCAGGATCTCACCGACACACGCGAGCGGCTCCGGGCGCTGCAACTCGGCCCGGCTCCCGCCCCGCAGCCGCCTCAATAGGGGCGTTCAAAGTTCCATGTTTAAGGTTTAGAATCGGCTGCACGGATGGCCGTGCAGCGCGTGCCGCCGCTCTTCGATCGTGGACCAATGTATAAGACCCACTTCGGGCTCCGCGAAATGCCGTTCGGGATCACCCCCGACACCAGCTTCGCGTATACCAGCAGGACCCACCAGGAGGCGCTCAACACGCTCCTGGTGGCGGTCAAGAACGGCGAGGGCTTCCTCAAGATCACCGGCGAGGTCGGCACCGGCAAGACGCTGCTGTGCCGCAGGTTCCTCGCGATGCTCGACCAGAATCACGTATCGGCCTACATTCCCAATCCCTATCTCCAGCCGCGGACGCTGCTCTTCGCGCTCGCGGCGGAGCTCCGCCTGGGGGTGCCGCGCGACGCCGACCAGCATCTTCTGCTGAAGGAGATCGCGCGCGGGCTGCTCAACTACGCGCGCCAGGGCAAGACCGTGGTGCTGTGCCTGGACGAGGCGCAGGCGATGCCGACCGAGACGATGGAGGCGCTGCGGCTCCTCACCAATCTCGAGACCGAGAAGCGCAAGCTCCTGCAGGTCGTCCTGTTCGGTCAGCCCGAGCTCGACCAGAAGCTCGAGGGCGAGTCGGTGCGCCAGTTGAAGCAGCGCATCACCTTTCAGCACCACCTCACGCCGTTGCGGCCGGAGGAGGTCGAGCAGTACCTGGCGCACCGGCTGCGTGTCGCGGGCTTCCACGGCGAGCGCCTGTTTGCCCGGGCGGCGGCGCATCTCGTGCATCGCTGGAGCGGCGGGGTGCCGCGCCTGATCAACATCATCGCGCACAAGGCGATGCTGCTCGCCTTCAGCGAGGGCGTGCAGGTCGTGCAGGCCGAGCACGTGAGCCAGGCGGTCGCGGATACGCCCGCCGCGCGGCAGCACAGCCCGTGGCGCTGGTTCGGCTTTGCGCTTCTGCTGTTGTCGGCCGGAAGCGTCGGCTGGCTGGTGCTGTGGTGAACTGCGAT
>DASWHI010000145.1:0-10242 GCA_036398235.1 Burkholderiales bacterium
GCGTGCACGCGGTAGAGCCCGTCGCGGCTGAAGACATGCAGCGCGGCTGCGAGCCACTCGATCTGGAGCTTCATCCGCGCGAGGAAATTTTCCGCGTTCTCCCTTGAGCCGAATGCGCCGAGCTGCAGGTAGACGCCGCCGGCATCCGTCGTGACCGGAACGGGAGGGGCGTTGGCGCTTGCCGCCGGGAGCGGTCCCGGGTCCGGGAGCTGTGCGGCAGGCGGTTCGGGCGCCTGCGCCGCTGCGAGTGGCGCACCTTCCGGCTTCGGCGCGGACGCCGCGGGCTGCGGCGGCGTCGAGGCGACCATCGTCCCGGCGCCGTCGGGAAGGAAGGACTCGACCTCGACCAGCGCGTTGCCGCCGGCGAGCACGCCGATGCGGTGGGCGGCGGTGTAGGAGAGGTCGATGATGCGGCCGTCCACGAACGGCCCGCGGTCATTGACGCGCACCACCACCGATCTGCCGTTTTTCAGGTTCGTCACCCGCGCGTAGCTCGGGATCGGGAGCGTCGTGTGCGCCGCCGTCATGGCGTACATGTCGTAGGTCTCGCCCGAGGAGGTCGGCTTGCCGTGGTAGCGGCGGCCGTACCAGGTGGCGATGCCGCGCGCCTTGTACGGCGCCAGCGACGTCATCGGCGTATAGCTCTTTCCCATGACGACGTAGGGGCGGGCGGTGCCGCGATTGATGGGCTCAACGCGCGGCACCGCGTCGGGGATGCCGTCGAGGTTTGCAGGCGGCTTCGCGCCCGGCCCGTCGTCGAGGTAGTAGCCGCCGGGCCGCGCCGGCTCGCGCTTGGCAGGCGTGCCGCAGCCGCTCAATGCCGCAGCCGCAAGCAGCGCCGCCGCGGCAAGGATGAAGGATGAAGGATGAAGGATGAAGGGCGATCTAGATTGAGCTACCGCAGCGAGGGGGTCATCCTTCCTCCTTCCGCCTTCATCCGTTAGGCGAAGCCATATAGGGGTCATCCTTCCTCCTTCCGCCTTCATCCTTAGGTCTGTACGAGTTTCTTGTGGCTGTTGACGCTCATCAGGATGCCGAAGCCCAGGCAGATCGAGGCGAGCGCGGTGCCGCCGTAGCTGATGAAGGGCAGGGGCACGCCCACCACCGGCAGGATGCCGCTCACCATGCCCATGTTGACGAAGGCATAGGTGAAGAAGGTGAGCGTGATCGCGCCGCAGAGCAGCCGCGCGAACATCGTCGGCGCGTTGGCGGTGATCAGCATGCCGCGCGAGATCGCGGCCAGGTAGAGGCCCAGAAGCAGCAGGCAGCCGAGCAGCCCGAATTCCTCGGCAAAGACCGCAAACACGAAATCGGTGGTGCGCTCGGGAATGAAGTCGAGATGGGTCTGCGAGCCGTTCAGCCAGCCCTTGCCGAACCAGCCCCCCGATCCGACCGCAATCATGGACTGGATCGTGTGGTAGCCGCTGCCGAGCGGATCCTGGGAAGGGTCGAAGAGCGTCAGGATGCGCTGCCGCTGGTAGTCGCGCAGCGCCGACCACACGAGCGGCAGTGCGGCGGCCGCGGCAATCGCCAGTCCGGCGATGACGCGCCCCGGCAGCCCCGCGAGGAACAGCACGAAGAACCCCGCTGCGGTGATGAGCACCGCGGTGCCGAGATCGGGCTGCCGCGCGATCAGCCCGACCGGGATGAGCAGCAGCACCACGGCGACCGCGTAGTTCCCGAGCCGCAGCGTCTTCTCGTGGCGGTCGAAGTACCACGCGAGCGCGAGCGGCACCGCGATCTTCATGAACTCGGAGGGCTGGATGCGGGTGACGCCGAGATCGAGCCAGCGCCGCGCGCCGTGAACCACGTCGCCGAACAGCGCCACTGCGACGAGGAGAAGCAAGCCGAGGACGTAGAGCGGCAGCGCGAGGCGCATCAGGTAATGCGGCGGGATATTGGCGAACAGCCACAGCAAGCCCAGCGCGATCAGGATATTTGCGGCCTGCCCCGTGACGCGCGCCGCATTCAGATTGGACGCGCTGACGAGCACCACCAGCCCGAGTGCCACGAGCGCCAGCACGATTCCCAAGAGCGCGCCGTCGATCTGGCGCGTGAGGGAGTACGCGAGCCGTCTAACTGCTGGATGCATCGTTGCTCCTGCCGCGCGGTTCCGGGCGCGGCCGCTTGCCAAGGAGGTAGTAGTCGAGCACCTTGCGCGCGAGCGGCGCGGCGGTGCGCGCGCCGAAGCCGGCGTTCTCCACGATCACCGCGAGCGCGATGCGGGGCGTTTCCGCCGGCGCGTAGGCGATGAACAGCGAATGGTCCCGAAGCTCCTCCTGCACCCGGCTCTCCTCGTACTTCTCGCCCTGCTTGATGCCGATGACCTGGGCGGTACCGGTCTTCCCCGCGCTCACGTACGCCGCACCCGCGAACGAGCGCGCCCCGGTGCCTTCCTTGTTGACGCCGATGAGCGCCTGCCTGACCACCGCCAGATGCTCGTCCTTCACCCCCAGCGCGCGCAGCCGGCGCGGCTCGATGGAGGCGCGCTCGCGCGTGCGGAAGTCCTCGAGGGCGTTCACGATCCGCGGCTGGTATGCGACGCCTCCGTTGGCGAGCATGGCGACCGCCTGCGCGAGCTGCAGCGGGGTATAGGCGTTGTAGCCCTGCCCGATGCCGATGCTGATGGTCTCCCCCGCGAACCACTTCTGGTTGAACCGGCGCATCTTCCACTCCTGCGAGGGCAGTACGCCCGCGGCCTCGCCCGCGATGTCGATGCCGGTGCGGGACCCGAAGCCGAACTGCGCCATGAAGCGCGCGATCGCGTCGATGCCCAGGTCGTTCGCGAGCATGTAGTAGTAGGTGTCGCTCGACTTCACGATCGACTTGTACATGTCGACGATGCCGTGCCCGCCGGGATGGCTGTCGCGGAACTGGTGCCCGCCGAACATGAAGTAGCCGGGATCGTGGATCGTCTGCTGCGGTGTGCGCTTGCCGTAGGTCAGCCCGGCGAGCGCCATGTACGGCTTGAAGGTGGAGCCGGGGGGGTAGGTGCCGTTAAGCGCGCGGTTGACGAGCGGCTTGTCGGGCGAGTTGTTGAGCTCGTTCCAGTTGAGGGAATCGATCCCGTCGACGAAGAGATTGGGGTCGAACCCCGGCTTGCTAACGAACGCGAGCACGCCTCCCGTCGCCGGATCGATGGCGACCAACGCGCCGCGGTGGTCGCCGAACGCCTGGTAAGCGACCTCCTGCAGGCGCGCGTCGAGGTTGAGCACGATGTTGTTGCCGGATACGGGCGGTGTCCGCGAGAGCGTCCGCACCGGGCGTCCACCGGAATCGACCTCGACCTCCTCGACGCCGGTGGTCCCGTGCAGGGTGCGCTCGTAGCTTTGCTCGAGCCCGGTCTTGCCGATGTAGTCGGTCCCGCGATAGTTCGCGGTGAGCCCTTCCGCCTGCAGCTGCTCGACCTCGCGCTGGTTGATGCGGCCGATGTGGCCCACCACGTGCGAGAACACGTCGCCCTGCGGGTACTGGCGGAACAGCCGCGCGTTGATCTCGACGCCGGGGAACCGGTAGCGGACCGCCGCGAAGCGCGCGATCTCCTCGTCGGAGAGGCGGGTGCGGATCGGGAGGCTGCCGATGGTCTTGCTCTCCTCGAGCAGCCGCCGGAAACGCCGCCGGTCGCGCGGCGTGATCTCGACCACGGTGGCGAGCTCGTTGATCAGGTTCTCCAGATTCGCGATCCGGTCCGGCTCGACCTCCAGCGTATAGGCCGAATAGTTGTGGGCGAGCACGACGCCGTTGCGGTCCACGATGACGCCGCGGTTCGGCGACACCGGCACGATCGAGATGCGGTTCGCTTCGGCCAGCGTGTAGAGCTCGCCGTGCCTGATGACCTGCAGGTAGAAGAACCGGCCGGCGAGCAGCAGAAAGGCGAGGAGCACGAAGCCGGCCGCGATTGCCAGGCGCACCTGGAAGTGGTGCAGCTCGAGCTGCGCGTTGCGCAACTCGATTCCGGGGTTGATCGACAGCTCGGAGTTCATCGCAATACGCTAGATTTGGTCGGGATCGAGCCTCGGGCGCAGCAGGTGCTTGAGCAGCGCGCCCAGCGGCAGCCAGAGCGCCGCCGCGACGAAGCTGCCGATGAAGTACTGCAGCCCCGGAAAATCCGCGCCGGCCGCGAGGCGGACGGCGAGCACGATGAGGTCGTTCAGCAGCAGCAGCACCAGTATATGCACCACCTGCGGCGTCCCCGAGAACATGCGCACGCGGCGGTGCAGCACGATGCCGGCGTAGGCGAGGATCGAATAGGCGAGCGCGTGCTGGCCGAGTAGCGTGCCGTCCGCGACGTCCATGAACAGTCCCATCATCCAGGCCGAGACGAATCCGACCTTCCGCGGTTGCTCGATGCACCAGTAGAGCACGACCAGCGCGACGAAATCGGGCTTGATCCACAGCCACGCGCCGGACCACGGCAGCAGGTTCAGCATCAGCGCCGCGATCAGCGTCAGGGCGATGAAGCCCGCCCGGACGGGCAGCAGGATCTCCTGGTGCGCGATGCGCGTGTCGGCCATCAACCCTTCCTCGGTTGCTTGCCCCGCGCTTTTTTCTTCTCGCCCACCGGCCGCGGCGGGAGCTCGCGGCTGCCGCTGACGACCAGCAGGTGCGTGTGGTTCGCCACGCCGGCAAGCGGCGTGCAGGTGATGCGGGCAAAAATCTGATCGACGCTGCGCTCGACTTCGGCCACCCGCGCTACCGGCAGCCCGGGCGGGTAGACCCCGTCAATGCCCGAGGTGACGAGTTCATCGCCGTTCCGGAAATCGGCATTGAGGGGGATGAACCGCAGCTCCAGCGCGCCGTCTCTGCCGGTTCCGGACAGCACGGCGCGCAGGCCGTTGCGCACGTTCTGCACCGGCACGAACTGCCCCTTGTCGGTGACGAGCGTGACTTCCGCGAGCCACGGATAGGCGCGCGTCACCTGGCCCACCAGGCCGCGGTCGTCCACCACCGGCTGCCCGGGCCGCACGCCTTGCTGCGAGCCGCGGTCGATGACCAGCTTGCGGGAGAACGGGTCGCGCGCCGCGTACAGCACCTCGGCGGCGGCGAGCTCGATGTCGATGCGCTTGCGCGCGGCAAGCAGTTCGCGCAGCTGCCGGTTCTCGGCCTGCAGCCCCTTCAGTTGGAGCAGCAACGCCGCATTCTCGAAGTTCTCCCGCCGCAGGCGGGCGTTGTCCTCGCGCAGCGAGCCGTGCGTGGTGAAAAAATCACCCATGCGCCGCGCGATGCTGGCGGGCGCCGCGGCGATGCGCTGCAGGGGGTAGACGACCACCGCCGCGATCTGGCGCAGCGTGTCGAGGTAGTTGAAGCGGACGTCGGCGACGAGGAATGCGAGGGACAGCGCGGCGAAGATCAGCAGTCTGGCGAGCGGCGTGGGGCCGGTCCTGAAGAACGGCGGCGGCGAGTATTCCATCAGCAGTTCCGAGTTCCGAGTTCCGAGTTTCGAGTCGTCTCGGGCACGCCGGCGGCGTGGGGGTTAACTGGAAACTGAAAACTCGAAACTCGAAACTGCACCGTCAGTCGTTGGTGAAGATGGTGGCCAGCCGGTCGACCCTTTCGAGCGCCTTGCCGGACCCGCGTACGACGCAGGTGAGCGGGTCTTCCGCGACGATCACCGGCAGCCCGGTCTCTTCCATCAACAGGCGGTCGATGTCGCGCAATAACGCACCCCCGCCGGTGATCACCATGCCCTTCTCGGCGATATCGGCGGCGAGCTCGGGCGGTGTCTGCTCGAGCGCGGACTTGACGGCGGAAACAATGGCGTTGAGAGGCTCGGTCAGCGCCTCCAGGATTTCATTCGAGGAGATCGTGAAGCTCCTCGGGATGCCCTCGGCGAGATTGCGCCCCTTCACCTCCTTCTCGCGCACTTCCGAGCCGGGGAAGGCGGAGCCGATTTCCTTCTTGATCTGCTCGGCGGTGGTCTCCCCGATCAACATGCCGTAGTTGCGGCGGATGTAGTTGATGATCGCCTCGTCCATCTTGTCGCCGCCGACGCGCACCGAGCCCTTGTAGACCAGGCCGCCGAGCGAGATCACACCCACTTCCGTGGTGCCGCCGCCGATGTCCACCACCATCGAACCGGTCGGTTCACCCACCGGCAGGTCGGCGCCGATCGCCGCCGCCATCGGCTCCTCGATCAGATAGACGCTGGAGGCGCCGGCTCCGATCGCCGACTCGCGGATCGCGCGCCGCTCGACCTGGGTAGAGCCGCACGGCACGCAGATGATCATGCGCGGGCTCGGCTTGAAAAACCGCGTGTTGTGCACCTTCCTGATAAAGTGCTTCAACATCTGCTCGGTGACGGTGAAGTCGGCGATGACGCCGTCCTTCATCGGGCGGATGGCGGAAATGTTGCCGGGCGTGCGGCCGAGCATCTGCTTGGCAGCGAGCCCGACCTCCTGGATCACCTTCTTGCCGTTGGGCCCGCCTTCCTGGCGGATCGCGACCACCGAAGGCTCATCGAGTACGACGCCTTTGCCGCGCACGTAAATCAGCGTGTTGGCGGTACCGAGATCGATCGCCAGGTCGTCGTTAAAGTAGCTACTCAAGAAACCCAACATAACGCTTTCCACCCAAAGGGATTTGGCCTAACAGCTCGGACGGTTATGATACCCTATGCAGCCTCGATTTTTAAGGCTCTTGTGCACGGGGTAACATGGCTTTGACGCTGGAGGACGTGAAGCGCGTCGCCGACCTCGCGCGGATCGAGATCGACGAGGCCGAGGCGCGCTCCGTGCTGTCGCAATTGAACGACGTTTTCAAGCTCATCGCCGAGATGCAGGCGGTGGACACCCGGGACGTCGCGCCGATGTCGCACGCGCTCGACGTGGTGCAGCGGCTGCGCGAGGACTCCGTCACGGAATCCGACCGGCACGCGCTGTTCCAGTCGGTCGCCCCGCAGGTGGAAAGCGGTCTCTACCTCGTGCCCAAGGTGATCGAGTAAGGCGGGGTGCGGGCGGGGCGCAATGCACAACGCCACTCTCAAGAGCCTCTCCGCCAGCCTCGCCGCCCGCGCCTTCTCCAGCGTCGAGTTGACGCGGCATTTCGTAAACCGGATCAACCGGTTAAATCCGAAGTACAACTGCTTCATCACGCTCGATCCCGAACGGAGCCTCAAGCAGGCGGAGGCGGCGGACCGGATGCGTTCGGCGGGGACGGGACAGCCGCTGACCGGCATCCCCATCGCCCAGAAAGACATCTTCTGCGCCCAGGGGTGGCTTACCACCTGCGGCTCCAAGATACTGTCCAACTTCACCTCCCCCTACGACGCCCATGTCGTGGAGCGGCTCAACGCGGCGGGCGCGGTCGCCCTCGGCAAGACCAACATGGACGAGTTTGCCATGGGCTCGTCGAGCGAGACCTCGCACTACGGGCCGGTCCGCAATCCCTGGGACGTGGACAAGGTGCCGGGGGGCAGCTCGGGCGGCTCGGCGGCTGCGGTGGCAGCGCGGCTTGCCCCGGGCGCGATCGGCACCGATACCGGCGGGTCGATCCGGCAGCCGGCGGCGCTCTCGGGCATCTGCGGGTTGAAGCCCACCTACGGCGTGGTGTCGCGCTACGGCATGATTGCGTTCGCTTCCAGCCTTGACCAGGGTGGGCCGATGGCGCGCAGCGCCGAGGATCTCGCGCTGCTGCTCAACGTGATGGCGGGCTTCGACCCGCGCGACTCCACCTCGCTCGACCGGGAGCGCGAGGACTACACGCGCGAGCTGGGCAAGCCGCTGAAAGGACTGAAAATCGGCCTGCCCCAGGAATTCTTTGCCGAAGGCGCCGCGCCCGGCGTGGTCAAGGCGGTGGAGGCGGCGGTGGCGGAGTTCAGGAGGCTCGGCTGCGAAACGGTCGAGGTCAGCCTTCCCAATATGAAGCTCTCGGTGCCGGTGTATTACGTGCTGGCGCCGGCGGAGGCCTCGAGCAATCTCGCGCGCTACGACGGAGTGCGCTACGGCTACCGCGCGCCGGAATACTCCGATCTCCTCGACCTCTACAAGAAGACCCGCGCCCAGGGTTTCGGACAGGAAGTGAAGCGCCGGATACTGATCGGCACCTACGTGCTTTCGCACGGCTACTACGACGCCTACTACATCCAGGCGCAGCGGGTGCGGCGGCTGATCGCGCGGGATTTCGCGGAGGTGTTCAAGCGCTGCGACGTGATCATGGGGCCGACCAGCCCCACCACCGCGTTCCGCATCGGCGAGAAGATGGGCGACCCGGTGCAGATGTATCTCAACGACATCTACACCATACCCGCGAATCTCGCCGGGCTGCCGGGTATGTCCATCCCCTGCGGCAGCGACGCCAAGGGACTGCCGGTCGGGCTGCAGATCGTCGGCAACTACTTTGCGGAGGCGAAGATGCTCGGCATCGCCCATCAATACCAGCTTGCGACCGACTGGCACACGCGTGCCCCGAAAGGCATAGATTGAACCGCCATGGCGTCAAGATGCAATCAACAACAGCTCGAAAATTGAACGGCCGAGCATTAACTGCGGTAGAGAACAGGGCGACCGGTCTGCTTGAGTTGTATTTCTTGAATGCTCTTTGGCGTCTTGGCGGTTGACAAGAGCTCCCACGTGAACTGGGAAATCGTCATCGGGCTCGAGACCCACGCGCAGCTCAACACGCGCTCGAAGATGTTCTCCGCCGCGTCGACGGCGTTCGGCGCCGCGCCCAACACACAGGCGTGCGCCGTGGACATCGCGCTGCCGGGCGTGCTGCCGGTGGCCAACCGCGAGGCGGTCGCGAAGGCGGTGCGTTTCGGGCTGGCGGTAAACGGCAACAATCCGGCGAACATCAACCGGCGCTCCATCTTCGCCCGCAAGAATTACTTCTACCCCGACCTTCCCAAGGGTTACCAGATCAGCCAGTACGAGACGCCCATCGTGAAGGGCGGCTCGATTTCGATCAATGTGGACGGCAGGAAAAAGACGGTCCGGCTTACGCGCGCGCACCTGGAAGAGGACGCCGGCAAGTCACTGCACGAGGGCTTCCACGACCTTACCGGCATCGATCTCAATCGTGCCGGTACGCCGCTCCTCGAGATCGTTTCCGAGCCGGACATGCGCTCGGCGCAGGAGGCCGTCGCCTACGCGAAGGCGCTGCACAAGCTGATCGTGGAGGAAATCCAGATCTGCGACGGCAACATGCAAGAAGGTTCGTTTCGCTGCGACGCCAACGTGTCGGTACGTCCCGCGGGGTCCCAGAAGCTCGGCACGCGCTGCGAGATCAAGAACCTCAATTCATTCCGCTTTCTCGAGCGCGCAATCGAGTTCGAGGCGAAGCGCCAGATCGGGATTCTGGAGGACGGCGGAAAGATCGAGCAGGAGACGCGGCTCTATGACGCCGACCGCGACGAGACGCGGTCGATGCGCACCAAGGAAGAGGCGCACGACTACCGCTACTTTCCCGACCCGGACCTGTTGCCGCTCGAGGTGTCTGAAGACTGGATCAGAGAAATTGGAAAATCGATGCTGAGATCCCTTGAGGACGAGCGCACGGAACTGATTAGGATTGGCGTTCCCGCCCGCCAGGCAGATCAATTGACGGGCGATCGGGCGACCTCGACATTCTCCTTGGAGGCTTTTGAGGGCACCTTTCCGGCACAAGTGCCAGTACTCTCAAGTCTAATTCTGGGCCCGCTCAGAGCAAGACTTAATGAGGAAAACCTCGATTTCGGAAAAAGCAAAGTGACTTCAGAACAGCTCAAACAATTGTCCGAACGCGTCGTTGATGGAACGGTTTCCATCACAGCGGCGAGTTCCGTGGTGCTACCAGCAATTTGGGCGGGCGAGGGCGACGTCGACGACATTATCGCAAAGCGCGGGCTGAGGCAGATCTCGGACACCGGCGAGCTGGAAAGATTCTGCGACCAGGTGATCGCCGGAAACGCGCAGCAGGTTGCGGATTACAGGAGCGGGAAGGAGAAAGCCTTCAACTCGCTGGTGGGGCAGGTGATGAAGCTCACCAAGGGCAAGGCCAATCCTCAGCAAGTGACGGACATCCTGAAACGCAAGCTAGCGGGTGGCTAGTTAATACCGCGGGGACAGGCTACGCGGGAATGACGCTCTCTCTCGCTATTTTTTTGTGGGCGCCGCCTGCACCGTTACGCCTCCGAGCTCCAGGTAACGCCGCTTGGTCTCCGCGTAGCGCGCGACGATGTCCTCTCTCTCCTTGTTCTTGGCGTCGATGTTCTTCTCGAGCCTGGCCATTTCGGCTTCCGCGCGCGCGATTTCGTCCTTGACCGCATCG
>DASWHI010000146.1:0-3923 GCA_036398235.1 Burkholderiales bacterium
ACCATCCACCAGCACTTCAACGCCGGCCCGGACCGCCCCGTGCGGCTCATCTCCGCGATCAACCGCGTCTACAAGTTCTGCGGCCTGAACGATCTCGAGCAGATCGAGGACGCGCCCGAGTACGACGCCAAGGTCGTGCTCACCGCCGAGGTGATCAAGCGCTACCTCGCGAGGAAGGTCAAGGAACTCGCTTGAAGTCTCCTTCCTCCCCCCTTGTGGGGGAGGATTGAGGTGGGGGGTCAGACTGTAGCGTCGGGCAGTCCCCCCATCCCAACCTTCCCCCGCAAGGGGGGAAGGGAATCAACGTAGGAATGGAATGCGCCGGCAGCCTGTTTGCCCGGGCGTTGGGTTCCGCTCGACTCCTGAAGGAACCGCACATGAAAACCTGCATCGCAAGCCTCGCTGCCTGCGCCATCGCGCTTGCGGCGGTTCCCGCCGAGGCGCAGCAAAAACCCCTGCGCGTGCGCGGCACGATCAGCGCGTTCGACGGCACAGTACTCTCCGTGAAATCGAAGAGCGGGGACACGACTATCGTGCTCGGCGAGAAATCGCGGATCGTATTCACCCAGCCGATCGCGCTCGCCGACATCAAATCGGGCGATTTTCTCGGCGTGACATCGGCGAAGGGCGCCGACGGCGTCTTGACCGCGTTCGAGATACGCCGCTTCCCGAAGCCGGTCAACCCTGGCCACCGTCCCTTCGACGGGCGCGAGGACCAGACCATGACCAACGCCACGGTGTCCGCGATGGTGCAAACGGCGAGCGGCCGCGAGCTGACGCTCACTTACGACGGCGGCGCGCAGAAGGTTCTCGTTTCGGAGAAGGCTGCGATCTCCACGCTCGTGCCGGGCAATCGCTCGCAGCTCGTCCCCGGCGCCCCCGTGAACCTCACCGCACGCGCGGGGGACGGCGGCAGGCTGACCGCGATAAGCATCCAGGTCGGCCCCCCAAAGTAAGCGGTCCACTGCGTGGACCGCCGGCGCTGGCCAAGCCCTGCGCTTCGCAGTAAAGTTACCCGCCTGATTCGACGGCCCCGCGGCTGCGGGCGCCGTTTCCTTCACGCCGGTCAAACGGGGGAGCTTCCATGATCTACGAGGTGAGAACCTACGATATCAAGCCGCAGTCGCTGCCCGAGGTAGAGAAGCGCTTCGGGGAGGCCTACGAGCACCGCAAGAAATACTCGCAGCTCGCCGCCTACTGGCACACCGAGATCGGGCCGTTGAACCAGGTCATCCACGTGTGGCCGTACCAGGACCTCGAGGAGCGCAGGAAGATCCGCGACACCGCGGTCAAGGAAGGCGCGGGAAAGTGGCCGCCCAACACGGCGGAATTCATGGTGCGGCAGCGCTCGGACATCTTCTACCCGTTCGAATTCTCGCCCGAGTTGAAGCCCGGAAGACAGGGGCCGTTCTTCGAGATGCGCGTCTACACCTACGCCACCGGCCAGCTCGAGAACCTGACGCGGGCGTGGAAGCACGCGCTGCCCTACCGGCTCAAGATCGGGCCGGCGACCGCGATCTGGTACTCGGAGCTCGGTGGGCTGAACCAGTTCGTGCACATCTGGCCCTACAAGACGCTCGACGAGCGCTGGGCGACGCGCAACAAGACCCGCGAAACCGGCGACTGGCCGCCCTCCGCCGCGGCGAAGAAGGCTGGGCTGCCCGCGTACCACCTGCTGCACCAGGAAAACAAGATCCTGATGCCCGCCGCCTTTTCGCCTTTGCAGTAAACGGAGAACACCATGTACATGTTGGAACTCGCCGACCGCGGTCTCCAGGACGAGACCCGCATGATGCGGGACGTGACGCGCAAGTTCGTGGACGAGCACGTCATTCCGTTCACGCGCCAGAACTGGCAGCAGGAATGGAACATGAAGCCGGAAGGCCGGCTGCCGGGGAAGATCCTCGAGGTGGCGAACGAGATCGGCATCCGCACCCTCGGCGTGCCCGAGGAGTTCGGCGGCACGCCGCTCGACCCCAAGACCGAGGTGCAGACCTTCGCGGTGATTTCCGAGGAGATCTCGCGCGGCGACTGCGGCCTCTCGGACAAGATGGTGCAAATCTGGAAGGTGTCGGTGCTGCTCAGGAATGTCGCGCCGCGCCACCTCCAGGAGCTCTGGTTCCCGCGGCTGATCAAGGACCCGACATTTCTTCTCGCACACTGCCTGACCGAGCCGAGCGGCGCCTCCGACCGGTGGCTCCCCTACAACGTGCCGGAGGCGGCGATGCGGACGCGGGCGGTGCTGAAGGGCGACCGCTGGGTCATCAACGGCCGCAAGCAGTTCATCAGCAACGGCTACGACGCGAAGCTCTACGTCGTCTACGCCAACACCAACCCGAAAGTCGGGATGCTGCAGGGCACCTCGAGCTTCCTCGTCCCGCGCGACACCAAGGGCTTCACCGTGCAGCGCTGCAACGAGACGCTCGGCGGCCGCTTCATGAACAACGGCGAGATGGTGTTCGAGGATATGGAGGTGCCGAGGGACCACCTTCTCGTCGAGAACACTGCGCTCTCGCGCGCGGGCATCTATTTCCGGCCGGGCAAGATCATCCAGGGCTCGAAGAACCTCGGCGTCGGCGTGCGGGCGTTCGAGGAGACCGCCAAGTACGTGCAGGAGTACGTGCAAGGGGGCCGCGTCCTCATCAAGCACCAGGCGACCGCTCTTCGCCTTGCCGAGATGGCGACCGATATCTGCGCGGTGCGCGGACTCCTGCGCGAAGCCGCCGCCGCGGTGGATGCAAACGCGCCGGACGCCGACGTGCTCTGCAACATGGTGAAGCTCCACGCATCGGAAGCCGTGCTGCGGGTGTGCAAGCACGCGATGGAGCTGCACGGCGGCAACGGCACCATGCTCGACTTCGGCATCGAGAAGCTCTACCGCGACGCCTCCATGTTCCTGCACATGGACGGCACCGTGGACGTCACCAAGTTCAAGATCGTGAAAGCGCTCTTCCCCGACACCGCCGGCAAGTACGCCGGTCCCGAGACCTGAGCGCGGCCGTCGTTGATCGGCGAAACTGGAACCGCCCGGAAATCAGCGCATTAACCGGAGGGGCACCGGGCGCCGTCGCAAGCCGGCGACGAATTTCTCCAGTGGGCGCGCGCGCGCCGGCCTCAAGCGCCTGATTTCGTGAGCTTTGCCCTGCCTGGCACGGATGTCGCTTCCGGGCCGTAACCGTCAAACTGCAACAATCCCTCGTCAAGATTCTCTTAGGAAAGGAGAAATCCGCTATGCCGGCAGGAAAAAGTGCATCAACGCGCGTGCGGCGGACGCTTCGCCCGCTCGCGTGGGACGAAATCAACGAGCCGGGGACCTATGTGGAAATGTCAACGGGCAAGCTCTATCGCATCACGCGGGAGAGCCTGTCCGTTGGCAAGTCGCCCGCCAGACCCGGGGACGGCGGACCGGTCTCGCCCGTCGTGCAGCTGAGCAAGGACCCACTCATCTTCGAGCTCGCGGCGCGGATGATCTGTGTCGAGCACGACATCCTTTCCAACTTCTGATGGAGGACGCATGACACTCAAACGGCGAGCCGTCCCTTCCGGACATCGCACCGCGACGCCGTTCCTCGTGGTGGACGACGCCGCGGGGGCGATCGAGTTCTACACGCGGGCGTTCGGCGCAAAGGAACTGATGCGCGTGGAGGACAACGGCAGGATCAGCCACGCGCAGTTCAGGATCGGAAATTCCCGCTTCATGCTGTCCGACGAGCACCGGGAGGCGGGCGTGTGCGGACCGCGGTCGTATGGCGGCTCTCCGCTGCGGATTTTCCTCTACGTCGACAACGTCGACAGGTTCGTCGGCAGGGCCGTCGCCATCGGCGCGAAGCTACACCAGCCGGTGGACGAGAAGCGCTACGGCGACCGCTCCGGCAGCCTCGAGGACCCTTTCGGCTACACCTGGCACGTCGCCACGCACCGGA
>DASWHI010000147.1:0-3873 GCA_036398235.1 Burkholderiales bacterium
CGCTCGCGCGCGCTGCAGATGGGCTACGCGCGCAACGACTTCGCCGGGAAGCCCGTGATCGGGATCATCAACACCTGGAGCGATCTCCTGCCGTGCCACGCGCATTTCCGCACGCGCGCCGAGGAGGTGAAGCGCGGCGTGTGGCAGGCGGGCGGGTTCCCCGTCGAGCTGCCGGTGATGGCGGTGAGCGAGACGTTCCAGAAGCCGAGCAGCATGCTCTACCGCAATTTCCTCGCGATGGAAACGGAGGAGATGCTGCGCTCGCACCCGGTGGACGGCGCGGTGCTGATGGGCGGCTGCGACAAGACGACCCCCGCTCTGGTCATGGGCGCGACCTCGATGGGTCTGCCGTTCATCTACATGCCGGCGGGACCGATGCTGCGCGGCAACTGGCACGGCGAGCAGTTGGGCTCCGGCACCGATCGCTGGAAATACTGGGCGGAGTTGCGCGCCGGCCGCATCACCGAGGACGACTGGCGCGAAGTCGAGGAGGGCATCGCGCGTTCGTACGGCCATTGCATGACGATGGGCACCGCCTCGACCATGACGTCGGCGGTGGAGACGCTGGGGCTCACGCTGCCGGGCGCGGTCTCGATACCCGCGGCCGACTCCAGCCACCCGCGCATGGCGAGCGCGACCGGCCGGCGCATCGTCGAGATGGTGTGGGAAAACCTGCGGCCGTCCGAAATCTTGACCGCTGAGGCGTTCGATAACGCGATCACGGTGGTGCACGCGCTCTCCGGCTCGACCAACGCACTAATCCATCTCATCGCGATGGCGGGTCGTGCCGGCATCGAGCTCAAACTGGAACGGTTCGACGCCATCGCGCAGCGCGTGCCGGTGCTGGCCAACCTGCGGCCGGCCGGAAAGTACCTGATGGAGGACTTCTACTACGCCGGCGGGTTACGAGGCCTGCTCGCAATTCTTAGGGACGATCTGAATCTTCAGTGCCCGACCGTGAGCGGCAAGACCCTGGGCGAGAACATTGCCGATGCGCAGGTCTACAACACCGATGTCATCCGCACGCGGGAAAAGGCGCTGTCGCAAAGCGGTGGGCTCGCGGTGCTGCGCGGCAACCTCGCGCCCGATGGGGCGGTGATCAAGCCGCTCGCCGCCGAATCACGCTTGCTCAAGCATACGGGGCCCGCGGTGGTATTCAATGACTATCCCGACCTGAGAGCGCGCATCGACGACGACGACCTCAAGGTGGACGAAAACTCCGTGCTGGTGATGCAGAATGCCGGCCCGCTCGGCGCGCCGGGCATGCCCGAGTGGGGACAGCTCCCGATCCCGAAAAAGCTGCTCAGGAAGGGCGTGCGCGACATGGTGCGCATATCCGACGCGCGCATGAGCGGCACGTCCTACGGCACCTGCGTGCTGCACGTGGCGCCGGAAGCCTACGTCGGCGGCCCGCTTGCGCTGGTGCATGACGGCGATTTGATCGAGCTCGACGTCGCGGCGCGCAAGCTGGAGCTCAAGGTGAGCGAGTCGGAGCTCGCGAAGCGCCGGGCGGCTTGGAAGCCGCGCGCGCCGCATTACGCGCGCGGCTATGGGGCCGTGTTCGCGCAGCACGTCACCCAGGCGGACAAGGGTTGCGATTTCGACTTCCTGCACCACGGCGCGCCGACGCCCGATCCGGATACGCATCACTGATTCGAGTAACGACGGACGGCCAAGAAGGGACGAAGAGCGATGGAATTGCCGGTCAACAGATTCAAGCGCGCGCTGAAGGAGGGAAGACCGCAGATCGGCATGTGGTCGAGCCTCTCGAGCCACATCGTGGCCGAGATCCTCGCGCACGCGGGCTTCGACTGGGTGCTGCTCGACACCGAGCACTCGCCGAACGAGCTGCCGATGGTGCAATCGCAGCTGCACGCGATGACGGGCGGCACCGCCACCCCGGTCGTGCGTCCCGCATGGAACGACATGGTGCTCATCAAGCGCTACCTCGACATCGGCGCGCAGTCGCTGCTGCTGCCCTACGTTCAGTCGGCGGAAGAGGCGCGAGACGCCGTGCGCTATACGCGCTACCCGCGGGAAGGGGTGCGCGGGGTTGCGGGCTCGACCCGCGCCGCGGGCTATGGCCGGACCCGGGACTACATGAAACGCGCGCACGAAGAGCTGTGCGTGCTGGTGCAGGCGGAGACGCGGCTTGCGCTGAAGAACCTCGAGGAGATCGCCGCGGTGGAGGGCGTTGACGGAGTATTCATCGGCCCCAACGATCTCGCTGCAGACCTAGGGCACCTCGGCAACTGGCAGCACCCGGACGTGTGGAAGGCGATGGAAGACGCGGCGAAGCGGATCCGCAAGGCGGGCAAGGCGCCCGGCATCTTGGTGGGCGAAGCCGACGGCAAGCGCTGCCTCGATGCGGGATTTCTTTTCGTTGCGGTCGGCGCCGACACCGGCATGCTGGTGCGCGGCAGCGACGCTTTGGCTGGAAAGTTCAGGTCCTGACGTCCTTTAGCGCCGCGCCGAGATTACTTGGGTCGGAGGAACATGGACGGTGCTGCCGTCGTGACAGGAGCGAGTTCGGGCATCGGCGAAGCCGTCGCGCGCCAGTTGCTCGACAGCGGGCGCACCGTGATCACGCTGCAGAGACGGCCGCCGCGCTTCAGGCACGAGCGGTTGCTGTTCTACGCCGTGGATCTTGCTGATGCCGGAGCGGCGCGCAAGGTCGCAGGCGAAGTCGCCGCGGGTCACGCGGTCCGCTACCTGGTCAACAACGCCGGCGTCAATCGCCCGGGAATGCTGGAGAACACGACCGTGGAGGACTTCGATCATGCGATGGCTGTCAACGTGCGCGCGGCGATGCTCCTCACTCAGGCGTTCGCGCCGGGAATGCGCGCGGCCGGATTCGGCCGCATCGTGAACATCTCCTCGCGCGCGGCGCTGGGCAAAACCGGCCGGACAGCGTATTCGACAGCCAAGGCAGGGCTGATCGGCATGACGCGGACGCTGTGCCTGGAGCTCGCCGCGAGCGGCATCACCGTCAATGCGATTGCGCCCGGACCGGTCGCGACGGAATTGTTCGACCGCGGCCATCTGCCCGGAGGCGAAAAGCGCCAGCGCGTGATCGACAGCATACCGGTCAAGCGCGTCGGCACTCCCGAGGACGTTGCGCGGGCGGTCGTTTTCCTGCTCTCGCCCGACAGCGGCTACATAACCGGCCAGACCTTGTTCGTATGTGGCGGCACGAGCGTCAGCGGCACGGGCGGAGACTAGCCCCCCCTGCAGGCGCCGGGCGATGGTGCGGTGCCGAAACCGGGCGGAAAAAAGCCCTGGAAGTTTGACAACTTGTGGAAAACAAACAATAATGCCGGGTTTCGTTCGGAGGGGTTCCCGAGCGGTCAAAGGGGGCAGACTGTAAATCTGTTGGCTTACGCCTTCGAAGGTTCGAATCCTTCCCCCTCCACCACCAGATTTCGCGGGTAGGCAGGGCTCAAGGATACTCGAAACCAAGTACTGGAATGAGGCGGGTGTAGCTCAATGGTAGAGCAGAAGCCTTCCAAGCTTACGACGAGGGTTCGATTCCCTTCACCCGCTCCAACGATCCGGACGATTCGGCAGGGCGGGCGGCAGGGGCGCCGGCAGGCGGGGATTTGATGCGGCAGGCCCATGTAGCTCAGTGGTAGAGCACTCCCTTGGTAAGGGAGAGGTCGCGCGTTCAATCCGCGCCGTGGGCACCAGAATTGGTGTGCGACGAATTCAGTACAGACAGCGGAGCAAAAGGGTATGGCGAAGAGCAAGTTTGAGCGCACCAAGCCGCACGTGAACGTGGGGACGATTGGTCACGTGGATCACGGCAAGACGACGTTGACGGCGGCGATGACGATGATCTTGTCGAAGAAGTTTGGCGGCGAGGTGAAGACCTAC
>DASWHI010000148.1:0-3377 GCA_036398235.1 Burkholderiales bacterium
GCCTGCCTCCTGGGCGACGTCCAGCACCTCCGCTTCGAGCGTCAGCACCTCGGTGTGCTCGTCCGCGCCGCCCGCGGCGCGGATGTCGGCCTCGATCTCGCGATAGACCTCCGGCGCGAGAAAGTCGCGCATCATCGAGAGGTCCTTCCGGTCATAGGCTTCCTGGAGGCGCACGAAATTGAGCCTTGCGTGCCGCACGAACTCGGCGGCATTGAAGTCGGCGGGCCAGCGGCGCGCGGTCGCCGCAATCGAGCTCGCTCCGGCTCCGCCCGGCAGCGTGCCGAGCGTCGGCGGGGTTCCGGCGCCCGCGCCTGCATATTGCAATGGTCCCTGCGCAACCCGGCCGCGCAGCAGCGCGCGCGCCGCGAGCGCAACTGCCGCGACGATGAGGCCGATCACGAGCAGGCCCGCGAGCAGACCGGCCCAGCCGTTGTTGAGGAACAGCGCGGCGAGCCCCGCGCCAAGGGCGAGCCCGGCCAGGGGACCGAGCCACTTCGACGCGCCCGCCGGTTGCTGCGCTGGCGTGGCCTGCTGTTGCTGTTGCGCGGGCGCCTTGGGAGCGGCCTGTTGCTGCGCGGGCGCGCTGCGCTGCATGCCGAGATTGCGCCCGCCGCCGAAGCGCCGCGCATCGGCGTCGACGGCAACCAGGGACAGCCCCGCCAAGGTGATGATGGCCGAGATCAATAGCTTCATAATTCCTCCGGAGACACTCTTGCGCTTGGCATGTGTTGAACGGCGACAATTATACCCGCCGTCGTGGTCAGCGCACCGAGTAGGCCGCCAGCTCTGAAATCAGGTACTCATCATGCACGAACGCAGCTCCACCGCCGTCCTGGAACCGACTGGCCCGGATAAAGCCATAAGAGTCCCGGCCTCCGTAGATAAAACTCAAGTACATGGCATATGCTTCACGCCTGACGGCCTGTTTCACTGCCGGCGCGTACCACTCGTATTCCACGATCTCGCTGCGCCCCCGCACCGTATAATCGTAGTAATCGAAAAAAACGACCCGCTTGATCCGGAGCGCGTCGAACTCGCCGGCGGGCACCTTGATCCTCTCCCAGCCGAGCACGACGCCGTCGATCCATACCGGAAAGCGCCGGCCGTTTTCAGGATCGGAGGCGGTCAGCCGCGCGCGCCAGGTCTTGCCCGGCGCAATCGGAAAATCAAACGCCCGGTAGGCAGGCGCGTAATTGAAGGACTGCAGGCCGTGGGCCGGGTGTTTCAGCCAGTTCCCCCCGCGGTCATAGGCCCACGATTCTTCCACACCGTTTTGGAGCGTAACCGTCATCCCGATGCGTTCGCCGGTCACCTCCACCACCTGGTGGCGCTGGGTGCCGCGATCGAGCCCGGTGTAGCCGTCGCGCACGCTATAGGTCCAGCTGTCACCGACCGACAATGTCGGCGCCGCCGCCGAGGCGCTTGACTGAAGCGGCGTTCCTACGGGCACCGGCGCGCACGCGGCAACAGCCGCAGAGAGTGCCGCCAGGAGGAGAATTCGGATGCGAAGTTCGATTGTTTTCATGGTGTTCCTCCAGACCTAACGGCGAGGTGTGGCACCACGGCAAACACCCGGCGCCACGCGCATATTCCCGCGGGCGGCGCGCACCGGATCAGAGCTTGTATCCCCGGTGCAGGGCGACCACCCCGGCTGCGAGATTGAAGTATTCGACGCGCTCCAGGCCCGCTTGCTCCATCATGGCTTTCAGCGCTTCCTGGTCTGGGTGCATGCGTATCGATTCAGCAAGGTAACGGTAGGCCGCCGCGTCGTTGGCGACCCGCTTGCCGAGCCGCGGCAGCAGCCCGAACGAATAGGCGTCGTAGAGCGGCTTGACGGGCGCCCACACCTTGGAAAATTCGAGCACGACCAGGCGGCCCGCGGCCTTGAGCACCCGTCGCATCTCCGCGAGCGCCTCCTCCTTGCGCGTCATATTGCGCAGCCCGAAGCCGACAGCTACGCAGTCGAAGTGTCCGGCGGCAAACGGCAGCCTCTCGGCGTCACATAGCACGAGCGGCAACACGATGCCGTCATCGAGCAAACGGTCGCGGCCATGCTGCAGCATGCCGGGATTGATATCCGTGAGCACGACTTCGCCCTGCGGCCCGACGCGGCGGAAGAACAGGCGGGCGAGATCCCCGGTGCCGCCGGCAATGTCGAGCACGCGCTCCCCCGGACGCACGCCGCTCGCCTCGACCGCGAAGCGCTTCCACAGCCGGTGCAGCCCCGCCGACATCAGGTCGTTCATGAGGTCGTAGCGCGGCGCGACCGAGTCGAAGACCCCCGCGACGCGCTTCGACTTCTCGTCCTCGGGGACGGACTGATAGCCGAAGTCGGCGCTCTTCCGGGTCATGACGAGTTACGCTTTCTTGGGCTCATGGCTGGCGCCCGCGTCCTCCATGCGCTTGAGGTAATGCCGCCACATCTCGTCCTGCCGCATGCCGTAGTCGTAGAGCAGGTCCCATGAGTAGATGCCGGTGTCGTGGCCATCCGAGAAATGAAGTTGCACCGCATACTGGCCGACCGGCTCGACGCGCAGAATCTCCACGTCTTTCTTCCCGGTCTGCAGCACCTCCTGCCCGGGGCCGTGACCACGCACTTCCGCGGACGGGGAATAGACACGCAGGAACTCGCACGGCAGGCGGAAGGTGGCGCCGTCCGCGAACGCGATCTCGAGGACGCGCGATTTCTGGTGCAGCTTGATTTCGGTCGGCAGCGGAACGGACTTGGTGAGCCCGGCCATGAGCACCCCCGGAGGGGTGCATCATAACCGATCACACGACCACGATGGTTCCGCGATCGAAGTCGCCGCCTTTTTCGAGGAGATTGAGGAGTTTCGCGACCTGCTTGCGGTCGGAGAAGACTTCCACGAAGCGCCCGCTCTGGAACCAGCCTGCGGGCAGGATCAGCGTCGCCGGCGTGGCGGGGGTTGCGACCTCCGGCAGCAGCAGCGCGCGCTCGTAGCGCCCGTTGCCGCCCGGCGCGAAGTTCGACGGCCGCACCGAGATCGCCTGCGGCGCGCCGGGGAAGAGGCGCACGCCGCAGCAAATCTCGCCGTTTTCCTCCATCCTCAGCCACTGCACCATCCCGACGTGGAAATGCCGTCCACCCGCCCGGCGCACCGCCAGCAGCTGGTTGTGGCTCACGCGCCCCCGGCCTTCGGTCTCGCGCTGCATGCACATGAATCCGGAGGCGCTGTGATTGATGATCTGCCACGACTCGAGCGATTGGGGACCCCCCGCGGCCGTGCCGGTCTCGTGCTCGGGCCGGGTGATGTAGCCGTAGGTATCGAGGTCCTGCTTCTCGCGCGAGGAGAGATCGCCCGGCTGCCGGAATTCGCGTCCGCCGCCCACGTGGAGGTGCGCGCCGACGAGGCCGA
>DASWHI010000149.1:0-3094 GCA_036398235.1 Burkholderiales bacterium
CCACCAGGTCGGGGTAGCCCGCCTCGCGGAACGTGGGCACCCCCGCGTAATCGGGCAGGCGCTTCGTGGAGCTGATCGCGAGCGCGCGCACCTTGCCCGCGCGGATCTGCCCGCTGGCGGTGGTGAGCGTGGTTGAAATGACCTCGATATGCCCGGCGACGATGTCCACCACCGCCAGCGCGGCGCCCTTGTAGGGGATGTGCACGATCTTGATGCCTGCTTTTTGCTTCAGCAGCTCGGCGGCGAGGTGGCCCAGAGTGCCGTTGCCGGGCGAGCCGTAACTCATATCTCCCGGCCGCGCCTTGGCGAGGGCGACGAACGCCTTGAGATCCTTCGCCGGCAGCGACGGGTGGACGCCGAGCACGGCCGGTGGCCCGCCGAAGAGCGCGATATGGGTGAAATCCCTGAGCGGATCATACGGCGGCCTGGAAGCGAGCGCCGGCGCGATCGTGTGCGAAGCGATGCCGGAAACGACGAGGGTATAGCCGTCCGGCGCGCTTTTCGAGACGGACTCCGAGCCGATCACGCCGCCGGCGCCGCCGCGGTTCTCGATGACGAAATTCTGGCCGAGGCTCTCGCCGAGCTTGAGCGCGACGATGCGTCCCAGCGTGTCCGCCGTGCCGCCCGGCGGGAACGGGACCACGAAGCGCACCGATTTCGCCGGATACTGCTGCGGCCATGCCGGCGCTGCCGCCAGCATGCCGAACAAGCCGAGCACGATCCATCCCGATTTCATTCCTGATTCCTCCTCGTCCTTTGCAATTATTCCACCTTGACCCCGGCGGCCTTGACGGCTTTCGCGTATTTTGCGATGTCCGCGCGGGTCTGCGCGAGGTATTGCGCCGGCGTGTTGCCCACCGGGTCGATGCCGAGCGTGGTGTAGCGGCTTACGGTATCGGGGTGCTGCACGGACTTGGCAATCGCCCCCGCGAGCCGGTCGATCACGGCCTTCGGCGTCTTCGCCGGGGCCATCACCCCGATCGCCGGCGGATAGTCGTAGTCCTTGATGCCCGTGATCTCCGCGATGGTCGGCACGTCCGGCGCCTGCGCGTTGCGCTTGATGGTGTTGACGCCGAGCAGCTTCAGGCGTCCGGCCTTGACGTGCGGGGCGATGGACGGCAGCGCCGCAAAGAGCAGCGACACCTCACCGGCAAGCAGCGCGGGCACGGCCTGGCCGGTGCCCTTGTACGGGACGTGCACGATGTCGAGGCCGAGCGGCGCCTTGAGCGCCTCCATGCTGAGGTGATGGACGCTGCCGATCCCTCCGGAGCCGTAGCGGAACTGGCCCGGCTTGCTCTTCACCCGCTTGATCAGCTCGGGAAGCGTTTTCGCAGGGACCGATGCGTGCGCCACGAGGAACTGCCCTGATGTGCCCATGAGGCTCACCGGGGCGAAATCCCGCAGCGTGTCGTAAGGCAGTTTGGCATAGAGCGCCGGGTTGATGGCGGTCTGCCCGACGTCGGCGATCAGCAGCGTGTAGCCGTCGGGTGTCGCACTGGCAACGAGAACGCAGCCGGAGATGCCGCCCGCGCCGGGACGGTTATCGACGACCACCTGCTGCCCGAGCATTTCGGTCATCCGCCGGCCTGCGATACGCATCATGGTGTCCGGCAGCCCGCCGGCGGCATACGGCACCACGGCCCGGATCGGCCTTGCCGGAAAAACCTGTCCCTTCGACGTGCTCAGGGCAGGCTCTGAGCCTGTCGAAGGATTTTGCGCGGCAGCGGTGCAGGCGCACGCCGCCGTACCCGCGAGCACAATCAGCAGCCATTTACGCTTCATGGGGGGGTCCTCCTCCGTATTGGTCTCGCCGCTGGCGGCAGCTTTGAGGTTTAGACTGCGAGTTTAATACAAGCGGGCACCGTTCCGCACGGCTACCGTCAGGACTTCACACAGAGGGAGCTTCAATGAGCCGCAAGGGATTGATCGACGACCTGGTCAGCGCGAACCATATCCTCTTCAAGGAAGGCGTGGTGGACGGGTTCGGCCACGTCAGCGTGCGCGACGAGCGGGACCCGGAGCGATTCCTGCTTTCGCGGAGCATCGCGCCCGCGACGGTGACCGCCCGCGACGTGATGGAGTTCGGGATGGACGGCGAGCCGCTCAACGCGCGCGGCCGAAAACCTTATCTGGAGCGCACTATCCACAGCGAGATCTATCGCTCGCGCCCGGATGTCGTGGCGGTGGTGCACAGCCATTCGCCGGCGCTGATTCCGTTCGGCATCACCGGGACGTCGTTGCGGCCGGTGTTCCACATGAGCGGCTTCCTCGGTCTAGCGACGCCGATCTTCGAGATCCGCGAAACGGGCGGCCCCGCGACGGACATGCTGATCCGGGACCGCAAGCTCGGCGCGGCGCTCGCGCGCACGCTGGGCGCGGCGCCGTTCGCGTTGATGCGCGGCCACGGGTCGGTGGCGGTCGGGGCGACGCTGAAGCAGGTGGTCTATCGCGCGATCTACGCGGAGGTGAATGCGCGCCTGCAATCCGAGGCTTTGCGGCTCGGCACGATCACGTATCTCAACGACGCCGAGGCGGCCAACGCCGCCCGCGCCAACGATGGCGTCATCGACCGGCCGTGGGGGCTCTGGAAGAAGCGCGCCGAAGAATAGCCTTCCGCCTGCGCAAGCCGCGGGGCCAGAGCTGCTTCGTCGCGAGACGCGCGCCCTCGGCAAGTGCTTCCAGCTTCGCCCACGCGATCGTCGCGTGACCGACGCGGGGCCCGAGCCCGCAATCGGTGCCGCCCATCACGTTCTCGCGCCCGACGAGATTCGCGTAGCGCACGAGGCGCTCGGCGACGAGCTCGGGGTGCTCGATGAAATCCGAGTAGTGGCCGACGACGCCCGGGATCAGCACCGCGCCCTCGGGCAGCCTGTGGTCCTCGAACACGCGCCACTCGTGCTGGTGGCAAGGATTGGAAGCCTCGATCGAGTACTGCGACGCTCGCACCCGGAACACGATGTCGATGATGCGCTCGAGCGGGATGTCGTGCTGGTGGGGACCATGAAAGCTGCCCCAGCAGACGTGGAGGCGGATTCTCTCCCGCGGAATGCCGCGCAGCGCGTGGTTGAGCGCATCGACCCGCATCGCCGCGTAC
>DASWHI010000150.1:0-2694 GCA_036398235.1 Burkholderiales bacterium
TGACCTCGTCGATGAAGCGCAGGTGGCTGTCGTAGCGGCCGACCATGCCGCACAGCATCGCGTCCGCCTCCCCCCTATGCACGAGCATTGCGCCGATCAGTGTGGTGCGGCGGCGCAGCTCGAGCCGGGCGATCTGGGGCGTCACTCCCTTGCGTTCCGCGAGCTTGTGGTAGGCCATCGAGTAGTCGCGGTAGCGCGGGTCGCTGTTGGGATCCACGAGGTCGAAATCCTCGTCCATCTTGAGCCTTAGGCCGAGCCGCTCGAGGCGCGTGCGCACAACTTCGCGTCGGCCGACGAGCGTCAGGCGTGCCATGCCCTCGTCCACCACCACCTGGGCCGCGCGCAGCACGCGCTCGTCCTCGCCCTCGGTGTACACCACGCGCCGGGGAGAAGCCTTCGCCGCCTCGAACACCGGCTTCATGATGAGGCCCGACTGGTAGACGAACTGGTTCAGGCGCTCGTGGTAGGTCTCGAAATCGGCGATCGGGCGCGACGCGACGCCGCTCGCCATCGCGGCGCGCGCCACCGCCGGCGCGATCTTCCCGATCAGGCGGGGATCGAAGGGCCGCGGAATGAGGTAGTCGGGACCGAAGGAGAGGCGCTGATCGCCGTAGGCCCGCGCGACGATGTCCGATTGCTCGGCCCGCGCGAGCTCCGCGATCGCTTTCACCGCCGCGAGTTCCATCTCGCGTGTGATGGAAGTCGCGCCGACATCGAGCGCGCCGCGGAAGATGAAAGGAAAGCACAACACGTTGTTGACTTGGTTCGGGTAGTCGGAGCGCCCGGTTGCGATCACCGCGTCCGGCTTCGCCTGCTTCGCCTCTTCGGGGCGGATCTCCGGCTCAGGATTGGCGAGCGCGAGGATCAGAGGACGCGATGCCATACGCTTCACCATCTCCGGCTTCAGCACCCCGCCCGCGGAAAGCCCGAGGAAAATGTCGGCACCGTCGATCACTTCACCAAGGGTGCGCGCCCGGGTTTCGACCGCGAAGCGCTCCTTCTCGGGGTCCATCTCCTGCTTGCGTCCCTTGTAGACGACACCCTTGATGTCGGTCACGACGATATTCGAGCGTGGTAGTCCCATCTCCACCAAAAGATTCAGGCACGCGAGCGCCGCCGCGCCGGCGCCAGAAACGACCAGCTTCACCCTGCTGATGTCCTTGCCGACTACCGTGAGGCCGTTCAGGATCGCGGCGCCGACGATGATGGCGGTGCCGTGCTGGTCGTCGTGGAACACCGGGATCTTCATGCGCGCCCGCAGCTTGCGCTCCACGACGAAGCACTCGGGTGCCTTGATGTCCTCCAGGTTGATGCCGCCGAAGGTCGGCTCGAGGCTCGCGATGATGTCCACCAGCTTCTCCGGGTCGCGCTCGTCCACTTCGATGTCGAAGACGTCGATGCCGGCGAACTTCTTGAACAGCACGCTCTTGCCTTCCATCACCGGCTTCGAGGCAAGCGGGCCGATCGCGCCCAGTCCCAGCACCGCCGTGCCGTTGGTGATCACCGCCACGAGATTGCCGCGCGCGGTCAGGTTCCGCGCCTCGCCCGGGTCGGCGGCAATCTCCTGGCAGGCGATCGCGACGCCCGGCGTGTAGGCGAGCGCGAGGTCGCGCTGGTTGACGAGACCCTTGGTGGGAACGACCGAGATCTTGCCGGGGCCCGGCAGCCGATGGTAGTCGAGCGCTGCTTTGCGTAGCTGGTCATCCATTTTCGAGAACTCCGTGAGGCTATTATAGAATCCTTCGTCATGGCCGACATCGCCGCCAGGCCGCGCGCCGAGCTCTATCCCGAGATCGAGCCCTTCAGCACGGGCATGCTCAGGCTCGACCGCGTGCACACGATGTACTGGGAGCAGTCGGGCAACCCGGAAGGTGCGCCGGTCCTGTTCCTGCACGGCGGCCCGGGCGCAGGCGCCTCGCCCGCCCACCGGCGCTTCTTCGATCCCGCCCATTACCGCATCGTGATCTTCGATCAGCGCGGGGCGGGGCGCTCGACGCCGCTGGGCGAGCTGCGCGAGAACACGACCCCGCACCTCGTGGCGGACATCGAGCGGCTGCGCGGCCATCTCGGGATCGAGCGCTGGCTCGTCTTCGGCGGCTCGTGGGGCAGCACGCTCGCGCTCGCGTACGGCGAGGCGCATCCCGGGCGCTGCGCCGGATTCATCCTGCGCGGGGTTTTCCTGTGCCGCAAGAGCGAGATCGACTGGTTTCTCTACGGCCTGCGCACGCTGTTTCCCGAGGCGTGGCGCACTTTCGCCGAGGTCATCCCAGAGCCCGAGCGCGGCGACCTGCTCGCCGCCTACTACAAGCGCCTCGCGGATCCCGACCCTGCCGTGCACGTGCGCGCGGCGCGCGCCTGGAGCACCTACGAGGGGATATGCTCGACGCTGCTGCCGAGTCCCGAAACGGTGGCGCACTTCGCGGGAGACGTCGTGTCACTCGGGCTCGCGCGCATCGAGGCGCACTACTTCAGCCACGGCATCTTCCTGCCGGAAAACGCTCTGCTCGACAATCTCCACCGCCTGCGCCACCTCCTCTGCGTGATCGTGCAGGGACGCTACGACGCGGTGTGCCCGATCGTCACCGCCGACGAGGTGCGCCGGGCGTGGCCCGAATCCGAATACATCGTGGTCGCGGACGCCGGCCACTCGGCGTGGGAACCCGGCATCTGCGCCGAGTTGGTGCGCGCGACGGA
>DASWHI010000151.1:0-21042 GCA_036398235.1 Burkholderiales bacterium
GCGACGCCGTACTTGCGCAGGATCTCCTTGCCCTGGTACTCGTGGATTTTCATGGGGCGAACCCGAATCTCACAGCCGTTTGCGCGCCGGCCTTGACCGGAGTCAATAACGCCGATCGCGGGCGGCGCTCACGACACGGGCCCACGCGCGCTGCGCCCGGATCGGCCGAGCGGCGTACTGTCGCCAGTGTTTGAGCGCGACCGCGCGTCGCTCCTCCGAGGCCGGGCAGTATAGCAAACCGCTCGACGGCCTCTTCGAACGACGTTTATATTGCACCGCATCAAACCCGGTCAGCTAGGCGCCCCAACCGGCCGGTAGAGCGTCACGAGATCGAACGTGGATGCAAAAAAAAGCGCAACCTGAAGAGGTTGCGCTTAAGGTCCGCCAAAGGAGGAGGTTTTGGAGGATTGCGCCGCCGCCTGTGAGACAGCAGCGCATTTGAATTATCCCCAAAATCCCGCTCCAATGCAAGCGTTTTCTGTTGCCCCGCACCATATTGTGGACGCATAATAAATCATATATGTTTCAGTTACTTATAAATCGTCTCCACTCCCCCTAACGGACGATCAGGACCGGGATCTTGGAGTGGGTCAGCACCTTGCGCGTTTCGCTGCCCAGCAGCACGGCGACGATCCCCTTGCGGCCGTGGGAGGTCATGACGATGAGGTCGCACTGTTGCGAGTTCGCCGCCTTGAGGATGGCGTCGTAGGGGTGGTCGCTCGTTTCGCACAGGGTGTCGCACGGCACGCCCTCCTCCTGCGCAGTCTTGCGCACGAAGGCAAGATAGCTTTCGGCGCGCACCTTCGCCTCTTCCTCGATGCGTTCCTCGGTGACCGGGTCGAACGCGCCCTCGTAGGCGATCAGCAGGTGGTAATCGGGAATCACGTGGATGCCGGTGATGCGCGCCTGGTGCAGCTTGGCGAGGGAAATCGCCATGCGCACTGCGCGTTGGGACAGCTCCGACCCGTCGGTCGGTATCAGGATGTTCTTGAACATCGCCCCCTCCTCGCGCCGCCGCGACCGGGTTCCAACATCTGGACCCGCGTCAAGCTTCTCGCTCCCAGGCGGGACTGTCAAGGGTGGATCGAAGTGCCGCCCGCGGCGGGACCGCTCCGGGCCTTCGATATAATCGGCGCAGCCTGAGAGTCCCACCCGTGAAACGCCAGCTCCTCCTCACCGGGGACATCAACCTCATGAGCGTGAACGACCCGCGCGCGCCGTTCGCGCGCGTTGCCGCCACGCTGCGCGCCGCGGACGCGCTGTTCGGAAACCTCGAATGCTGCCTCTATGCTCCGCCCGGCAATCGCTCCCTCGGCGACGAGGGGTTCTACGCGCTGCCCGCCGCAGGCGAGGCGCTGACGCTGGCGGGCTACCATGCGGTCGGGACCGCCAACAATGTCAATTACGGCACCGACGCGATCACCCGGTCGCTGCAGGAGCTGGACCGGCTCGGCATCGCGCACACCGGCAGCGGCGCCGACCGCGATGCCGCGCACGCGCCCGCCGTGATCGAGCGCGGCGGGTTGCGCTTCGGATTCCTGCAGCGCACCTCCGTCTACTGGCCGACCAACCACGAGGCGGGCGAACATTCCCCCGGCGTCGCCGTGATTCGCGGCCATACCGCCTACCAGGTGCCCGCGCACAAGGTCCAGCCTGAAATCCCGCCGATGAACCGCCCCGGGCTGCCGCCGGTGGTCCTGACCTGGGCCGATCCGCACTATCTGGCGCGATTCCGCGAGGAGTTGGCGGCCCTGCGCGCGCGGGTCGATGTCCTGGTCTCGTCGCACCATTGGGGATTGCACCAGGAGGTGCTGCGCTACATGACCGAGATCGCGCACGCGGCGATCGACGCCGGCGCCGACGCGGTGATCGGCCACGGGCCCCATTACGTGCTTCCCGTGGAGATCTACAAGGGCAAGCCTGTCTTCTACGGGATGGGCAATTTCTCGTTCCACACCGGCCATGGCGGCCGCAGGCATGGCGACTGGACCGGCCTGATCGCGCGCGTGGCGATTGAAGACCGCGCGCTCCGGCGGGTCGCGCTCAAGTTCGTGCGCCACAACGACCGCAACGAGACGCTGCTGCGCTCGCCGTGCGAGGAGCCCGAGGCACTGCGCGACCTCGTCGAGCGCAGCGTGCCGTTTGGCACGCGCATCTCGGTGGAAGGGGACGAAGCGATCGTTGCGCTTTGAACACGCCTAGATTCCCCCGGGCTCATCCCCAGGCTGCCGCAGCGTGCGGGTCGTATACGGCTTGGCGGGATAGCGCTTGAGCGCCTCTTCGTCGACATCGACACCCAGGCCGGGCGCGGTGGGCAGGTCGATGTAGCCGTTCCTCGGCTTCAACTGGTTGGGCGAGATCCGGTCGCAGAACTCGACGAACGGCAGGAAGTACTCGGTGATGATGAAATTGGGCATCACCGCGGACGCGTGCACCGTGGCGGCAAGCGCCACCAGCGTCGAGTTGTAGTTGTGCGGTGACATCGCCACCAGGTAGGGCTCGGCCATGGCCGCGATCTCCTTCAGCTCCAGGATGCCCCCCACGCACGCGACATCGGGGTTGAGGATGTCGGCCGCGCGCTTTTCCAGCAGCGGGCGAAATCCGGTCTTGGTATAGGTCGCCTCGCCGATCACCATCGGCAGGCCGGTCTCGCGCCGGATCTGCGCCAGCTCGTCCGGGTACTCCGCCTGGCACGATTCCTCCATCCAGTAGAGGCCGAATTCCGCAAGCCGACGATCGAGCCGGATCGCGTGCATCGGCGCGAGGCGCCGGTGCTGATCGATCAGGATATCCACCTTCGGGCCCACCGCATCACGCACCGCCTTCACCACGCGCACCGCGCGCTCTTCGTGCTCCCTGGGAATCCACGTGCGCCACGGGCTCGGCAGCGGATCGAGCTTGAGCGCATCGAACCCCTGCTGCACGACCTTCTCCGCCGCGCGCGCGTAATCGGCCGGCTCTTTCAGTTGATAGCTCCAGCCGTTGGCGTAGACGCGGATCCGGTCGCGGCAGCGCCCGCCGAGGAGGTTATAGACCGGCTGCTTGCAGCTCTTCCCGACGATGTCCCACAGCGCCTGCTCGATGCCCGAGACCGCGCACCAGAGCTCGACCGAGCCGCGCCGCTGCGCGTAGTCGTCAAAGGCGACCTGGGTGAAATGCTTGATGTCGAACGGGCTCCTGCCCGAGCAATAGCGGCCGAGCGCATCGAGGTGCGCCATCACCGCGGGATCGCGGTCGTACTGCGAGTAGGCCTCGCCCCAGCCGTGGATGCCGGCGTCGGTCTCGACCTTGACGAAGATGAGGTTCTTGCGCCAGCCGGGATGCACGCTGTAGCTCTTGACCGAGGTGATTTTCATGATTGCACGCGGCGCCGGAAAGGGAGTCGGCGAATCTAAGTCGCGCCGCTTTGACGTGTCAAGCCCGGTGTTATACTCCCGCGCGTTTTTCTAGTCGTCCTCGCGAAGGCGAGGATCCAGGGCGACAACGTCCTAGATTCTCGCTATTGATGTTGGGCGCCGAGGTTCAGGAGCTTGCCGATCTGCTCGGATGCCTTCAGGCCCGTGCCGGTCAACACCAGCACCGTCGTCTCCTCTTGCCGGATGGCACCGCGGGCGATCAACTGCGACAGCCCGGCCGCAGCGGCAGCGGAAGTCGGCTCGACGTAGAAACCCTTCCGCGCCAGCGCGGCGAGCGCGCGCACGATCTCGTCCTCCGTCACCGCCACGATCTCGCCCCCGGACGCGCGCACCGGCGCGAGCACTTCCCGCATCCGAGTGGGTTTCGATGAAGCGATCCCCTCCGCGACTGTCGCGCTGACCGAAACCGGCACGAAGTGCTCGACGCCTGCCCGGAACGCTGCGTAGTACGGCGCGCAGTTCGCCGCCTGCACACCGTAGAGGCGCGGTATGCGGTCGATCTCGCGGTTGCGCAGCAGCTCGGAGAAGCCGCGGTCGCAGCCGAGCACGTTGGCGCCGTAGCCGACCGGCATCACCACGCTGTCGGGAGCGCGGAAGCCGAGTTGCTCCCACAGCTCGTAGGCAAGCGTCTTGGTGCCTTCTCCGAAAAACGGCTGCCAGTTGTGGCTCGCGTAAAAGATCTCCCGGCTCATGGCGAGCGCGGCGTCGGCGACGTCCTGGCGCGATCCCGGGATCGTCACCACCTCCGCGCCGCACGCCGCGATCTGCGCGATCTTCGGATACGACGCCGATTCAGGCACCAGCACGCGGCAGCGCATGCCCGCGCGCGCGCAATAAGCCGAAAGCGAGGCGCCTGCATTGCCCGATGAATCCTCCAGCACCGCGGTGATGCCGCGGCTCTTGAGGTAGCTCACCATCACGGTCATGCCGCGGTCCTTGAAGGAGCCGGTCGGCATCATGAAATCGAGCTTGAAGTCGACCGCGACGCCGTCCCACGCGGCGCGGACGAGCGGCGTCCAGCCCTCGCCCATCGTGACCGCGCTGCCGGCGTCCACCAGCAGCGCCTTGCGATACCGCCAGAGAGAATGGACCGAGCCGTCGATGTCGCCGCGCTTGAGCCCTGGGGCGGCGCCGAGATTGACGTGGCCGCCGGACTCGCCGCGCCAGCGCGGCTCCTCGAGACGATAGGTCGTGCCGGTGATCGAATCGACGTAGTGCATGGCGATTTCCTGGCACGGTGGAGGAAACGCAGAGACTATTCCTTCTCCCCATGCGGGGGAAGACCGGTTTAGAATACCTGCGCCCGGCATTCGCCGGCGTTTTCCCAACCGACAACAACCCTGATCCTGCCCTGATATGGACCTCAAACTTTCCGGCCGTACTGCATTGATCACCGGCGGCTCGCGCGGCATCGGTTTCGGCGTCGCGCAATCGCTCGCCGCCGAAGGCTGCCATCTTCACCTCGCCTCGCGCAACGCCGCCGACCTCGAGGCGGCCCGCAAGAAATTGCTGGCCGCGCACAAGGTCAACGTTACGACCCACGCGATCGATCTCGGCGTGAGCGAGAACGCAAAAAAGCTCGGTGAAGCCTGCCGCGACGTCGACATCCTGGTGAACAACGCCGGCGCGATCCCCCAGGGGACGCTCACCGGGCTCGACGAGAAGGTGTGGCGCGAGTCGTGGGACCTCAAGATGTTCGGCTACATCAATCTCTCCCGCGCGATCTACGCCGCGATGTGCGAGCGGGGCCGCGGCGTCATCGTCAACATCATCGGCGGCGCCGGGGAGCGCCCCACCGCCGGCTACATCGCCGGCAGCATCGCGAACGCGGGGCTGATGGCGTTCTCGCGCGCCCTCGGGGCGGAGAGCCCCAAATACGGCGTGCGGGTGATCGGATTGAATCCCAGCGCGACCGCGACCGACCGGGGCGTCATGCGCTGGCGCAACCAGGCGCAAAAGGACCTCGGCGACCCGGAACGCTGGCGCGAGCTGACCAAGGGCTTCCCGTTCGGCCGGCCCGCCACGGTGGAGGAGATCGCGGACGTCGTCGCGTTTCTCTGCTCGGACCGCGCCTCGTACGTAACGGGCACGGTCATCAGCGTGGACGGAGGCAACAGCGCGCGCACCCCGCGCTCGTAGCGCGATGCGGCGGCCGATCAGCCTGAAGGTCTACAGCATCGCCCTCGGCCTGCTGGTGCTGATGGTGGTGGTGACGGAACTGTCGGGGCGCAATCTGAAGATCCTCAACAACGAGGTCGCGGCGCTCTCCGGCTACTACGTCCCGCTCGATCAGCAGATCGGGAGCGTGGAAACCCTGGTGCGCCAGCAGGTGGTGCACTTCGAGCGCATCCTGCTCCTGATGCAGGCCCGCGACCGCGACCGCCCCGCACTCGATCAGGAGCAACGCCTGTTCGACGAGCGCGGCGTCAACGCCGACCAGGTCATCGACTCGAGCCTGCGCCTGGTCGAGCAGGCGCTCGCCTCCCCCGACGTCAACGTGGACCGCGTCGCCTTCGCGGTGCTGAAGAACGAGCTGCCGGACATCCAGACCGCGCGCCAGCATTTCCATGCGACGTTCCGCCAGTTCCTCATCGAGGCCGAGGAAGGCAACCCCCGCTCCCTCAAGGTCGTGCGCGAAGCGATGGTGAGGGAAAAGGAAGCCATCAACGCGCGCATGGAAAAGGTGATCCTCGCGCTGCAGAAGGTGACCCAGGATGCCGCCGACAACGCCCGCGCCGAGGAAGAAAAGGCGATACGGCTCAACTGGGGCATCACCCTCATCGCCGGCGTGCTCGGCCTCATTTTCGCGGCCGTCATCACCCGCAACCTGGTGCAGCCGGTGCGCCGGCTCCTCTCCGGCACCAAGGCCGTCGAGGAAGGAGACCTCAGCATCCGCATCCAGGCGAGCTCCGCCGACGAGATCGCGGCCTTGACCGAGTCGTTCAACAACATGGTCGCGGGCCTGCGCGAGAAGGAGCGGATCAGGGACACCTTCGGCAAGTACGTGGACCCGCGCATCGTCAAGGGGCTGCTGGAGAACCGGCTGTCCTCGACTGCCGGCGAGAAGCGGGTGATGACCGTGTTCTTCTCCGATCTCGTGGGCTTCACGGCGCTGGGCGAGCAGTTGACCCCGGACGGCGTGGTGCGGTTTCTCAACCAGTACTTCACTCTGATGTCCGAGCCGATCCGCGAGTACGGCGGCATCCTCGACAAGTTCATCGGCGACGCGATCATGGCCTACTGGGGCCCGCCGTTCACCGACGAGAAGCAGCACGCCGCGCTTGCATGCTTCTCCGCGCTGGACCAGATGGCGCGGCTCGAGCAGTTCCGCCGCATGCTGCCCGACATCATGGGCCTGAGGAAGGGGCTGCCCGCGGTCAACATCCGCATGGGGATTGCGACCGGCGATGTGACGGTGGGCACCATCGGCTCGGAGACCGCGAAGGGCTTCACCGTGATCGGCGACACCGTCAACCTCGCCTCGCGGCTCGAAGGCGCCAACAAGGAGTACGGCACCACCATCCTGATCAACGAGGACACGCGGAGACTCGCGGCCGATGCCGTGGAAGCGCGCGAGCTCGACAGCATCCGCGTGGTGGGCAAGAGCGAGCCGGTGCGCGTGTTCGAGCTCCTGGGACGCAAGGGTCAGCTCGACCCCGTCGTGCTGGAGCTCAAGGGCCGGTTCGAGCAGGGGCTGGGGTATTACCGCAGCGGCGCGTGGGACGAGGCGGAGAAGTGCTTCAACGACTGCCTGAAGCTCAAGCCGGATGATGCGCCGGCCCGACTGCTCATCTCACGGGTCCAGCAACTGCGGGCCGATCCTTCCGCGCGCCAGGCCGACGGCGTGTGGACCCTCACCAAGAAGTAGCCGCCACGCCGTCTAGGTAGCGTCTGCCCCGTCTTCCCGGTTGCAGGTGCAGGTGTCGCTGAAGGTCTTGTCGCAGCAGACGATCTTGCCCGCGCGGCAGCCGCACACGCCCTTGTTGGCCTTGCAGCACGCCGGCTGCTGGGCGAGGCGGTCGGCAGCCGCGCCGGTTTGAACGGCCCCATCGCAGGATTCGGTCTGGGCAGCGAGCGCCTTCCCGACGCCCTGGTCTACCCCTGTTTCGCCCGCGGCAAACACGGACCAGGCTGCCAGCAAGAGGATCAAATAGACGTATCTCATGATGGTTCACCCCGCTGTGTTACGGGAATAACGCTTCGGGCGGCTCTCGGTTGACTATATCACCGGCGGCCGTTGACCTGACAGCCACCCTATCTTGCCGCCGGCGCCTTCCGGGCGCGGTCTACGGCGTCCAGCGCGTCGTCGTAGGCCTTGCGCGCCTTCGCGTCCCTTGCTTTCGCCGCGTCGAGAGCCTGCCTTGCCGCGTCCAGCTGCTGCTTCGTTTCCGCCGCCTGCTTCTGCGCGGCGCGATCCGCTTCCTGCGCATTGAGAAAATCCCCCTCGGCGCGTATTGCATTCTGCCGCGCCTGCTGCATCTCCTGATAGGCAGCGCCGGCCCGCTGCTGGGCGCTGCTAAGCGCCTGCTCGCGTTCGATCGCGTCCCGCGCAGGCGCTTGTGCCGCGGCGGCACCGGCCGTCACCAGCAGCACCAGCCCGACTAACTCTTTCCTCATGGCGCTACGGTAGCACGGTTCCATGGCATCCGGCCGGAACTCGAACGTGTCGAGCGCCCACGAATACGAGTCGATGTCGCCTTCGCTGGCTGACCCGTCGAGCGTCACGACCGAGCCGGACACCACGGTCTGATCGGGTCCCGCACTCGCGACCGGATCGAACGCCTGACTGCAGAACGCCGCGCTGCCAAAGCACACTTCGAGCGACGAATCGCCGCCGCCGCCGGCACCGCTACGAGTACTGGTGGGTTCTGCACGACTGGAAAGCCATCGTGCCCTCCGGCACGACCGTGCTGCTGGATCCCCGCTCGCCGGAAGGCCGACGCGCAATTGCGCGCTTTCACTCGGACAGCGAGTTCACTGTGCGCAGCGCGGCACCACGGTGGTTCCGGAAGATATTCGATGGGCGGCTGCGCACTTTCAACGACAAGCAGCTCCGCCGCTGGCTCGCCGATCCGGGCTACGATCCCATCATGCACATCCGGCATCGTCACACCGCGAACTGGTCCTGATGGTAACAGCCCGCGCAACGGATAAGGGCTAGAACCAGTCGAGCACGTCGAAGCGCTTGGCGCCCTTGAGGCGGAAGAGGGAGAAATCGGAGCGGTCCACGGTCAGGATCCTGCGCAGGCCGCTCTCCTCTGCGAGCCAGACCAGCGCGGCGTCCATAAAGTCGATGTCCTGGTCGGCGTATTTTTCGATAGTCCGCGCCAGGTCGGCATCGGATTTCTTGAACTGGTCACAGATTGTGACCGGTTCCGAGAGCTCCCACCACCCCGGCGCTTATCCCTCACCGCGCCCTCTCCCGAGGGGAGAGGGGTGAACTCAAATCGTATCCATAACCCCGCCTCCCTTGGTTACCGCCGGCGTGACGCCTACGCGGCACTTTCGAAGAGACGGTTGATTCGCTCCCGCTGGTTGCAGTGGGTGCGGTGCTGGATGGCCAGGTCCGCTTCGACCGCGATGCGCCGTTCCTCGCTTTCCAGCAGGAGAATGCAGATGCAGTTCGCGCCATGCTTGCGGAAGCATTCGAACTGCGATTCGGTGCCGAAGGGGTCGGCGAGGCTCGCGGTCTGGCCGATGAAGATGCCGTCGTGGGAGGACCGGCTGTAGGTGGTGTTGTCGCGTGCGCGCTTCGTCACGAAGTACACGGCCGCCAGCGGCTTGAACCGCGTGTCCAGCGACCAGGCCTGGAAGTGGTATTTCTCGCCCGATTTCCCGGTGAACGTGATGTCCGGGTATCTCATGCGCGGGGCATCAGGCGGCTTTCAGGTTGACGGCGGCGGTCTTGCCGTTGACGCCGGTCTCCTTTTCGAACGAGATCTTCTGGTTCTCGCTCAACGTGCCGAGGCCGGCGGCCTCGACCGCGGAGATATGCACGAACACGTCCTTCGTGCCGTCATCGGGCTGAATGAAGCCGAAGCCCTTGGTGCTGTTGAAAAACTTTACGGTGCCGATGGTAGACATGATGTCCTCCGAGTGGCATCGCCGCGCGCGATAGTGCGCGCGGCATCAAAATTACCTGTGGGAGAGGACCGAAACCACCAGCCGGAAACGAACTGCAGACAGACCCAAAGCGCATTCGACGCCGCCATTATGCGCCTGAAACACCCCCAGCGGCGGAATATCTTTTTCCGGCTGACCCTGATGGATGACGGGGCCCGAATCCCGGTGCGACGATGCTTACCTGGCGGCTTTCTTGTAGGCGGCGACCTTGGCCTTGAGATCGGAGTACTCCTCGCAGGGCAGCAGGCAGATGCGCTCCAGCGCCGCAAGGTGCTCGTCGGCCTTGGCGAGGTTCTTCACCATCAGGTACGCCTCGCCGATGTACTCGTGCGCGCCGCGGTGCTGCGGGTTCAGCTTGAGCGCGCGCTGGTAATGCTGGAACGCGCTGTCAAGGCTACCGGCATTGCGATAGGCATAGCCGAGGTAATTCTGGATGTCGGCATTGTCGGGGGCGCGTGACGCCACGGCGGAGAAGTGCCTGATCGCGGCGTTCCAGTCCTTTGCCTCGATCGCCTTCTTGCCCGCCGCATAGTCGGGGCCGAGCGCAACTGCGCCGGGGTCCTCCTCCGTGTCGACGGCGAGCAGCCCCGGCGCGATCGTCACGCCAACCGCGAAAAGCAATGCAGGCAATACCCGCGGCATGGCTTGCCAGGCTACCTCGCCGCTATATAGGCCTTCGCGCGCCGCAGTTCCTCGCGCCCGGAATCCGCGTCCTTGGTCATGGCCAGGAGCTTCGTGAAATTGTCCGCCGCCTTCTGCCGGTCGCCGGACGCCTCGGCGGCAAGCGCCGCCCCGTAGAAGCCGCGGAAGCGGTTGGGCTCTCGTTTCTGGGATGCCTCAAACTCCTTCAACGCCAACGCCGGTTGCTTGAGCTCGAGCAGCATTTCGCCGAGGAGCTCGCGCGCGGGGGCGATGCGTCCCGGGGTCACGATGTGCTTTTCGTTCCTGTCCTCGGTGTCCGCCGCGCTGCGCATCAGGCTGAGCGCTTCTTCCTTCTTGCCCTGGGCAAGGGCGGTCCAGGCGGCGGCAGCGAGCCGGTTCACCTCGACCTCGGTCGCCCAGTAGGCGTTTTTCTTCGCTATCAGCGCGTCGCGGAGCAACGCGAGCTTCTCCACCTCTACCTGCGCCGCGGCGGCATCGCCGCTGCGGGCGGCGCCGAGCGCGCGCGCATATCGCGTCAGCGCCTCGGTGAAGTGCAGCGAGTTTTCGACCAGCTCAAGCTTCATCGCGCCCTTCCAGTCGCCGCGCTCGATCGCGTAGCGCGCGGGCATCGCGGCCAGCGCGTAGTGCCCGGCCTGGGCCCTGAACCCGGTCAGCCGGGCGGCGTCGTCCACGACGCGCCGCGCGTCGCCGTCGCGCGCCAGCTGCAGGTAGGCGTAGACCAGGTAATCGCTCGCGTGCAGCGCACCGACGGGCTCGTCGCCTTTCAGCGCAACCGCCGCCGAGCGCTGGTTGGTCACGACGGAATCCTCCCATGCGCCGACGCGGGTGAAGATATGAGAGGGCATGTGCAGCGCATGGGGCGCGGAAGGGGCGATCTCCGCATAGCGCCGCGCGGCGGGCAAGCCTTGCGCCGCGATGGGCGGGGCGTCGTAGCTGTGGATCAGGTAGTGCGCGACACCCGGGTGATCGGGGTGCTTGACGAATTGTTTTTCCAGGATCGCGGCCGCCTTGAGATAGGCAGCGAAGGTCTGATCCGCCTGCGATTGCGTGCCCGCGAGATAGAGCGCGTAGAAGATCTGCGCCTCGTCGTCATCCGGGTAGCGGGCGGCGAGCGCTTCGTAGGCCTTGGCGCGCGCCATCTGGCGCTCGCGCTCGGGGCGACCGGCAAAGTTCTCATAGTAGGCGGCGACGGCTTCGAGGTAGTCGCGCTCGCGCTCGGTCTTCGCGCCGATCTTGCGGCCCTGCTCGATCGCGGTCTGCGCCAGTGCGGCGCCCTTGGGCGAGGCGCCCTGTCCGGCGAGCGGATTGGACATGAGGATGGAGGCAAAGCCCCACCGCGCGATCACGCACGAAGGATCCTTCTCCACCACCTCGCGGAAGGTTTTTTGGGCCGCGCTGATCCAGAACGAGTGGAGCATGGCCACGCCGCGCTCGAACTGCTCCTGCACCGCCGGGTCGCAGGAGGTGGCGAACTTGACCTTGCCCAACTGCTCGGCGCCGTGCGCCGGAATGGCCGCGGCGAGCGCGGCGATGAATACGAAATTCGTGATGGAAGACTTCATGACTTTCTCCTTGATCCAGGTTGTGTACAGCACCGTTTTGTTTCCGCCGGCCGGAAATTCGTTATCGTCACACCGGGAGTCAAGCGAGGGGAAACCGAGCTGACGCGAGTTGCGGAGGGCTGAAGCAGCATACACGCTATATCGTTCAATTACGGGAAGCGGTCATCTATAATTGCAGTAATTAACGTAACGTGTTACGATAATTTGATGGCCGCCACTCCCCGACGCAGCCCCGGGCGCCCGCCCACAGGGCGGGCGCAGAGCGCCGCCGAGCGCATGCGGCGCTACCGCGCGCGGCAGCGCGCGGCGGGTCTGCGCGCGGCGACGCGCTGGCAACCCGCGGTGCCGGTGTCGGCGGTCTCTCCCGGCCTGCTCAAGCACCGCGTCGCCGAAGCACGCAGCCTCGCGATGCACTGCCTGATCGCGCGGAAGATCGCGGCCGATCCCGGACTGCTGGACATCGCCCGGCTCAACCTCGAGCGCTGGATGGCGCGCTATGGTGACAGCCCTCCCCGCGCACTCGAGGAGTGGCGGGCCATTCTCCGGCGCCCCTGGCCGGAAATCGCCGCGCTGATCACCGACCCTGGCGAAACGGGTGCCCGCCTGCGGCAGTCTTCCCCGTTCGCGGGCGTGCTGACGCAGCCGGAACGACGGCGGGTGTATGAAGCGTTCGGAGCTTGAGCACCTGATCCGGGCTGCGGGCAGGATCGCGGGCGAGCGGGAGCTGGTTGTCATCGGCAGCCAGGCGATCCTCGGCCAATTCCCCGACGCACCGACCGCGCTCCTGAGATCCATGGAGTGCGATCTCTACCCCAGGAAGCGGCCCGAGCTGGCCGACAAAGTGGACGGCGCCATCGGCGAGGCGTCGAAGTTTCACGAGCGGTTCGGCTACTACGCGCAAGGCGTTGCGCCGGACACGGCGACGCTGCCGCGCGGCTGGCAGCGCCGGCTGGTGCGCTTCGAAAACGCGAATACGGGGGGCTACGCGGGGCTGTGCCTGGAGGTGCACGACCTCGCGATCTCCAAGTACGTGGCGGGCCGGGAGAAAGATTTCGAGTTCACTCGCGAGCTGGCCCGGCACGGGCTGACCGGCCGGAAGATCCTGCTTGCCCGGCTCGCGGCGACGAAGCTCGACCCGGCAATCGCGCGGGCGGTCGAGGGGCGGATTGACCGCGATCATCCGAAACAGGCCAGGCCGGGAGGGGCACCGTGAAACACCACGCCTTCGGCCGCACCGGCATCCGGGTCCCGGAGGTCGTTTTCGGCGCCGCGAGGGCACGCGCGCGGGTGGCGAGGCGGCGAAAGACGGGGCCGCTGCCGGCGTCGGCGCTCACGCGGCTCGAGGCGCTCTACGAAAGCGATTTTGGGCGGGGGTAGCGGGCCTGGGACGCGGGCTGCGTACGAGGCATCTCAGCCAGGCGTTGAGCCAGCTCCACGAGGGCTTCCAGCGCCTGCATGCGCTCGCGAACCGACAGCGCAAGGGCGGATCGCAGCTGCGACCGCCGGCTGCCTTCCCAAGTCGCGGTTTCCCACGCGGTATCAGCTTCCCGGTTCATTGCGGCGCTTCTCGCCCTGGATCAATTGAAGATGCACAATATCATCCAAGTCTCGTGGACGGTTAGCAAGTTGTTTCATCGAGATCAGGGCGGAGATCGATACAAAACGCACCGTAAGGCCCGGCGCAAGCTCCCCCTGCATGGCGGCCCCGTATTCCTTCTCAAAATCAAACGGAATGGACACGAATACGTCCACGGTGAACGGCCGATGGAGGTCACTGTGGAAATTCAGCACCTGCATCCCCTTTTCCCGAATCCATCGAGCGCGCTGCGCTTCGTCCGAGAACTGCTCCGCTGTCACCGGCACGGTGGGACGGTAGCCCAGACCCGCGAGCGCTTTGAATGTGAGCTGAATATTGTCCGGCGCCAGCTGGATCACCAGGTCGACGTCGTATGTCAGGCGAAGATAGCCGTGCGCATTGACTGCGACCCCTCCCGCAACAAGGTAGCGGACACCTGCATCGCGCAGCGCGGTTGCAATCGTCTCGAACACGGCGAGTTTCACGCGGCAGCAATCAGCTTGATCGGACGTTACCGGGAGTATCGCGCCAATTCCCGGTCACAGCCAAATGCATGTGCCGCAATGCAGTCATTGACGGATATCAAGTTAGAAGCGGTCTCAAACATCACTTGTACTAATGGAAACAGAGCGTAATGTTGTTTTCCCGTCGAGTTCTGTGGAGTGCAAACCATGCCCCGACGGGAAGAGTTGACCGACGAGCAATGGGCGCTGGTCGAGCCGCTGCTGCCAAAGTTGAAGCAGGGCGGACGCGGGCGCCCGCCGCGCGACACACGCGCGGTGATGAACGGGATACTGTGGATTCTGCGCTCAGGTGCCCGTTGGAAGGACCTGCCAGAGCGCTTTCCGCCATACCAGACCTGCCACCGGCGCTTCCAGCAATGGGTGCGTGCCGGTGCGCTGCAGGCCGCGCTGAAAGCGTTGGCCGAACATCTGCGAAGTCGCGGTGGCCTGGATCTCTCCGAGTGCTTCATCGATGCGAGCTTCGCGGTCGCGAAAAAGGGGGCACTGGCGTGGGTCCCACTAAGCGGGGCAAGGGCACGAAACTCATGGCAGTTGCGGACGCTCATGGTCTTCCTGTCGCCGTCCACACAGAAGCTGCTTCGCCCCACGAGACGCGGCTCGTCGAGCCCACGGTCGAGAACCGCTTCACCCGAGCCAAACCCGTGCGGTTGATTGCCGATCTGGCTTATGACAGCGATCCGTTGGATGCGCAGCTGGCCAAACAGGGCATAGAGTTGATCGCCCCGCATCGCGAAAACCGAAGCAAAGCCCCTACCCAGGACGGACGCAGCCTGCGTCGCTATCGAAGACGCTGGAAGATCGAACGCCTGTTCGCCTGGCTGCAGAACTTCCGCCGCCTGGTCACGCGCTGGGATTATCATGCCGCCAACTTCCTGGGTTTCGTGCAGCTCGCCTGCATCGTTATCCTCGTGCGGAACTATTTTTGAGACCGCTTCTAGTCATACCGCCGCGGCAAAGCCAACGGCGTTCTCGGCACCCAGCATGCGCGCACCGAGGCGGCCGCCGGCGCCGAGCATGTCTCCGATCGCACGCTCCACATCGCAGGCTTCCAGGGTGCATTCACCACCGCGTTCGAGCATAGCCTGCGCGGCGCGGCGCATGAGTTCCTTGATGAACGCAGGGCTTACCCGGCCGATGCGCTGGGCGGTTTCCACGGCAAGTTCCTCCGGCACCCGCAGCGCGCCCGCGTAACGCTTGACGAGCAGCCGGCGCTCGGACTCGCCAGGCAGGCCAATCTCGATCGCCTGGTCGACACGGCCTGGCCGGGCGGCGAGCGCGGGCTCGAGCACCTCCGGCCGGTTGGTGGTCAGCACGAACAGCAGGCGCGCTTCGGGAGCAACCCCGTCCATCTCGTTGAGCAGCAGGTTGAGCATTCCGCCCCTGGATGCGAAGGGCCCGTCGCGGTGCCCGCCCACGAGGTCGATGTCCTCCAGCACGACCAGCGCCGGCTGCAGCGCCCGCGCGATCGCGAGCGTTTCCTCGAGCAACCCGTAGTGGCCGGCCGTGACGATGATCTTGGTATAGCCTTCGAGGGAACCGGCGAGCCAGCGCACGATGAGCGTCTTGCCGGTGCCCGGCGGGCCGAAAAGCAGCACGCCCTTCTTTGCGGACAATCCGAGCTGCGCGAGGCGGCTTGCGTCACGCACGAACCCGACCGTATTGCGTTCGATCAGCGCAAGCGTCTTTTCGGGCAGCACGATGTCCTCCCGGCATACGGGCGCAGCTTTCTCCACGCGCAGGCCCGCAGGCGAGATTTCGTAGTCATCATGCGCCGGCTCGAGAACTAGCACTTTCCCGCGCCAAGACGCGCCACCCTCCGCCCGGATGCGCAGCTCTCCCATGATCCGGGCGGCAACCCGTGCCGGCGTATCGCCCGGCGCTACCGCAACCTCCAGGCGTACTCGAACACCGCGATAGGCTTCGCGCACGTCGAGGAGCAAGGCGAATCGCACGCCGTCCGCCTCGGCGAGCCACAGACCGCGCGTCAGGCAGCGAACAGGATGCGCCTCGCCGATATCCACGTCCTGATATTCCGCCGGCCCGGCGGCGATTCCATCGCCCGCCTCCGCCAGATCAGAAAAGCGGAAATCGAAGTCATGGTCGCGAATCCGCGCGCCGACAAAGCGTGCCCCGGGGATTCCTGCGAACAGCGCCACCAGCGACTTCTGCAGATCCGCCCGCATCCAGTGCGGAAAGTCATGGCGCGTGACGACCAGCGCTTCCAGCGCCAGCGGCGCGAAGTGCGCGACGAGCAGATTGTTCAGTGACGCGGTTTCAGTCATGTGTTGAAGACTCGTCGAGCAAGAAAAACGGGGAGAAGCCAGCAACCCGCAAACAGAAACCGGCAACCTTCTACGAGCAACCGTCCAGACCGTTCAGCAACCATTTCAGGGTCGGTCCGGACCCCGGCTTTGGGCGCCGCTGCTCCATCGAATGAGCCAAGTCCATTTCTGTAACGGATGGCGATGCCTCTCCCCGGCCGCTTGCGGGCGCCAGCCAAGGCCGGCGCGTCCGGTGCACGACGACACCGGACGACTGCAGGCTTACGCCGGCAGTCCCGCGATTTCCAGCACTTCCCGCGGCACGTCGATCTCGAGCTTCTCGCGATTGAGATCGGCGACCTCGTCGAGCAGGCGGGTCGCACGCGCCTGTTCGCGCGCGAGCCTTTCGCGCAGCGATTCGACGAGCGCTCCGTCCGCCGTCTGCAGCGTTACGGTCGGTGCCGCACGCCGCCCGAAGCCGATCGGGTCGGTCTCTCCGACAAGTGCGACAGGCAGTCCGCGCACGCTCTCCGGCCGCACCATGTCGGTGTCCTGTCCTTCGATCACCGACTTGTAGAGCGCCACCGCGCGGTTCGCCGCTTCGGCCTCAGCCAGCCGCGCGGCGATGCCGAGCTCGGCGTTGCGGATCGCGAGCGCAGCACGGACTTGCGCCACTGCGCGCGCGCCCGTTTCGATAAGCGCAAGGTCGTCCGCGGCGCGCCGGGCAATGATGGCCGCCTTCTCTTCGATCCCCTCCTTGTTCCAGGGGGAGATCGTGGTCGCCGTGAAAGCCTTCTTCACGCTTGTTTCGCGCTCCTTCAGCGCGGTGTTAATGCGCTCGACAACCTTGTGCCAGCGCGAAAGGGTCAGTGCGTACTTCATTGTCGTTCTCCGTTGCGTTACACGCGCAAGCGCGCGCGGCTTCGCACTATCAAAAAAAGGTTGCGGACAATACCGAAATCGCAGGACGAAATCAAGAGATTTTGCGGGCGTGATGCGCAATGTGTTGCTTGAGCGCAACGTCCAATTGGTCCAATATGGACATATTAGTTAAATTAGGTATAATGGCCATCTTTCTAGGAGACCCCTATGCCCACCACGCTGACTTTCCGCAATAGCCAGGGCGAACTCGTCGATGTCCCGGCTGTCGCCGCCACCCGTCTGAAGAACGAGTTCGGGGCCGTTCTCGAGCAGGCGCTTCGTGGCGGGGCGGTCGCGATTACCCGGCATGACGCTCCCAAGGCGGTCTTGATCTCGTACGACGAGTTCCAGGCATTGATCAAGGCGCGCTCTCACAGCCTGAGCGACCTGAGCGCCGAGTACAACGTGCTCCTGGCCCGCATGCAGACGCCCAAGGCGAGAAAGGGCATGGCGGCGGCATTCAACGCGTCGCCCGCCGAGCTCGGCCGAGCCGCGGTCAAGGCGGCGCGCAAGCGTCGCTGATGCCCCCTGCCCGCCCGTCCCGGATCTACGTCATCGCCGGCGTGAACGGCGCTGGCAAGAGCTCCATCGGTGGCGCGGCGTTCCGCAGCTTCGGGGGTGATTACTACAATCCCGACGAAGCAGCCCGGCAGTTGATCGCCGCGAACCCGGGACTGGATTCGACCGAAGCCGACGTCGCGGCGTGGCAGCAAGGCGTTGGACTATTGAAGCAGGCCGTCGCGGAGCGCCTCGATTTCGCCAATGAGACCACCCTGGGAGGAAACACCATTCCGCGTCTGCTTGCTGAAGCCGCGGCACAGGGCGTTGCGATTTACGTCTGGTACGCGGGGCTTTCCAGCCCGGAACTTCATATTCAGCGAGTACGGTCCCGCGTCCGGCATGGCGGCCACAACGTCCCCGAGGATGCGATTCGCCGGCGCTACGAGCGCAGCCGCTTGAACCTGATCGCGCTCCTTCCGCTGCTTGCGGCGCTTCGTATGTATGACAACAGCGTTGAATCGGACCCTGCGGACGGTGCGACACCCGCACCCGTGCTGGTGCTGCATACCGAGCGTGGAAAGATCTTCAATCCGGGTGATCTTCCGCGTGCCCCCGATTGGGCGAAGCCGATCGTTGCCGCCGCGCTGAAGCTGACACTGGAAAGATATCGCTGAATGAAAGTGGACCCTATGGAGCAAATTGCGATCTCAAACGCGCAACTTGCTAAATCTAATAGCAATTCGATGAACCGGTCACAAATTGTGACCAGTTCCCAGAAGCACCGGGATCCTCGCGCTCACCCATGGGTCTTCACTGAGCACGGTGCCCTCATGGCCGCAAATCTGCTACGTAGCAAGCGGGCGGTACAGATGAGCGTGCATGTCGTGCGGGCGTTTGCGCGCCTCCGGGAGATGGTGGCGGCAAGCAAGGAGCTGGCGAAGAGGCTGGACGAGCTGGAGCGCCGTGTCGCGGATCACGACGAGGACATCACAGGTATCGTCAGGGCGATCCGTGAACTCGCCGCGCCACCAGCGCCAGGGCCCGGGCGCCGAATTGGATTCGTTCTAGGCGACTGACGGCGCGAAGCTTGACCAGCAAGCGTAGGATAACGCCGTGATCATCATCAAACACACGGTAGCCGACCAGATTGCAGCCTACCTGCATCACCGCATTACGCAGGCGCAATTGGTGGACTGGGCCGAGAACGCACTGATGGAAGGTGAGTTCGCGGAGGATGACGCCGCGACCATCGCTGGCGTGGTGTCACGCCTGGGAGTCGCAGACGTGCGCGCCTTCGGCCTGACGTGGGCGGACTGCGAGCAGCTGCTCGGTCAACTCGGTTTCTCTGCCCGCATTGAAATCGTCACCGGCTAAGCGCGATCGCGCTTAGATCACGACATCACCCGAAAGGAGTTCGCGCCATGACGTAGTTATCGCTGACAGGAGACTCGTCATGTCACGTACTTACCGCCGACGCCGGCACCGCTACAAGTACAACTGGGCGGCATCATTGCGCGGGGTCGGATCAAGCTATCGTATTGCATGCTCAAGCTTTGCGTCGCAGAAAGCCGCGTCGCCTGGCCTTAGAACTGCTTTTCTAGGGCCCGTTGCCTAAAGAACCTAGTGGACGCCCGCCTAACTGCGCCTCAATGCATTGCGCTGGTCCGACCCTGCTTCAGATTTAGGCGCCGTCAGTCATCAGCCGGACTTCAGCCATCGCTCGACGCCGTGCGTCGCGCCCAGGCCGCTCGCGAGTCTACGTAGGTTCCTCTCCAGTTGCCCCGGCTTCGTCCATCGCGCCACGTCCTCGGCGAGCCCTTGCAGCAACGCCGGTGGAGCCTCGTCGAACAGCGTGCGGACGTGTGGTCGCCTCTTCTTGGAAACCTTTCCCGAAAGGAGCACGTTGATCAACTCGTCCGGCGTCAGCACTTCTCGAAAGCTCACGCTCGCCGTGGTACATGCCATCGCGATGAAATCGGGCCGGCGTGCCTTGGACACTTTGCGCTTCCTCATGTATCAGGAATTGTTGTTACATTCAGAAGCAATCTCAAGAATGCCTGCCTTTCCCGTTCGGCCTCGGCATATGCTCAGTCCCTGATCGAGGCACAGCGAGCGACATGGTCCAAAGGCATTCTTGAGAGTGCTTCTGGTGGGTCTGGTTGGATTCGAACCAACGACCAAGGGATCTTGGGTTGAGGATCAAACCGCCGCCAGTCGCTTGACGGTATCCGGGTAATGCGCGACCAACCGGATGAGCAGCGCAGCCTGGGCGTTCGGCTTGGCCCGGCCCTGCTCCCAGTTCTCCAGCGTGCGCTCGTTGGTCCGCAGGCAGCGGGCGAACACGGCCCGCGACAGCTTCAGCTTAGCCCGGACGCGCACCAGCTCTTTCGCGGTCACGGTAGGGGCCGGCTTGCTCTCGACGGCATGGGTGCGCAGAGTGCGCTTGCCCTCGCGATGAGCCTTGAGCGCATCGAAACCTTCCGTCAATTCTGCAAACAAATTGCGTTTCATGCCTATCTCCTTGCTTCAAGCTCTCGTTTGAGCATGTCCTTCAGTGCCCGCCGTTCCTTTGCGCTCAAGTCGTCCATCTGGTCCTTGTCATAGAGCGTGAACAGCCAGAACTGCCTACCCGCGCCCCACCAGAAGTAAATCACTCGAAGGCCGCCGCGCTTGCCCTTGCCGCGTCGGGGATCCGCGTGACGCACCTTCCGCAATCCACCGGTGCCCTCGATCACGTCGCCGGCTTCCGGCCTTTGCAGCAGCGCGTTCTGCAACCCCCGAAACTGCTCGTCGTCGAGGTAGTCCTGCCGGAAGCGGGTAAACGCAGGCAGCTCGACGAACAGCGCTTTCACGAACGCATTATACGCAGATTGCGTAGAGATGAAAAGGCGGGGCAGAGTCCCGCCGGAAGGTCAGCGAGTGGGTCTGGTTGGATTCGAACCAACGACCAAGGGATTATGAGGCACTTATCTAGGCGTCCTGAACTGTCCGAACCTCGACCCTGATTCCCCGCCCTCCCCGTTTCGCTCCCTGATTTCATAGGGAAACGCAGTCCAACGCTTGACAGTCCCGGCCAATCCTTATCTATAATGTGTCCGGGGACTGATTGGGGGACTAACCATGACACACCGCGTATTCACAGACTCCTACATCCGGGCGCTCAAAGCGAAGGAAGCGCCCTACAAGCGATCCGAGCACGCCGCGAAAGGAGAAGGCAGGCTCACCGTCAGGGTGCTGCCCAGCGGCACCAGGGAGTTCTTCTATCGCTACCGGGTTGGCGGGTTGGACAAGACGATTGCCCTGGGCCGCTACGATGCCCTGGGACGCAACGGGAGGACCTTGAAGCAGATCGGCAAGGAACTCCGGGATAAGCGCAACCTTCAACGTGAAACCGGCGACGTGAAGGAACACCTGCGGGCCAAGAAGCGGCGCGCTGAGGTCGAGAAGCGGCAAGGCAGTTTCAAGCAGCTTCTAGACGCGTACGTTGAATCGCTG
>DASWHI010000152.1:0-11137 GCA_036398235.1 Burkholderiales bacterium
CCGAAGGGCGACTTTCATGCAGAGGTCCTCGTCCTCGGTGCCGGCCCCGGCGGCTATACAGCGGCATTCCGCGCGGCCGACCTCGGCAAGAAGGTCGTGCTGGTCGAGCGCTTCCCGACGCTGGGCGGCGTGTGCCTGAACGTCGGGTGCATCCCGTCGAAGGCGCTGCTGCATGTCGCCAGGGTGCTCACCGAAGCCGCTGAAGCCGCGCATGCCGGCATCGAGTTCGGCAAGCCGAAAATAGACCTCGCCCGGCTCCGCGCGTGGAAAACGGGCGTCGTCGGCAAGCTCACCAAAGGTCTCGCCGGCCTCGCCAAGCAGCGCAAGGTGCAGGTCCTGCACGGCAAGGCGTTGTTCAGCTCGCCGCACGCGCTGCGCGTCGAGACGGCGCAAGGCGCGAAGACAGTCTCGTTCGATCACTGCATCATTGCGGCCGGCTCCTCGATCGCCCGCGTCCCGGGCTTCCCCTACGACGATCCGCGCATGATCGATTCCACCAGCGCGCTCGAGCTCCCGCAGGTCCCGAAGCGCCTGCTCGTCATCGGCGGCGGCATCATCGGGCTCGAAATGGCGACGGTCTACGACGCTCTGGGCGCGAAGATCAGCGTCGTCGAGATGATGGACTCGCTCATTCCGGGCGCGGACAAGGACATCGTGCGGCCGCTCGCGAAGCGGATCGAGAAGCGCTACGAGAAGATCCTGCTGCGAACGAAGGTGGCGCGAATCGAGCCGCAGAAGGACGGGCTGAAGGTCACTTACGAGGGCGCAAACGCGCCCCGGCCGGAAACTTTCGACTCCATCCTGATGGCGGTCGGGCGCCGGCCGAACGGAAAGGACATCAACGCGCAGGCGGCGGGCGTCAACGTCAACGAGCGGGGCTACATCCCGGTCGACCGGCAGCTGCGCACCAACGTGCCGCACATCCACGCCATCGGCGACATCTGCGGCGAGCCCATGCTCGCGCACAAGGCGACGCACGAGGGCAAGACCGCGGCGGAGGCGATCGCCGGCCACAAGGCGTTCTTCGACGCGCGCACCATACCCTCGGTCGCCTACACCGATCCCGAGGTCGCGTGGATGGGCGAGACCGAGGCGCAGCTCGAGGTGCGCGGGGCCGCCTACGAGAAGGCCTCGTTTCCGTGGGCGGCGAGCGGCCGCGCGCTCTCCATGGACCGCGACGAGGGCATGACCAAGCTCCTGTTCGACAAGAGCACCCGCCGGCTGCTCGGGGCGGCGATGGTCGGCGTCAATGCCGGGGAGCTCGTCGCCGAAACCGTGCTCGCGCTCGAAATGGGGGCGGACGCGACCGATATCGGGCTCACCGTCCACCCGCATCCGACGCTCTCTGAAACCGTCTTCTTCGCAGCGGAGATCGCGGAAGGGTCGATCACCGATCTCTACATGCCGAGGAAGTGACTCGTTGCTCGTTGCTCGTGACTCGTAGTTGGTAGCTGCAGAGCCGGTTCAGGCACAGCAGGCCGAGGATTTAGTCACGCACCCCGCGCAGCGGCCGCGCGGCGGGTGTGGAAATTCCTCACAGCCGCCCGGTGTTCCCATCATAATGAAGCAGTTGCTGTATCATGCGACTCACGCCGCGGTGAGTGGCCGCCGGCAGCGCACCGTGGGAAAGGCCCGCCATGCTCAAGTGGCTGAGCGATATCGGCAAGAAAGCCGACCACCCGATGTACAACGTCGAGGCGGCGGCAAAGCTCTTGGCCGACCTGCCTGCCGAGCATGGCAAAGCCATCGAGGAGATCACCGCCTCGCTTGAAACGGTCGCCGCAACGCCCGCGTTTTCCCTCTCCGACCGCATCGGCGTCCTGAAGCTCCTCGACGAAACCGGGCAGAAGCGGGAGGCCGCCGCACTCGCCGAGCTCCTGCGCAACGAGAAGCTCAACGAGTTCCAGCGGCGCCAGCTGTGGCAGGCGATGGTCGATTTCTGGGAGCATGTCTCCGCCGCCTACCGCGTCTGCCTCGAGGAAATCGCCCGCGAAGCGAAGCCGGGCGAGGCGGCGCATCCGGAACGCACGCTCGTCCTCGTGCGCGCCCTGCGCGCGCTCTCGCACGAAGGCTATGCCCTGCTTCTGCGCTGCCTGCCGGTGCGGCCGCGCATCTGGCAGGAGCTGGCGCAACTCTTCAGCCTGGCCGAAAAGGAACACGTCGTCGCCGAACTCGTCAAGGCCTACGAGGGCGACGCCCTCCACACCCATGCCCGCCAGGAGTTCCTGCGGCTGCCGATGACGGTCGCGGCGAACCCCGAGTCGCAGCGGATGCTCGAAATGGAGCTCTCGGCCCGCATCATCGCGCGGCTCGCCGGGGGTTTCGCCTTACGCGCTCAGCCCGATCCGGAGTGCAATTTCCACCTCGACCTCGCGCAGCCGGCCGGACCGGTGCGGCACGCGACGGGCGCGCCGACGAACGCGACGACGCGCTATTTCGGGGCGGCCCAGGCCCGCGTCGTCATCCAGGAAATGATCGAGCGCTATACCGCCAATCCGGCGGAGCCCGAAAAGCGCTTCGGGAACGACTATTCCCTGGACGAGATACAGGTTGCGCTCAAACGCCTGCTGCAGTACTGGGGCGATTCGCCGCCGCATCGGCGCTGGCCACGCGTGAAAATCGAGGCGAAGATCAGGGTCGCGCACGGCTTTACCTCGGCATCCGAGCTGGTGACCCGCATCGAGTTCAGCGGCATGGCGGAGATGAGCGCGGATCAGCGCGTGAAGGTAAAGCAGCAGACCGGCATCGCGCTCCAGGCCGAGCAGTCGAGCGCCGCCATCACCGAGTGGATGGAACGTGACGGCAGCACCTGGGGCGTTGCGGTGGACGTTCCACGGCAGGACGAGGCGTGGGCGAGGATCGGCTCGCTTTGCACGCTGCAGGCGGCGGGGCAGAAGGCGTGGTGGCTGGGCGCGATCCGGCGCATGCAGCGCGACGAGCACGAGCAAGTGCACGCCGGCATCGAGATCCTCTCCAAGAAGCCGCTGTCGGTGTACCTGCGCGGCATCGGCGAGGGCGCGGAGCGCGCCGAGAACTGGCAGACTTCCTCCGGCTCGTTCCGGTTCACCTACGTCAATGCCCTGATTCTCGGCGAGAGCTCGGCGTCCGGCACGAATCCCGAGATCCTGCTGAAGCGCGATGGCTTCAATCCCGGCATCCAGTACGAAGTCCTGATGGGCGAACAGACGCCCCACGCGCGGCTCGAGGAGCTTCTCGAGCGCGGCGAGGACTACGACCGCGTGCGGGTGACGTGGCTGAAGGGCGCCGTTTAGGCCTTAAGCGTCTCGAGCACCCGCGCCGGCGTGAACGGCATGTGGCGCAGCCGCTTGCCGGTGAGGCGGTAGAAGGCGTTCGCCACCGCCGCCGCGACCCACGGGTTGCCGATCTCGCCGAGGCCGGAGGGCGCCGCATCGCGGTCCACGAACCCGACGTGCATTTCCTCTGGCAGGTCGGCCATGCGCAGCAGGTTGTAGTCGTGGAAGTTGCTCTGCTCGACCACGCCCCCTTTCAGCGTCACGCGCTCGTGCAGCACGCTCGACAGCCCGTAGAGGACCCCGCTCTCGATGTTCGCCTTCGCCGCGGCGGGCTGGACCACCAGACCGCCATCGATCGCGACCCACACCTTGTGCACGCGGATCTTGCCGTTGGCGCGGTCGAGCGAGATTTCGGCAACTCCCGCTCCGAGAGATCCCGAGCGCTCGCTGATCGAGACCCCGAGCGCCCGGCCTTCCGTCCGCGAAGCTTTCCAGTCGGACATCTGCACGACCTGCTCGAAGACGGCGCGCGCGCGCGGCGAAATGGACATGCGCTGGAAGCGGAATTCCACAGGGTCCATGCCCAGGTCGGCCGCCATCTCGTCCACGAACGATTCGATCGCGAAGACGTTGAAGACGTGGCCGACTGCCCGCCAGTGCTTGAGGCGCACGCCGTGGGGAACGCCGCGCATCTCGATATGCTGGTTGGGGATCTGGTAATAGGGAATCTTGATCCCGGTCGCGAGCAGGATCCCGCCGTCGCCGACGACGCAGTGCTGCCAGCCGCTCACCTTTCCGTCCCGATCGAGCGCGGCCTCCAGGCACTGGAACGATTGCGGGCGGAACATGCCGTGGCTGAGGTCCTCCTCGCGCGTCCACACCAGCTTCACCGGGCGGCGCGTCTCGCTCGCGATGAGCGCGGCTTCCGTGCCGTAGTCGCCCAGCGTCCGGCGCCCGAAGCCGCCGCCCATGTAGCACTGATGCAGGGTCACTTGCTGGGGCTTGAACCCGAGCGCCTTCGCGATCCGCGCACGGGCGATGTCCGGCGCCTGGGTACCCTCCCAGACCTCCAGCCGGTCGCCCGCGTCGTTGAGCCGCGCCACCGCGTTCAACGGCTCCATCTGCGCGTGATAGCCGTAGTCGCTGCGGTATTCCGACCTATAGGACTTGACTGCGGCCCCGAACGCGGCCTTCGCGTCCCCCTTCGAGTCGAGCGTCTGCCGCTTCGCGGCGGGGTCCGCATGCACCTTGACATAGGTTTCCGCGAGCGCCTTCTCGGAGTCGAAGCCCGCAGCCCGGCCTGGCTTCCACGTGACTTCCAGAACACCGCGTGCCGCCAATGCGTGCGGCAGGCTGTCGGCGACCACCGCGACCCCGCCCGGCACGCGCACCGTGCCGAGCACACCGCGCATCGCCTTGATGCTGTCTTCGTTCCAGCTCTCGGCCTCGCCTCCATGCACGGGCGAATGCTTCGCGGTCGCGTAGACCATCCCCGGCAGCCGTACGTCGATCGAGTATTGCGCCGTGCCGTTCACCTTGGCGGGTATGTCACGGCGCGGCACGGATTTGCCGATCAGCCGGTACTGGCTCTTGTCCTTCAACGCGCTCTTTTCCACGGAAGGAAGCGTGGCGGGGACAGTGCCGAACCCGGCGATCTCGCCGTAGCTCACGCGCCGGCCGGACGCCGGATCCACCACGAAGCCCGGTTCGGTCGACAGCGATGCGGTGTCCACGCCCCATTTCTCGGCAGCGTTCGCCAGCAGGACCTTGCGCACCTGCGCGCCCGCCACGCGCAGTTGATCAAAATACAGCATGACTGCGCGACTGCCGACGATCGCCATCAGACGGTTGCTGCCCATGGCGTAGCCGTAGACGCCCGCGTCCGCGGGGGCCCACTCGATCGCAACCTTTGACCAGTCGGCGTCCATCTCCTCGGCGACGATGAGGGGAAGCGAGGTCATGGAGCCCTGTCCCATCTCGGCGCCCGCGCTCAGGATCGTCACGATGCCGTCCGGCGCGATTCGCACCCAGGCGTTCACCATGCCCGCAGCGCTCGCCTGCGCTTCGGTTACCAGGCGGATGCCATCGGTTCCCGCCGCGATGCAGAAAGTCAGGCCGCCGGCCCCCGCGAGGAATCGGCGCCGGGAAAGGCTGAACGTGGAATTCGTGCTCGTCGTCATAGCTTAACCCTCCCTCGACGCACGCTGGATCGCGGCGATGATGCGGTGGTAGGTCCCGCAGCGGCAGATGTTGCCGTTCATGTGCCCGACGATCTCACTGCGGGACGGATTCGGGTTTTTTGCGAGCAGCGCCGCCGCCTGCATGATCTGCCCCGACTGGCAGTAGCCGCATTGCGGCACCTGCTCGGCGACCCACGACTTCTGCAGCGGATGAGAGGAGTCCGGCGACAGGCCCTCGATCGTGGTGACACGCTTGCCCGCGGCGGCCGAGATACTCACCGAGCAGGAGCGCACTGGCTCCCCGTCCAGGTGCACCGTGCAGGCCCCGCATGCCGCGATACCGCAGCCGTACTTGGTGCCCGTCAGCCCGATCACATCGCGCAGCACCCACAGCAGGGGCGTATCGGGCTCGATGTCTACCTCGTAGGATCTTGAATTGACGTTGAGTTGCATGGCTTCTCCTCCCGCTCGTTGATGGGCGCTCGCGCGCGCAGCACGTACCTCCGCGTGCTGCGTGCGCCCGTGTTCCTTCCTCGAGAGATTATCGCCTGCGGCGGGGACGCCGCGGCTCTTGTCAAAACGCTGCTACGCCAAAGATTATTCCCGGCCCCGCGGCCGGTCAAGCCGCCCGCGAGACTGCGAGAACGTCCATCAGATGAACTACTTGCGCGGCGGGATGCGCCAGAGATACACCGTCGTGCCCGAGACCTCGGCTTCGCGCTCGGGCTTCCAGTCGCCCATGGAGAAGGCGTGCGAGACGACGCGGGTGCCGGGCTTCAAGTCGCGCAGGAGCTTCGGGCGCAGCTTGAGATTGAGATCGGTGAGAAGATAGAGGGTGACCACCGTCGCGGCGCTGATGTCGGCCTCGAACAGGTCGCCGCGGATGATTTTCACCCGGTCCGCAACCCCCGCCTTCGCGACGTTCTCCGTCGCTTCGGCCACCCGATCGGGATCGATGTCGATGCCGACGCCGCGCGCGCCATAGCGCTGCGCGGCGGTGATGACGATGCGGCCGTCGCCGCAGCCGAGATCGTAGACCGTGTCCTTCTTGGTAACGGCCGCCATTCTGAGCATCGTGGCAACGACTTCGTTCGGCGTCGGCACGAAGATCACGTCGGGCCCGCGCAGGGCGGCGCCTTGCTCCTGCGCTCCGACCAGGCCGGACAGGCTCAGGGCGCCCAGGCCCGCGAGGAATTTTCTCCTCTGCATGACGTTGTTCTCCGGTCTTGATTGAAAGCGGGCCATTCTACCCGATGCCGCGTGACAAGCGACGAGTGATCAAGGTATGCGCGCGTAGTGCATGTGCGAAAGGAGGTCCGCGGTGCGTTCTCGCAGATAGAGCGTGTCGCTGCGCGGGGTGTAGCTGCGCGGGCTCGGCAGCATCGCGGCGAGCCGCGCGGCCTGCTCCGGCGATAGCGCCGCCGCCGGCACGCCATAGTGGTAGCGCGCAGCGGCCTCCGCGCCGTAGACGCCGTCACCCCACTCCACCACGTTGAGATAGATCTCGAGGATGCGGCGCTTGGTAAGAAGGGTCTCGAGCATCACGGTGATCGCGGCCTCCTGTGCCTTGCGCCACCAGCTGCGCGCGGACGGCAGGAAAAGATTCTTGGCGAGCTGCTGGCTGATGGTCGAGGCGCCCGCGACGATCTCTCCCTCCCTCACGTTCCGTTCATGGGCTCTGCGCACCGCCTCCCAGTCGAAGCCCCAATGGCTCATGAAGTTGGCGTCCTCGGCGGCGATCACCGCCTGCTTGAGGTGCGGGGAGATGCGCGCGTAGGGGATCCAGCGGCGCACGATCCGCGCGCCCGGCTCGTCCGCGCGGATGATCGAGAGCCGCGACCGCATGAAGGCCGTGCTCTCCGGATTGTGATCGGCCCAGTACCAGATGTGCACGAGAAACCAGAACTGCACGACGGTGAGTGCGCACAGCGCGAGTAGGAGGATTCGCCACGTCCAGCGCAGAAGTCCCCGCATGGCGGATCACTCTTCCGCCTTCTGCGTGAGCGCCCGTATGACGGGCGCGGTCTCGGGCCGCACGCCGCGCCAGATGAAGAACGATTCGGCGGCCTGCTCGACGAGCATGCCGAGGCCGTCGGCGATGCGCGCTCCCCGCGCCCGCGCAAAATCGAGAAAGGGCGTGCGCCGGGCGTACACCATGTCGTAGGCGAGGGCGCCGGGAGCAAAAATCCCTTCGGGAAGCGGCGGCATCGCGCCCTCGAGCCCCGCCGATGTGGCGTTGATCAGGATGTCGAACTGCGTGCCGGCGAGCGCTCCGTAGGCGCGCGCCGAGAAACCCTGCGGCGCGCACGATTGAAGCTTCTCGAAGTACCCCACCAGCTCAACGGCCTTCTCCAGTGTGCGATTCGCGACCACCACCGATTCCGGCTGCTCGCGCAGCAGCGGTTCCATGACGCCGTAGCTCGCGCCACCCGCCCCCATCAACAGCACGCGTTTGCCGCGAATGCCGGCGCGCAGATTCTGCATCAGGTCGCGCACGAGCCCGATGCCATCCGTGTTGTGGCCCTCGATGCTCCCGCCCTCGAAGGACAGCGTGTTGACCGCGCCGGCGGCAAGAGCGAAGCCGCTGCGCACGCCGGCGACGCGCCAGGCCTCGTGCTTGAACGGAAGGGTCACGTTGAGCCCCTTGCCGCCCGCAGCGCGAAACGCGAGCACCGCGTCGCGAAAGCCCTCGAGCGGCGCGAGTATCCTGCCGTAGGTCAGGTCCTGGCCGGTCGCGCGGGCGAACTGGTCGTGGATCTGGGGCGAGAGGCTGTGCTCGACCGGGTTGCCGATGACGGCGTACTGATCCGTCATGAACACTTATTCGGTGACGAGCTGGTCGGAGCGGGTGAAGAGCCAGGTGCGCGTGATGCTGAGGATGTCCGTGTCGCGGGCGATATCGGCCGGGAACGGCGCGAAGGGCGCGGCCAGCCGGACGATGCGCAGCGCCGCCGCGTCGAGTATGCGCTGCCCGGACGGACGGTTGATCTCCACCCCCTCGAGCGAGCCGTCGGATTTGATCGACACCGTCACCACCAGGGTGCCGTAGATTCTCTGGTCGCGGGCGGCCTGCGGGTAATTGAGCTCGCCCACCCGCTCGATCTTAGTGCGCCAGTTCTCGATGTACTGCGCGAATCGAAATTCCCGGGTGCGCGCGCCGATGAAGCGCCGGCGCGGCCGCTGCTGGTAGTTCTCCCACTCGCGCGCGATTTGCGCCTCGAGCCGGGCGATTTCCATTCCGCGCTGGACGATATCGGCCGCGCTCGGGGCAACCTGCGGTTCCTCCTTGGGCTGCTGTGTCTCGAGGCGGGGCGCAACCGCGGTTTTTGACCGGGCCTGGGTCATGAGCTGCTTGGCCTCGCGCTCGAGTTGCTCGACGCGTTTCTGCGCGAGCGAGACCTTTGCTCCTCGCTTGTCATCGCGGGGCACCGGCAGCGGGCTTTTCGCCCTGCGCCTGGCGTCGGTATTTCCGCCGCCATCGAGGTTGGCCTGGGCGAGGGCGTCGGCCTTTTCCGGCCGCGCCTGGGTCTTGGCATTGACCAGCGTCACTTCGAGCGGGGCCTGTGCGCCGAGCTTGGAGAGGTCCGGCAGCTTGAAGCTCACCCCGAAAATGATGATGGCGTGGAGGAACACCGACATCGCCACGGCGACCTGCATGCGGCCGTGCTTGCCGAGTGCGGTCATGCGCCGGTCGAGCGCGTTCATGCCGCGCTCGAGCTCCGCGACGCGCTCCTCCAGGCGGTCCACGGCGATCCGCCACGGCGCGTGCCGCGCGTGCCTCGCCCGCTGCCGCAGCGGCACCACTTTCCTGTCGGGCAGCAACCCCATGCGTCTCATTGTAACCTAGTCGCGGATTTCCTGCATGGAAAGGCTTTTAATAACGAGGGGTTGCCGATGTTAATTAATGTTAAATCACGATTGAATCAGGACCCCGGGAGCCGCATTATCGGGCGCGAGCCGGCGGCGAAACTCGCAATGAAGCGCGAGTTCCAGCAGATCGATGCCGGTGACGGCAAGCTCGACCCGGCTCCCCGCATCGAGCGGCGGCAGGGACGGCACGCGCGCGACGAGCGGCAGGTCGTCGAAACGCGCCAGGCTTTCGCGGATCACCGTCGCGGTCACCGTTTGCGCGCTCTCCTGGATGAGCCACCGCAGGCACCAATAGCGCTCCATCCGGCGCTGGAACTCGCCGTAGGCCTCGTGCGCCGACTCGAAATCCCGCATGGCCGCGAGGAGCCGCTCGTCGTTTGCCCGGTACAACGGCGCCTCGCCGCGCGCGAGGGCGATCAGCTGGCGCTGGTTCACGAGGTCGACGTAGCGCCGCAGCGGTGAGCTCGTCCAGGCGTAGCCTGCCACGCCCAGGCCCTCATGCGCCGCGGGCACCGTGCTCATCCTGACCTTGCCGCCCTCCTGGACGCGGTAGATCGCCGCCGCGCCGCCCGCCGCGAGTTCCCGTCCCCACGCGCCGTTCACGTGAATCATGAGCTCCGAGACGATCCTGTCCACCGGTGTGCCGCGCAGCCGGCGCACGATGCGCACGCGGTCGTTCTCGACGTAGAAGCTGTACTCGGGCCGCGCCTCGAATTCGGCCTCGCCGCCGCGCCGCGCCGTTTCCAGCGCGCGCGCGAAGCCCCACAGGCTCGTCAACGCGTCCGCGTGGGAGTGATCGACGCGGCCCGCAGCGAGCGTCTCCTCGTTGAATGCCTGCTCCAGCGCAGTGTGCCGCAAATTTTGCATGACCGGCACGCGCTCGATCCGCGTCGTCTGCGCCACGATCGAAAAATCGGGCGCGACCTCGACGTAGCGCGAGAGCGCCGGACAATCCCTGCCTTCGGCGAGCGAAAAGGCCTCAATCGCCGCCTCCGGCAACATCGTGATCTTGCTTCCCGGAAAGTACACCGTGGACAGCCGCTCGCGCGCCGCCGCGTCGAGTGCGCTGCCGGGTGCTACGCCGAGCGCGGGCGCGGCGATGTGGATGCCGATACGCAGGTTTCCGCCGGGCAGCGCGGTGACGGAGAGCGCGTCGTCGACCTCGGTGGTGGTGACGTCGTCGATGCTGAACGCCTCGACTTCCGCGCGCGGCAGGTCCCGCGGCACGGCGGGTGCCTCCAGGTCGGGAAATACCGTGCCCCGTGGAAAATGCTCGAACAGGAAGCGGTTCAAGTGGTAATCATGGGACGACGGCAGCGCACCGCAGCGCTCGAAGAGCCTCGCGGGCGTCGTCTTCAGCTTCGCGCACGCGTCTTCCAGCGCCTTCCATTCGACGCTCTGCTTGTCCGGCCCGTAGAGGAGCTTCGGCGCGAGCGGGATGAACTCCGGCGGCAGCCTGCCGTCCGCGAGCTGCGCCACGTACTGGGCCCGCCGCTCCGCCTCGCGCTGCTTGCGCTCGACGGAAGCCAGCGCCGCCTTCAGCGCCTCGGGCGGCGCCGCCTTGTAGCGGCCCCTGCCCTTCTTGTAGAAATACATCGGCGCGCCGTGGAGCCTCAGGAGCAGGCCCGCGGATTCCAGGGGCGTCGGCGCGCGTCCGAAGTACTCCTTTGCCAGCGTCTCGAAGGCAAATTCCTCCGGCCCGCAGCACTGCCACAGGAAATCCGCGTCCATCGCCTCCGCGAGCTTGTGCGCCTCATCCATGAAGTGCGTGATGCCGGCGCCGTCGAATCGGAACAGCACGGCCGAGGCCTTCACCTTGGAGCGCTTGCCGTG
>DASWHI010000153.1:0-7730 GCA_036398235.1 Burkholderiales bacterium
GACGGCTTCGTCGGAAATCGGAATGCCGAAGCGCGAGCGGAAATGCTTCAGCTCGTCTTCGTTCAGCTTTTTCTGCTGGTGGGTGATATTTTTACCTTCGCCGGACTCGCCCATGCCGTAGCCCTTGATGGTTTTGGCGAGGATGACGGTGGGCGCGCCCTGATGATCGGTGGCCTGTTTGTAGGCGGCGTAGACTTTTTCGGGATCATGTCCGCCGCGATTGAGTTTGTAGATCTGCTCGTCGGAAAGATGCTCGCAGAGTTTTTTGAGATCGGGATCATCACCGAAGAAATGCTTGCGGATGTAGCCGCCCGACTCGACGGTGTACTTCTGGTAGTCCCCGTCCACGGCATCATTCATGCGCTTGACGAGCTTGCCGGTGGTGTCGTTGTCGAGCAGCGGATCCCAGCCGCTCCCCCAGACAACTTTGATGACGTTCCAGTTGGCGCCGCGGAAAATGGTTTCGAGTTCCTGAATGATTTTACCGTTGCCGCGCACGGGGCCGTCGAGCCGCTGCAGGTTGCAGTTGATGACGAAGATCAGGTTGTCGAGGCGCTCGCGCCCCGCGAGCGAGATCGCGCCGAGCGATTCCGGCTCATCCATCTCGCCGTCGCCGCAGAAGCACCAGACCTTGCGCCCCTGCGGCGCGAGGATGCCGCGGTCCTTGAGATAGCGCATGAAGCGCGCCTGGTAGATCGCCATGATCGGCCCGAGGCCCATCGAGACCGTCGGGAACTGCCAGAACTCCGGCATCAGCCAGGGGTGGGGATAGGAGGACAGTCCCTTGCCGCCCACCTCCTGGCGGAAATGCCTCAGCTGCTCCTCGGTGATGCGGCCCTCGAGGTAGGCGCGGGCGTAGATGCCCGGCGCGGAGTGGCCCTGGAAATAGACGGGGTCGCCGCCGAAGCTGTCGTTCCAGGCGCGAAAAAAATGGTTGAAGCCGACGTCGTAGAGCGTGGCGGCGGAGGCGAAGCTCGCGATATGGCCGCCGAGCTCCGAAGACTCCTTGTTGGCGCGCAGCACCGTCGCCATCGCGTTCCAGCGCACCAGCGAGCGGATACGGTTCTCCAGCTCGGCATCTCCCGGCGAGCGCTCCTCCTGCGACATCGGGATCGTGTTCAGGTACGCCGTGTTGGCGTTGTAGGGAATGTAGGCGCCGTGGCTGCGCGCCTTCTCGACCAGCTGCTCGAGCAGGAAATTGGCGCGGGCCGGGCCTTCGCGCTCGAGCACGGAGTCAAGCGCCTCGAGCCACTCGCGCGTTTCCTGCGAATCAACGTCGGGTTGGACGTCTCTCAGATCCATGGTGGCCACCGTTTCGACGACCCAGAGATGTTGACTTAGCGCACCAAACGGCGTGCGCCGGGGAGGGAATTATAGCACCGGAAAATTGCCGATTTTGCCGGCAATTTAACGAGATAGCTGCCTGCACGGGCGCCCCGCCGCGGCCCCGAGGGTGGATTCAGCGACCGCTGAATTTCGCGGGGCGTTTCTCGAGAAAAGCGCTCATCCCCTCCTTACGGTCCTGGGTGGTGAAGGCCTGCGCGAACAGCTCGGTCTCCAGCGCGCACGCCGCGAAGAGGTCGAGATTTCCACCGCGTTGCACCGCCTGCTTGGCAAGCCGCACCGCGACCGGGCCTTTCGACGCGATCGCGCGCGCCATCTCGAGCCCCTTCATTCTGAGTTCGGGGGCGGGGTAAACGTGATTGGCGAGCCCGATGGCGGCGGCCTCATCGGCGTTCACCTGGCGCGCGGTCGTGAGCAGCTCCAGCGCGCGCGCGGAGCCGATCCGGCGCGGCAGGCGCTGCGTCCCGCCGAAGCCCGGCGGGATGCCGAGGTTCACTTCCGGCTGGCCGAAGGCTGCCCGGTCCGCGGCGAGGATCCAGTCGCAGGCGAGCGCCAGCTCGCACCCGCCGCCGAGGGCGTAGCCGTTGACGAGCGCGATCACCGGCACCGGCAGCCCCTCCAGCGCGTGCATGACGCGCATGCCCTTTTCCGAGAATTCGCGCGCCTGCTCGATCGTTGCATCTCGCATCTCGGCGATATCGGCGCCAGCGACGAACGCCTTCTCGCCGGCGCCCGTTACGAGCAGCACGCGCGCGGCATCATCCGCTGCTACCCGCGTGAGCGCTGCGGCGATCTCGTCGAGCGTCGCGGCGTTCAGCGCGTTCAGCGCCTTGGGGCGGTTCACCGTCAGCAGGTAGATCCCCACCTCCGGCTGCTCCAGCAAGATATTCTTGAAAGCCATGAATTCACCGCCGAGACGCCAAAGAGCATTCAAAAACAGGACGTGGATTTCGCTTCATTTTGGCCATTGATCTTGAATGTAGTTTGGCGGCTTGGCGGTTAATTCGAATTGGGTTACAGGTCCAGCGGCCCCAGGTCGAGCCGCCCGCGTCGCATTGCCGGACACCAGAAATAGGCGCCGCTCACCGGGCGCGTGAACTTGAACAGCGCGTCCGTGATCCCGTCATCGCCGCCGATCATGCGCCTCAATTGCGCCTCGAACTTGTCCAATGACGACCCGAAGGAGACGAAAACCAGCCCGGCGCGCATCGCATCGGCCCAAGGCATGGAGCGCCGCACCACGAACGCAGCAGGCTCGAAGTTCTCTTGAGCGGTCCGCTTGACATGCGCCGACGGCGGCGCACCCGCGATCTCCTCGTTATTCGACCGGCGGCGGCCGAAAGCGTCGTCGCGTTGGCGGGGAGACATCGCGTCGAAGCGGTCGAATTGGTGCTCCCACTGCTGAACCGCCACGAAGCTTGAGCCCGCGAGCCGCGACGGTGACTGAACGAGTGCGGCCTTGCGCGCTTTCGCCCCCCTGGGGTTCTCGGTGCCGTCCTCGTAGCCGGTCAGGTCGCGGCTCCGGTCGTGTTGGAACGCATCGAGCGTCAGCTCGAGCCTCATTGCGGGGGCAAGCGCCCCCACAATAAGGCGTGACCGGTGAAAAATCTCGCCCCGGTCCTCGCCTCGGACCCAGACCCATAGCCCGGACGGCGTGGAGGGGATGTCGAGCCCACCACCGCTATGGGCAGGGAACGCCCGCAGGCCTTCAATGTTGCGCCCCAGCGCGAGAGCGAGGGACTCGCCGATGCCCGCGACCGTGCGCTCGCCATCGGCCAGGCGGCTCAACTCGCTGAGCGCCCGGCGCGGGCTCGCCCCGGGCTCGAGCGAAAAGGTGAGGTGGCGCGCATGCTGCGGAATCGGCGCCAGAATCCCGGGTTGGGAAGTGCTCACTTATCCGGTCCTTCCTGGGTTACTTTGCGGGCATGCGCAGCGCGCCGTCGAGCCGGATCACTTCCCCGTTCAGCATGGGATTCACGATGATGTGCTCGACCAGCGCCGCGAATTCATCCGGCCTGCCAAGCCGCCTGGGGAACGGGATCTGGTCAGCCAGCGCCTGCTGCAACTCGGGGCTGAATGCCGCCACCATCGGTGTCTCGAAAATACCGGGCGCGATGGTCATGACGCGAACCCCGATGCGCGCAAGCTCGCGTGCCGCCGGCAGCGTCAATCCGGCGACCCCGGCCTTGGACGCACTGTAGGCCACCTGCCCGATCTGGCCGTCATACGCGGCGATCGATGCGGTGTTGACGATAACACCGCGTTCGCCGCCGGCGTCGGGTTGATTCGCCTCCATCGCCTGGGCGGAGAAGCGCAGCACGTTGAAGGTGCCGATGAGGTTGATCTCCACCGCGCGGCGGAAAATATCGAGTCGATGCGGACCGCCTTTGCCGAGAACGCGTTCGCCCGGCGCAATGCCCGCGCAGCTCACGGCGCCGTGCAGCGCCCCGAACTTCCCCCGCGCGGTGGCGACCGCTTTCGCGACCTGTGACTCGTCGGTAACGTCAGCGGCAAAGAACGTTGCGCGCTGCCCGAGTTCGGCCGCGAGCTTCGTTCCCTGCTCCGCACCGATATCACAGATCACCAGGTTGCCCCCGGCCGATGCGAGCCTGCGCGCCGTCGCCGCCCCGAGACCCGAGGCGCCGCCCGTAACGAGGAAAGTGCGGCCGGCGATCTGCACAGCTAGTCACCGACCCCCGTTAGCCAGCGCTCACGCGATCCTGATGCCCGCTTCGCGCGCAAGCTTTGCCTTTTTTTGAATTCGGCGCCGATGTAGGCCCTGAAGGCATCCGGCGGAGTAAGCGGTCACTATCGCCGCAACAACCAGAAAACACGTTGATTTCACTGCCCCCCTCCAAGCGGGCGCGTTGCGAGCCGCCAGCTAGTGCTTATCCACCCGCATTTTAACGTAGGAGCCCGGCGCGTCCTCGATCGCTTTGAGCTTCCCCCCGCCGGGAATCCGCGCCGGCACTTTGCCGCCGCCATACTGCGCGACCCAACCCGCCCAGTCGGGCCACCAGGAGCCAGGATGCTGCGACGCGCCCTTCAGCCACTGCTCCGGACCATCCGGCAGCTTGGGATTGGTCCAATAGCAGTACTTGTTCGCGGCGGGCGGATTGACGATGCCGGCGATATGCCCGGAACCCCCGAGCACGTAACGCACTGGGCCGGGAAAAAGCTTCGCCCCCGCATAGGTCGAGTGCCATGGCGCGATATGGTCCTCCAGCGTTGAAATGAAGCAGAGCGGCGTGCGGACGCGGGCGAGATCGATCGCCACGCCGGCCAACTCGATGCCGCCCGGCTTCACCAGCAGGTTCTTGATATAGAGATTGCGCAGATAGTAGCTGTGCATGGTCGCCGGCATGCGGGTCGAATCCGAGTTCCAGTGGAGGAGATCGAACGGAAACGGGTCGCGGCCAAGCAGGTAGTTGTTGACCACGAACGACCAGATGAGGTCGTTCGCCCGCAGCATGTTGAATGTCGTCGCCATCTCGGACCCTTCGAGATAGCCGCGCGCCTGCATGCGCTTCTCGAGCGCCGCCACTTGCTGCTCGTCGACGAACACCTCCAGCTCCCCGGCTTCCTCGAAGTCGATCATCGAGGCGAAAAAAGTCCCCGACGCGATGCGTGCGTCCCGTTTCGCGGCGAGATATCCCAGGGTGCAGGCGAGCAGCGTGCCGCCCAGGCAATAGCCGATGACGTTCACCTCCCGTTCGCCCGTCGCCTTCTGGATTGCTTCAAGCGCCGCGAGCATGCCCTCGACCAGGTAGTCCTCGAAGCGCTTATGGGCGAGCGTCTCGTCGGGATTGACCCACGACACGATGAATACCGTGTGGCCCTGCTCGACGGCCCATTTCACGAACGAATTCTTGTCGCGCAGGTCGAGGATGTAGTACTTGTTGATCCAGGGCGGCACGATCAGCAGCGGGCGCCGGAACACCGGTCCGTCCGCCGGGTAGTACTGGATCAGCTGCATCAGATCGTTCTGAAACACGACCTTGCCGGGCGTGGTGGCGATATTGATGCCGAGCTTGAACGCCTTCTCGTCGGTCATGCGCAGGCGGACCTGGTCGCCCCCGCCCCGCGTCAGATCCTCGAGCAGGTTGTTCAGTCCCTTGACCAGGCTCTGCCCGCCGCTCGCCACCGTCTCGCGCAGCACTTCGGGATTGGTGAGCAGGAAATTGCTTGGCGACAGCGCGTCGATGTACTGGCGGGTGTAGAAGTCCACCTTCTTCGAGGTCCGCCCATCGAGCCCCTCGACCTGGCCCAGCGTCTGGTGCAGGTGGCGGGCGGCGATCAGGTAGGACTGCTTGATGTAGTCGTAGAGAAAATTCTGCTCCCAGTCCTCGTGCCTGAAGCGGCGGTCGCCCTGGTGCGGCTGCGCGACCGGCGTCGTTTCCTGTCCCATCAGCTTCAGCATCGAGCGCTGCCACAACGACATGTGGTCCTGCCAGAGCTTCATCTGCGCCTCGGCGAGCTTGAACGGGTCCGCCAGCAGCTTCGCCCACGCCTCGAAGAAGGCCTGCGCGATGCCGAGCTCGTCGGCGACGCCCGGCATGCCGTTTCGGCTGCGCTCGAGGAATTGCGTGACCAGCCGCGCGCTTTTCCCGGCGATGTCGGAGTAAAGGCTTGCGAGCTGGGAAGCGTCGAACGCCTGGGGTCCCGGCTGCGCCTTGTGTTCGGCCATTTGTTGATCCTTATCGCGGGATTGACGTTTACGTAAACGTAGTATACGCTAACCCATTGATATTCTACAGGTTGATGTTGCGGAGCACAATGGCCACGACTTTTACGATTTCAGAACTCGCCAAGGAATTCGACGTGACCACCCGCACCATCCGGTTCTACGAGGACCAGGGGTTGATCAGCCCCGCACGCGAAGGCACTACGCGCGTGTTCAGCGCGCGAGACCGCGTGCGCCTCAAGCTCGCGCTCCGAGGCAAGCGTTTGGGGTTCTCACTCGCCGAGATCCGCGAGCTGTTCGAGCTGTACGACGTTTCGCGAGATGAGCACAAGCAACTCGAGCAGTTCCTCGCCAAACTGGAGCGGCGGCGCGCCCGCCTCGAACAGCAGCGGGAGGACATCGAAGTGATGCTGAGCGAAATCGACTTCTTTGCCAATCAGTGCCGGCGGCTGCTCCGGGGCGAGACGGATGGGGGTGGCCCGAAAGCTGGCACAAGTCGACTGGATACGGCAGACCTATAGCTTACGTTAACGTAAACGTAATATTTGTCATGCTCTTGTCCCCTAGATTGATCAGCTCAGATCATCTCCCGCCTCCACGCCGCTCGCGATCGGGGTAACGCCATGCTGCCGGAACTGAACTTCGGGCTGGGCGAGTCGATGGACATCCTGCGCGAGTCAGTCCGCGGCTTCGCGGCGCGCGAGATCGCCCCGCGGGCGGCGGAGATCGACCGTAGCAATGAGTTTCCCCGCGACCTCTGGCCCAGGCTGGGAAAGCTCGGGCTGCTCGGGATCACGGTCGAGGAAGAATACGGAGGCACCCACATGGGCTACCTCGCGCACATCGTCGCGATGGAAGAGGTCAGCCGCGCCTCGGCTGCGGTCGGGCTTTCCTACGGCGCGCACTCCAACCTGTGCGTCAACCAGATCCGCCGCAACGGTAACGAGCGCCAGAAGCTCCAGCATCTCCCCAAGCTGGTTTCGGGGGAACACGTCGGCGCGCTCGCGATGAGCGAAGCTGGCGCCGGCTCGGACGTGATGGGCATGCGGCTGCGCGCCGAGAAACGCGGCGGCCGCCACGTGCTCAACGGCACCAAGATGTGGATCACCAACGGGCCCGACGCCGATGTGCTGGTCGTCTACGCGCGGACCGACCCCGCGGCCGGCACGCGCGGCATCACGGCCTTTATCGTCGAGAAGGGTTGCAAGGGCTACTCCACCGCGCAAAAGCTCGACAAGCTCGGCATGCGCGGCTCCAATACCTGCGAGCTCGTGTTCGAGGATTGCGAGGTGCCGGAAGAAAACGTGCTCGGAACGCCCGGCCAGGGCGCCGAGGTGCTGATGAGCGGTCTCGACTATGAGCGCGCTGTGCTTGCGGCGGGTCCGCTTGGCATCATGCAATCCTGCCTCGACGCTGTGCTGCCGTTCCTGCATCAACGCAAGCAGTTCGGCCAGCCCATCGGGGAGTTCCAACTGATGCAGGGCAAGCTCGCCGACATGTACGTGACGGCAAGCGCCTGCCGCGCCTACGTCTACGCGGTCGGCCGCGCGTGCGATGCCGCAAGCGTGACGCGCAAGGACGCGGCCGGCGCCATACTCTTCGCAGCCGAGCGCGCGACGTGGATGGCGCTCGAGGCGATCCAGTGCCTCGGCGGCACCGGTTACGTCAACGACTCGCCCACCGGCCGGCTGCTGCGCGACGC
>DASWHI010000154.1:0-3565 GCA_036398235.1 Burkholderiales bacterium
GGAGAGTACGTGTTCGACTGGGCGTGGGCGGATGCCTACCACCGCCACGGGTTTGCCTATTATCCCAAGCTGCTCTGCGCCGTCCCGTTCACGCCGGTCACCGGCGCGAGGCTGCTCGCCGCGGCGGACGCGGACCAGGACACTCTGATCCGGGCGGCGCTCGAACTGGCGCGAAAGCTCGGCGTCTCCTCGCTGCATTGCCTGTTTCCGACGCGCCCCGAAGCGCAGCGCCTGTGCGCGCAGGGGATGATGCCGCGCACCACCGTGCAGTTTCACTGGACGAACCAGGGCTATGCCAGTTTCGACGCGTTTCTTGCCGGGTTTAGCCACGACAAGCGCAAGAAGGTGAAGCAGGAGCGCCGCAAATCGGTCGCGGCCGGCATCCGCTTCAATTGGCTGGAAGGCGACGAGATCCGCGAGCGGGACTGGGCATTCTTTCACCGGTGCTACCGCCAGACTTACCGCGAGCACCGCTCCACGCCCTATCTCAACCTCGAATTCTTCTGCCGCATCGGGGCCGCGCTGCCCCGGCACCTCGTCCTGATCGTTGCCGAGCGCGACGACGTCCCGATTGCGGCCTCGCTCAATGTCCGCGTCGCGGACCGGCTGTGCGGCCGACACTGGGGCGCGCTGCAGCATCATCCCGCGCTGCACTTCGAGACGTGCTACTACCAGGTCATCGAATACTGCATCGCGCGCGGCATTGCGACGTTCGAAGGCGGCTCGCGCGGGGAGCACAAGCTCGCGCGCGGGCTGATGCCGGTCGAGACCTGCTCGGCGCACTGGCTCGCCCATCCGGAGTTCGCCGCGGCGGTCGGGCAGTTTCTCGCGCGCGAGGCGCGCGGAACCGAACGCTATGTCGACGAGCTGGAGGACCGCAGCCCGTACAAGTTGCCCGCGGCCGCGGCGCCGAAGAGTGACGAGCGACGAGGAACGAGCAACGAGTAACGATCCGGCATGGTCACTGCGGCCGGCGGCGGAAGCGGGAAAAGAAGCGCCACATCTCGGAATTGGCGTCGATCACCGTCGTGCCGGGGCCGAGCAGCCACGGCAGATAGTCCTGCACGCCGCCCGGCCACACATGACCGGCGCCGGTGAGCTTCCACAGCACGACCTCGGTTCCATTGCGACATGGCCGGTAGGCAAAGCGGGTCGCCGTGTGTGCGGCGTCTGCTTGCCCGGGCCGGCCGCGCACCGGCTCCGCGACTTGCGCTTTCGTGGGGCAGCCGTCGCGGGCAATCCACTTCTGGAGCATGGCGTCCACTGAAGCGTGGAAGACCCGGGTGTTGGTAAAGGGAAACGCCGGGCCGAGCCCGCCGTCGTAGAGCGCGCGCTCATCGTCCACGCTGTGGATATGCATGACCGGCACCGGCAACGCGAACGCGAACCTGGGCAATGTCATGGCGCCGGCCACGCCCGCTACTGCCGCGATCCGGTGCGCAGCCTCGGCTGCAAGGCGGTACGCCATCATCGAGCCGTTGGACAGTCCGGTCGCGTATACCCGCCCCTTGTCGAGCGCCACGCGCCCGGCAAGATCGTCGAGCAGCGCGATCGCGAAGCCGACATCGTCGACGCGGCTCGCCGCCGCCCAGCCGCAGCAGGCGCCGGCATTCCAGGTGAGCAGCCGGCCCCCGATGCCGCCGCTGCCGTTGGGATAGATGGCGATGAAACCCTCGCGGTCGGCCGCCGCATCCATGCGCGAGTATTGCTTCTGGGCCTGGGCGTGCGCGCCGCCGCCGTGAAAATTCAGCACCGCCGGCAGCGGTTTCCTGCCGCGGGCCTGCGGCGGCACGTGCACGATGTAGCTGCGGTACAGCTGCTCGTGGATCAAGGTGAGCTCATGATCCCCCGGCGCGAGCGTCGCCGCGCCCGCACTGACCGCCGCAAGGAGAAAAAAGAGGGAGGAAAATGACGTCGTCCTCGCGGAGGCGGGGACCCAGTAACTCTCCGACATCTCTAGATTCCCGCCTTCGCGGGAATGACGTACCCACACTTGATCAGACCATTCTTAGTTGAGCTGAATGCGCTCGCCCCACGGCACCCTGCCTCTGCCCTTCACCAGCCAGATCACCGGGAAAGCGGGCGCATGGCGCGGGAACTCGCCCTCGGCGTCGGTGAAATAGAGCAGGAGGTCCGGCCGCCGGGGCCCGGCCGCGATCCAGTCGAATACGGGCGCGAAACGGGTGCCGCCTCCGCCCCCGATCGCGGGTGGCAGCACGATGGGCTCCCAGTGCTGGAATTCCCACGGCCCGCGGGGATCGAGCCGCTCGTCGCAGGCGTGCAGCGTCACGCGGGCGCGGATCTGTCCCTTCATGGCGTCGACTTCGGATACGAACTGCGCGAGCTCCTCCGCGCCGATCGAGCCGCTCGTGTCGAGCGCGACGCACAGATCCACCTCGCCGCTCGCAAGGCGCGGCAGCAGCGCATCGCCTTCGCGCCGCGGCGGCCGCTGGAAGCTGTAATCGTCCCGCGCCGTGCTCACGAGATAGCGCGCCAGCAGCATGCGCCACGGCAGTTGCGGCTGGATCATCCCGTCGACCCGTCGCAACCATGATTCCGCGAGACGTCCTGCGCGCCGCGCCTGCTGGGCGGCGGAGACGGTGCGGCTCTGCCAGCGCCGCGCGAGCTCCGCGCGCTCGCCCAGCCCGGCGTCGGGCGCCGGCAGGACGGCGTGTCCGAAATCGAGCGGGCGCTCTTCTCCGTCCGTGCCCAGTGCGCCCGGATGGGAATCCGCTTCGTACCCGTCGAACAGGTGGCGATCGAGCGTGCTTTCCACCGGCTCGGGCGGAATCAGCGGGTAGATCTCCTCTGCGGACATTCCCCGGAAATCGGCATTGGCGAGCGCGCCTCGCGGCGGCCGCAACCCCTCCTCCACCAGCAGCAGGTTGACGGCGTGGTCGCAAGCGACGTCCCAGCGCCGGCGCATGCGGTGGGCGCGGCGGGCAAAGTGTCCCAGCGCGCAGTGCATCGCCTCGTGCGCGAGCACGAACTGGACCTCGGCCAGCGTCAGCGCCGCGATGTACGCGGGGTTGTAATAGAGCGCGCGCGCGTCGGTGGCAACGGTCTCGCAGCGTCCCGCCGCGACCGGGACGAGCGGGAGATGCATGACGAGCGCGCCGATGAACGGGCGCTCCAGGATCAGGCGCGTGCGCGCCGCTCCCAGCTTGGTCGCAATGTCGGGGATTTTGCTCAATGCGTCTGCGCGAGCTTCAGGTCGTAGAGCATGAGATCGGTGATGCTGGCCGCCCATTCGGAGAATTCCGGCACCGCGATGAGCGGCCTGCCGATCGAGCGGTGCAGGTCCGTCACCAGCATCACGCCCATCTCCCGCTGCGGGAAACACTTGGCGTACTTCAGGATGTGGCCATGCACCACCGCCGCGTGCGGCATGTCCCGCACCTGGACCGCGCGCCGCACCAGCGCCGCCGCGACGCCGTACTGGAGGTCGATGCCGCGCGGCACCTGCGCGCTCTCGCCCCGCGCGATGGCGTCGATATCCGGCAGCTCGTGCATGTTGTCCACGAACGCCTTGAACTCCACCCCGGCGGCCGGACCGACGCACGCC
>DASWHI010000155.1:0-2658 GCA_036398235.1 Burkholderiales bacterium
GCAGGATCGTCCTGAAGGAGTCGCCGGGCATCTCGCCCGAGCTGGCGCACCTGCTGGTGACCGCGGGGCGCAAGGCGCGGCTGCTGAAGGACCACGGGCTGGAGGAATCGGCCTCGACGCGGGCGCTGGTCTACGCCGCCAGCATGATGAACGCCGGCCTCGACCCCGTCGCCGCCTGCCAGGTGGCGATGGTGAACCCCATCACCGACGACGAGGAGCTCGCCGAAGCGCTGATGGAGATCGTGCAGGCGCATTTCGGCACTTGACCACCCGCACCGGACAGCAGGCGATCGAAGAGCAGCTCGTGCAGCTGCGCGACGCGAGCACGCTCGCGTACCGCGAGATCGAGCAGGTGCTGCCGCAGATCCGCCCGCACGGCGAGGAGGCGACGCGCGCCTGGATCGCCGCCTGCCGCAGGCTCTACGACTACGACCGGGAAGCCGGCAAGGCCTTCATCCGCGGTAGCCGCGAGGCGGAGCGGGTGTCCGAGACCGTTGCGCAGTGGACCGAGCAGGCGCTGAAGTTCGCGCGCTGGCGCGGCGCGTGGCGCGCGCTCGAGGGCTTCATGGCGAACCTGCCGCGCGCCTACGGTTCGCTCGGGCACGCCGGCGAGCGACGCTGGGCCGAGATCGGCTTCGTGTGGTGCGAACGCCAGATCGACAGCGGCTGCGCCTATTTCACGACGCCGGTGGTGGATCTCTCGGGGCGCCAGGGCATCACCGGGATCGAGCAGCTCACGCAGCCGGCCGAGGAGCTGTTCGAGACAAGAAAACTCCTGCTCGCAACCTATCTCGCGGGCGGAATCCGCGTTCGCAACCTGCTGGGAGCCCAGGCGATCCTGCCGTGGGCGCTGCGCGGCGCCGACATCATGCAATCGGGGCGCGCGCGCGGCGAAGCCTATTTCCGGCTCGAGTCCGAGGAGAGCTTGGCACTCCTCCTCGACCAGCTGCCCGGCTTCCGGCTCGCCGACCGCAACCGCCTGCTCACCATGCTGCTCGACGTCTGGTATGGCCGCGGCTTCGAGCTCAAGGAAGGCAGCTGGTCGCCGGAGAAGGGGCGGCCGTTCGTCGAGACCGACGGCCGCGGCATCTATTTCCCGGCGGTGATGCCCAACCGCGACGAGGCGGTGCTGGCGGCCCTGCACGCGGCGGGCCACATGCGCTACGGCACCTTCGACCGCCCGGCGATGAAGGCACTGTTCGGCCTGGCGGGCGTGGATTTTCCCGACGCGGGACCGGTGTCGTGGGCGCCACTCTACGCACGCTACGGCGACGATGCGCTGCGCTTCCAGCTGATCTTCGACCTGTGCGAGGACCTGCGGGTGGATTTCCGCATCCAGCAGCTGGTTCCGAACTACCTGCAGCGGATGATCACCACCGCGCGCTCGGGCGCCCGCCATCCGGAAACCGGCGTCTACTACGGCCTGGCGGTATCGAGCATCGAGCAGGCCCTGCTGGCGGCGCGCATTGACCAGTACGGCAACGACGGGGTGCGGGACGAGCGCTTCGCGCCGCTGCTTCACCCCGCGGCCACCGTGGCGGATGCGTGGCGCATCGCCACCGCGATCTACACTGCCGAGGGCCTGCCGCCGGTGTCTGACCTCGAGGCGTTCCACGCGGCGTACCTGCCGGGGCGCGGTCCCAACACCACGCGGCTCGCACACCCGCAGCAGAACGAGGACGAGCAGCGGCAGCAGACCCAGTCCGGCGCCGAGGGCGAGAAGCGGCCGCAGGACGGGGGCGAGGAGCAAAACGAGACGCCGCAGAACGCGGAGAGCGGCGACGAGCGCGACGGCGGCAAGCGCCAGGAGATCGCGGGCTTCGGCGATTCCAGCGGCGCTTCGACGCGCGCCTCGGGGCGCTCGGATGAGCAGCGGCGGAACGCGGGCTCGTCCGACAAGGGGATCGCGTACCCCGAGTGGGATTACCGCGAGGCGCGCTACAAGCGCAACTGGAGCTGGGTGCAGGAGCGCAAGCTCGCCGAATCGAACATTACCGAGACCAACCGGCTGATGAACCAGTACGCGGCCGCCCTGAAGCGCCTGAAGAAGGCGATCCAGGCGCAGAAGCCGACGCGGCTCGCGCCGCAGCTGCGCCAGCTCGACGGCGACGACATGGATCTCAACGCGGTGGTGAGCTACGTCGTCGAGCGGCAGGCCGGGCGCTCGCCCAAGCCCGCGATCTACCGGCGGCGCGAGATGCGACAGCGCGAGATCGCCGTGACGCTGCTCGCCGACATGTCCACCTCCATCATGCAGCACCTGCCCGAGGGCGGGGGGCGGCTGGTCGACCGGGTGCGGGCGGGCGTGCTGCTCTTCGCAGAGAGCCTGGAGGAGGTGGGCGACGCCTATTCAATCGCCGGCTTCTGCTCCAAGTATCGCGACAACGTGAGCTACTACACCATCAAGGGCTTCGAGCAGCCGCTCTCCCACGACGTCCGCAGCCAGATCGGCGGAATGTCCGGGCGGCTCGCGACGCGCATGGGGGCGGCGATCCGCCACGCCACCGCCCGCTTCGAGGGAATCGAGAGCCGGCGCCGCCTGCTGCTGATCCTCTCCGACGGGCGTCCCGAGGACTACGACGACGGCGGCGACCGGCGCTACCTGCACGAGGACACGCGCATGGCGGTGAAGGAAGCCGTGATGAAGGGCGTGCACCC
>DASWHI010000156.1:0-4490 GCA_036398235.1 Burkholderiales bacterium
ATCAGGATCTCGAACGGCCACAAGTTGTGGGAAGTCGGGTCGCGCGCGGTGTCCACCACGAACCGCCCGATGACGAAGGCCATCATGAGGGCCGGAACCGCGGCCGCGATACGCCAGCCGCCGCGCCATTTCCACAGGCCCCATAACGGCGCCCCGGCACCCACCAGCAGCAGCCCGAGCACCCCGGCCATGAAGAACGACATGAACAGCATGCTCCCGGTCGTAACCGGCTCGCTCATCCGCTGCTCGTAAGCCTGCTGGTAGCGCTCCTTCTCCTCGGCCAGCATTTCCTCCACCCACGCCGGCCGGCTCCGTCGCGCAGCGGGCAGCCCGGTACCGGTGAGTCTCACCGCATAGCTCGCCGCTTCCCACTCGCGGAAGGGTTTGCCTCCACCCAGCTTGATGCGCACCTCGTCCACGGCGCCGGCGCCGTCGAGCGAGAACCAGCCGAGCGCGTGGCCCGCGCCGGTGTGCCACAGCGACGCGTTGCTCTTTGCCTTCTGCACCTGCTTGCCCTGGAAATACGGACGCGCCCAGATGCTGAGCGGTTCATCGGTCGTGAACTCGATGCGCACAAAGAACGTCTCGTCCCGCCCGAGCGTTGCATCGGGGTCCGGATCGGTCGCCACTACTCGCACCGCCGGCTCGGCCCTTGCGCCGAGCGCGAGCAAGAGAAGCACCACGGAAAAAAGGACGCGCTTCACGACGTTTTCGTCCCCGGTCCGCGCTCCTTAACGACTCCGGAATCGCTTATACGCGCTATGGGCACCGGGATCAATCATCACTTTCGCCGTACAATTCATGACTCTTCACGCTCAACTGTATCCCCTGATGCGAAGCATCTCCAAGGAAGACCTGGCGAACCTGCCGATCCGCCGCTATGACGGTGCGGTGTCACTGGTGGCAACGCTGAAGGACCTCGAGCAGGCGCGGGCGGACTTGCGGCAGGAGCGCGTCGTCGGGCTCGATACGGAGACGCGCCCTTCGTTCGCGAAGGGCGAGCGCCACCTGCCCTGCCTCGTCCAGGCCGCCACGGCGCGGGCGGTGTACCTGTTCCAGCTGAGCCGACTGGACGTCTTCCCCGCCCTCGTCGAGCTGCTGGCGAAACCGGAAATCGTCAAGGCCGGCGTCGGGCTCGCCTACGATCTGCGCCAGCTCAAGCTGGTCTTTCCCTTCACCGTGGAGAACACGCTCGATCTCGGCGTCGTCGCGCGCCGCCGCGGCCTCGGCCAGACCGGCGTGCGCAATCTCGCCGGAATGTTCCTCGGGTTCCGCATTCCCAAGGGCAACCGCACCTCCAACTGGGCGGCGCCGCGCCTCTCGTCGGCGCAGATCAACTACGCCGCCACCGATGCCTGGGCGTGCCGCGAGCTCTACTTGCGCTTCGAGAGCGAGGGATTATTGACGTGATGCCTCTGCGGCAGCTCCGCGAGCTCGATCAGGCAGTTCTCCGTCGCCTCCGGATCGATAAACGCAATGCGGCAGCCGGCATGACCGATGCGCGGTTCCGGGTCGAGCAGCGGGATCCCATTCGCCTTCAGCTCGGCCAGAGCTTCGTCGATGTTCTAGGGGGTAACGTCCCCGATCCTTGACGGTTTCGATTCCATCGGTTGAATATACTATCGGCGTGCCACCTTGGGGGATGCAAAATGAATGCCGCACCGAGTGAGAAGTTGTTGGCTGAGCTGCGCGCCATGGTGCGCGATGCCGAAGCGCTGATGCGGGCCGCCGCCGCCGAGTCCGGCGAGCACCTGCGCGATGTGGGCGACAGCGCCCGCGAGGCCGCCAGCGAGATCGACGAGCAGGTCCGGAGCAACCCGTGGGCCGCCGTCGGCATTGCCGCAGGCGTGGGTCTGCTCATCGGGCTGCTGCTCGGACGGAAGTAGCCATGGGCCTGATCCAATCCGCGCAGGCGCTGCTCGCCACCGTTCTCGGGCTGGCGCGCACCCGGCTCGAGTTGCTGAGCGTCGAGATGCAGGAGGTCCTCGCGCGCCTCGTGCTGATCATGATCGGCGCGGTGTCGGCGATCCTGCTCGCCGCGCTGGCGCTCGGCTTCGGCGCCGCGGCGCTGGTCATGGCGGTGCCCTCGGAGCACCGCGTGGCGGTGGCGGCGGGCCTCGCGCTCGCGTTCGCCGCGGCCGCGGCGTTCATCGGCTGGCGGGTGCGGCGCGAGGCAAGAGTGCTTCCCTTCGCTGCGAGCCTTACCGAGCTCGATCGGGACGTCAAAGCGCTGGAGCCGCGCGAGTGAGAGCATTCTTCGACACACTGGCGCGCCGGCGCACGGCGCTCATCGCGCGCTCGACCGCGCAGCGCGGCGAACTTGCCACCGCGGTGGAGGGCATGCGGCGCGCGTCCGCCGAGCCCCTGCTGCTCGGCGCCGGGATCGCGGCCACGCTGCTGGCGTCGTCCCCGAAGCTGCGCGGCTGGCTGGTCAAGGGCTGGGCCTTCTACCTTTTCGTCCGGCGCCTGCTCCACCCATGACGCAGCCTGACGCGATCGCGGCGCCGGCCGGGGCGCTGCAGCGGCTCAAGCTCTATTTTGAACAGAACCAGCGCGAGGTCGCGGCCATTTTCTTCGCCGGCGGCTTCGGCTTCGACATCCTGACCGCCGGGAGCATCGACTCCTGGCTCACAATCGGCCAGCAGGTGCTGTACCTCCTCGCCGTCACCGCGGTGATGCTGCACATGTTCCTCGCGCAGGGAGCGCCGCTGCCCGAGCTCGCGACGATGCCCGCGCCGAAGCGCTGGTACTACGAATATCGCTCCCCGGTCATCCACTTCGCCCTGGGCGCGCTGATGAACCTCTATGCCATCTTCTTCTTCAAGAGCTCGTCGCTGCTCGTGTCCTTCGGGTTCCTCGCGTTCCTCATAACGCTCCTGATCGCCAACGAATCCAGGCGCTTCAAGGCGCTCGGCCTGCACGTTAAGTTCGCGCTGCTCGCCCTGTGCTTCTTTGCGTTCTCCGCCGCCGTGGTGCCGATCGTTGCCGGCTCGATCGGCCTCGGCGTGTTCCTGCTGTCGATGCTCGCCGGCTGCCTGCCGCCCGCCGCGGCGGCGTGGTGGATCCGGGCCCGCAAGCCCGAGCTTTTCGCGCTGGCGCGGCGGCAGATCCTGCTGCCCGTGGGGTGCGTGCTCGTGGGCTTTCTCGCGTCCTACCTCCTGCGGGTGATCCCGCCGGTGCCGCTTTCCATTCCCTTCATCGGCATCTATCACAACGTGGAGCGCACCGAGGAAGGCTACCGCCTCAGCTACGAGCGGCCGTGGTGGCGCTTCTGGCACAACGGCGATCAGCTCTTCCGCGCGCAGCCTGGCGACAAGGTGTACGTATACTTCCGTATTTTCTCGCCCGCGCGCTTCTCCGATGAGGTGCGGATACGCTGGTACTGGAGGAGGCGTGAGGGCCGGCGCTGGGCCCTGCAGGACACGATTCCCATCAAAATCGTCGGCGGGCGCGAGCAGGGGTTCCGCGGCTATGGCGTGAAGACGAACTATCAGCCGGGGCCATGGAAGGTCCAGGTGGAAACTACCGACGGCCGCGAAATCGGCCGGGTCTACTTCTACCTGGAGACCTGGCCCGTGATGCCGCGCATCGTGAACACGGAGTTCCAGTGAACGAATTTGTGTTGAGGTGCCGGTGACCGCGGGATGACAAGTATTTCCGGGAGCCGGTCCGCTATGCCTGTAATCGGCCGCGCGGGTTCCCGCGTTAAGGCGCTTGATGGACCTCAGTGGTCCGTCCCGTGGAGGGATCCTCGTGCCTGTTGCACAAATTACACCAATTTTGTCTATTGCCCCTCCGCCGGGCGCCTGGTGTGGCATGAGTCATTGACGCTGCCGACTGCCCATTCAATACTGACGCCCTATGCGGATTGATCGGTTATCCCTTGCCGCCTTCGGGCTGATCGTGTTTGCGCTGGGTGGTTGCTCGTCCGCGCCGAAGCAACCCGCGGCGGACGCCGGCACCCGTGCCGCCCGGCACGCGCTCGAGATGCAGGGCAAGCCGTACCGCGCCGGCGGCAATTCACCGCGAGGTTTCGACTGCAGCGGGCTCGTGCAGTACAGCTACGCCCGAGCCAACATGCGCCTGCCGCGAAGCACGTCGGGACAGTGGGCGAACTCCCGCGCCGTCCCCAGGAAGGACATCCGTCCTGGCGATCTGCTGTTCTTCAACGAGGAAGGCAAGCGCAACTCGCACGTTGCAATTTATGTCGGAAGCAACCGCTTCGTGCACGCGCCGTCAAGCGGCAAGAAAGTCTCGACCGCAAGCCTGAACGAGCGCTACTGGAGCCGGAATTTTTCCGCAGCGCGGCGGCCGGTCCTGTAACGGTTAGATCCCCGCCGACCCCAGCTACTCCGGACCGACGAAGCCGACGTAGGCGCCGCAGGCGTCAGCGGGAGGGACCAGCATCGCGTGCTCGCCGGTGTCGCGCACGCCGCGCGCGGGGGGCGGCACGCCGTGTGCCTCCATCCAGCGCGCGGCCGCGCCCATGC
>DASWHI010000157.1:0-12220 GCA_036398235.1 Burkholderiales bacterium
TTCCCGAAGCACCCGGACACTGTGGCCCAGAGGGGCGAAGTCGGCATAACCGCGGACATCGATGGCGTGTTGCGGACAGGCCTTCACGCAGGAGTAGCACTCCCAGCACATGTTCGGCTCGATGTTGTAGGCACGGCGATAGGTCTTGTCGATGTGCATGATGTCTGACGGGCAGATATCGACACAGTGTCCGCAACCGTCGCACCGGGTCATGTAAACGAATGTGGGCATGGCTTTCGATATCTCCCGTAATGAAGACCGATGATGGGCTGATCAGTAGTGCCGGGGTTGTTCGCGGGCGCTGCCGAACCGCTCGGGTTTGTCGGCGGGCGCGGGCAGGTTGCTTCTGGATCCGTTCGCGTAGGAGACCCTTTTTTCGAAGGCCGCTGCGGGCTTGAAAAACATGTGGGCAAACTTGGACCACGGCACCGATCCGAACAGCACCGTCGTGGCGATGATATACAGGCCAAAGAACACGTTGGCCCCGGAACTGCCCCTCGTCTGCAGGAAGGCCCAGATCAAGCCGAGTGTTGCGCTGCCCAGAAGCGAGAGGATGAACAGATCCGCGTGCATGATGCGAAAGGGCGAACTGCCCTCAGCGGCGACATCGGCCCGGATGAAGAACCAGAACCAGTATCCGCCGAGGCAAACCATCAAGCCGCCAATCCACCAAAGTTGCGGCAGGATGGGGGGCGTCGGAGTCGCGGCCGTCGGGAAACCGAACACCATGATGGCCGTGGTGAGGAAGTAGATCAGGAAGCCATACATCGTCAGCAGATGCGCAACCCGGCGACGCGCGTTGCAGAATTCCCCGGATGCCAGGACGTCTACAAGTCCGGTTTTGATAACGAGCGACACCCATTCGCCGCCGCCGATTTGCTTGGCCCCTTTGCTTTTCGACTTCCGCCAGTTATCGAAGAAATACTTTGCGCTCCCCTTATGTAGGATGTCGAACAGCGTCCCTGCCGCAACCAGGACGATCATGATGACGACATAGGTCTGCATGACGGCGTGCGGTAGGGAAGCCGAGAGCTCGGCAAACGGATTGCTGGTGAACATCATGACCCCCCTTTTTCGGCGTTGATTTTAAACGCGCACGGGGCGGCGGACGCAAAAAAAAGGTTATACCACCATAGAAAAAACTTAGCACCGCATCGGGTAAAATGCCCGCGGAGGTAAGGTCTGAAAATCTGCATTGTCTCCGACAGCCACGACCATCGCGAGCCGCTCGCCGCGGCTGTCGCGGAGGCGAAAGCGCTTGGCGCCCAGGCGGTGCTGCACTGCGGCGATCTGGTGGCGCCTTCCACGCTGCACGCTATCGTCGGACTGGGATTGCCGATCCACCTGATTCACGGCAACAACGCGGGTGATTTGTACTATTTGTCGAAGTGGGCGCACGAGCCCAGGAACCGTCTGCAATACTATGGCCAGGACGGGTCCTTCGACCTGGCGCAACGGCGGATTTTCATGGTGCATTACCCGCACTACGCCAAAGCCATGGCGCTCACGGGCGACTACGACCTCGTATGCAACGGCCATGAGCACCGCGCCGTCGTCGAGCGCATCCCGAACATCAAAGGGGGGGTGACCCTCAGAATTGATCCCGGGACGGTCGCGGGCGTGAGCGCGCCCGCGACCTACATCTTCGGCGATCTGCAGACCTTGGAATTCGAGACCCGGCCGGTTCCCCTATGAAGCGCGTGCGTATCGAGCAAACCGCAGTCGCCGACCCGCTGGCACGGGCCGAGGACTGGTTGTACGAGTCCCCGAACGACCCATTCGATCGACAGGAGGCCCTATGATCAAACGTGACGAGTACGTCGAAAAGCTCAAGAAACAGCTTGACCAGTGGAACGCCGAAGTTGCCAAGTGGGAGTCCAAGGCAAAGGCGGCGCAAGCCGGCGCGCGCGCGGAGTACGAGAAGCAGCTGCAGGCGTACCGGCACCAGCGCGATCAGGCGCTGGAGCACATGCGTCGCGTCCAGTCCGCCTCCGGCGAAGCCTGGGTGGACCTCATGCGCGGCGCCGATGATGCGTGGGCGAAAATGCACGAAGCGTTCGAAAAGGCGCGCTCGCATTTCCAGAAGTAGCGGGCCCGGCGGCGAAACACCGCGGCACGGTGGCCGGCCGCTACTCCAATCGCAATTGTCGATACCGATGGCGCGCAGCCCGTTTCCAGCCCTCTCCACGGGGGCGCTCGCGCTCGCCGCCGCAATCATCGTTGGCGGACCCGCGGCGCAGGCGCAGATTGTACGGAGCGAGACGCACGATTTCCGGGTGGTGCGCCTGGTGGAGGGTCTCGAGCACCCCTGGGGCCTCGCATTCCTGCCCGACGGCCGCATGCTCGTCACGGAGCGCCCGGGGCGCCTGCGCATCGTGGGCAAGGACCGCAAGCTCGATGCCGAGCCTGTTGCCGGCCTGCCAGCGATCACGCCCCACGGTCAGGGCGGATTGATGGACGTCGCCATCCATCCGCGTTTTGCAGAGAACAGCCTGGTCTATGTCTCCTATGCGGCGCGCGGCGAAGGCGGCGTGAGCACCGAGGTCGCGCGTGGCAGGCTATCGGGACGGCGGCTGGAAGACGTCCAGGTCCTGTTCCGCCAGCTGCCCAAATCAGGCGCTGGCCGGCATTTTGGCTCGCGGCTCGTGTTCGACCGCGCTGGATTCCTCTATATCACGCTCGGTGACCGCGGGGAGATGGAACGCGCGCAGAAACCCGACGATCATGCCGGCTCCGTGATCCGCCTGCACGACGACGGGCGCGTACCGCAGGACAACCCTTTCGTCGAAAAGCCGGGCTGGAAGCCCGAGAAATACACGCTTGGCAACCGCAACATCCAGGGGGCGGCGCTGCATCCCCAGACGGGGCTCCTGTGGACGCACGAGCACGGGCCCCAAGGCGGCGACGAGGTCAACGTCATCCGCGCCGGTGTCAACTACGGCTGGCCGGTGATCACCTACGGCGTCCAGTACGTGATCGGCACGAGGATCGGCGAAGGCACGCACAAGGCCGGCATGGCGCAGCCGCTCCACTATTGGGTGCCCTCGATCGCGCCCTCGGGCATGGCGTTCTATACCGGAGACCGGTTTCCGCGCTGGCGCGGCGACCTTTTTGTCGGCGCGCTTCGCGATCAGATGCTGGTGCGCCTGAAGCTCGACGGCGAGAAAGTGATCGCGGAGGAACGGATGCTGAAGGGCACGCTGGGACGCATCCGCGACGTGCGCAACGGTCCCGACGGGCTGCTCTACCTGTTGACCGACGATCCGCGCGGCGTGCTGGCGCGTCTCGAGCCGGCCGGCTAATGCCGTTCCAGCCACTCGCATCGCATCCACGACAGGAGGAAGGCCCCATGAAACCACGTCCCGTTCACCGCCGCGCGCACGCATCGAGCCGGCAAGCCGCAGCGGGCAAAACCGCCCCCCAGTTCAGGGTCCGCTACAGCTGTCCGTCCGACTTCTACGACCCGAAATCCTACAGCCACGTGGTGGAGGTGGAAGGCGGCCGGCTGCTGTTCGTGTCGGGCCAGGTTCCTGTGAACGCGCAGCGGCAGCTTGCGAGCAGGGAGTTCCGCGAGCAGGTCGAGAGGGTCTACGACAATCTGGAAACCGTGCTCAAGTCGGTGGGAGCGGGATTCCAGAACGTCGTGAAGACCACGAACTATCTCACCGATATCGCCCAGGCCAAGGTCTTCCGCGAGGTGCGCGACGCGCGCTTTGCCCACGTGAAGACCCGCCCCGCCAGCACGACCCTCGTTATTACGTCGCTCGTCGAGCCCGAATTCCTTCTCGAGATCGAGGTCGTCGCCGCGGTGCCCGCCCGCTAAGCCGGCCCCGTCGTGCGCGGTCTCAGGCGGCGACGCGGCGCGATTCCTCCACCACCACGGGATCCGGCTCCGCGGTGACGGCGGGCGGCGCCACGGCGGCGTGCACCGTCTCCACCAGGGATCCCAGGTCATCCAGCGGCGGCAGCTCTTCCAGCGAACTCAGGTTAAGGTCGTCGAGGAACGCCCGGGTTGTCGCAAACAATTCGGGGCGGCCGGGCACTTCCTTGTGCCCCACGATGTCGATCCAGCCGCGCGCCTCCAGCGCCTTGATGATTCCGGGCGACACCACCACTCCGCGGATTTCCTCGATGTCGCCGCGCGTGCACGGCTGCCGGTAGGCGATGATGGCGAGCGTCTCCAGGACCGCGCGCGAATAGCGCGGCGGCTTCTGCGGGCTGATGCGGTCGATGAATTTCTGGATTTCGGGCCGCGCACGGAAGCGCCAGCCCGAGGCGACGTGCGTCAGCTCGACGCCCCGCCCCTGCCAGTCCCGGCGCAAGTCCTCCAGCACCCGGCGCAGCGCGTCGCTCGAGGGCTCCTCATCGAAGAGTTTTTTCAGTTCCGAGAGCGGAAGCGGCTCGGGGCTCACCAGGAGCACGGCTTCCACGACGGTCTTCATGTGTCCGGAATCGAGGGTAGGCATATGCGTTCTTTCCTGTCATTCCACGGCCGTGAGGTGGCCGGTCTTCAGTCTCACGTGGATCGGGGTGTACGCCGCCTGTTGGGTGACCTCGATCAGGCCTTCGCGCGCCAGCTCGAGCACCGCCAGCAAGGTCACGACCAGCACCGCGATGCCCTGCCGTGGGTCGAAGAGCTTGCCGAACTCGATGAAGCGCGTATCGTGCAGGCGGCGCAGGATGCGGGTCATGTGCTCGCGCACCGACAGCTGCTCGCGGGTGATGCGGTGATGCCGGTTCATGGCCGCGCGCGTGAGCAACGTCAGCCACGCCGCCCGCAGGTCCTCGGCCCTCACATCCGGCAGCCGCTCCGCGACGGCCTGGTCGAACAGCACCTGCACCATCGAGTAGTCGCGCCCCGACTGCGGCAGCTCGTTCAGGCGCTGCGCCGCGAGCTTCATCCGCTCGTACTCCAGCAGCCGCCGCACCAGTTCCGCCCGCGGGTCCTCCTCGAGCGTCCCCGCGGCCGGGCGCGGCAGCAGCATCCGTGACTTGATCTCGATCAGCAGAGCGGCCATCAACAGGTACTCGGCGGCGAGCTCGAGCGAGCGGGCGCGCATGAGCTCGACGTAATCCAAGTATTGCGCGGTCAGCCGCGCCATCGGGATGTCGAGCACGTTGATGTTTTCCCTGCGGATAAGGTAGAGCAGAAGGTCGAGGGGCCCCTCGAACTGCTCGAGGACCACCTCCAGCGCATCGGGCGGGATGTAGAGGTCGTGCGGCACCTCGAGCACGGGCTCGCCGTAGACCTTTGCGATCGGCTGAAGGGCGGCGGGCTCGGTCATGGCCGTCCTTTCGGCGCGCGCCGCGGAGGAAGCTGCGGGAATTCGGGGGGGACGTTACCTGCCGGCTGGCGGGAGCCGCCGGTTACTGCGTCCGGTCGAGAGGCCAGAGGGCCACCGCCCGGAAGAGGCGATGCTGGCATTCGCCTATTCTACCCATACCTCGTGGAAATTCACAGTATTTCCGGTAACTTGAGACTGCGGGGGCATTCACAGGGCGCGCGTTGAACGGCGGGTTACCGTCCGTTCGAACGGGCGCAGCTAAAACGGCAGCGCGGCTGTCCGTTTTAGCAGCATTTAGCTGTAGTTCAGGCCCATGACCTCCTTCACCTCTCGCAGCGTCTCCTGCGCCTGCTTGCGCGCCTTCTCGCAGCCGTCGGCGATGATCGACCGCACCAGCGTCGGATCGTCCAGGTACGGCTGTGCCCGCTCGCGTATCGGCTTCTGCTCCTCGAGAACAGCATCGATCACCGGCTGCTTGCACTCCAGACAGCCGATCTTCGCGCCGCGGCAGCCTTCCTGGACCCACTGCCTGCGCTTCTCATCCGAATACACCAGGTGAAACTGCCAGACCGGGCATTTCTCGGGCGTGCCGGGGTCGGAGCGCTTTACCCGTGCCGGGTCCGTAGGCATCGTGCGGATCTTGCTGGAGATCGCTTCGGCGTCCTCGCGCAGGCCGATCGTATTGTTGTAGGACTTCGACATCTTCTGCCCGTCGAGCCCCGGCATCTTCGAGGCTTCGGTGAGCAGCGCCTTCGGCTCGGAGAGAATCACCTTGCCGCCGCCTTCGATATAGCCGAACAGCCGCTCGCGGTCGCCCAGGGGCAGGTTCTGCGCCTCCTCGACCAGCTCGCGCGCCGCGGCGAGTGCATCCGCGTCCCCTTTTTCCAGGAAGCGGGTGCGCAGCTGGCGGTAGAGCCGCGCGCGCTTGGCGCCGAGCTTCTTGATCGCGGCCTCCGCCTTCTGCTCGAACCCCTCTTCGCGCCCGAACACATGGTTGAACCGGCGCGCAACCTCGCGCGTGAACTCGATGTGCGGCACCTGGTCCTCTCCCACCGGCACGAGATTCGCGCGGTAGATGAGGATATCGGCGCCCTGCAGCAGCGGGTAGCCGAGAAATCCGTAGGTCGCGAGGTCGCGGTCGACCAGCTTCTCCTGCTGATCCTTGTAGGTCGGGATGCGCTCGAGCCAGCCGAGCGGCGTCACCATCGAGAGCAGCAGGTGCAGCTCGGCGTGCTCCGGCACCCGGGACTGGATGAATAGCGTCGACTGCGCGGGGTCGACTCCGGAGGCGAGCCAGTCGATCACCATATCCCACACGTTCTGCTCGACGACCTCCGGGGTGGCGTAGTGCGTCGTCAAGGCGTGCCAATCGGCGACGAAGTACAAGCACTCGTACTCGTGCTGCAGCCTCACCCAGTTCTTGAGTACGCCGTGGTAATGCCCGAGGTGCAGCGCGCCCGTCGGACGCATGCCTGACAATACGCGATTGACGAACATCGTGGCCGGCTCCCCGAATCTAGATGATGCTCGTCAGTCTGAAGAGATCGCTCACTGGGAGGCCAAACAGCCCGGCCACCACGGCCATCAAGGCGCCAATCGCCGGCCACAGCAGCGCGCCGAGCACGCCGGTCACGAGCAGGAGGATGAGGATGAGAAAGCCGTAAGGTTCGATGCGCGCTACGCGCCACGCGAGGCGATGGGGGAGCAGGCTCACCAGGATGCGTCCGCCGTCGAGCGGCGGCAGCGGCACGAGGTTGAGCACCATGATCATGATGTTGAAGAACACGCCCGCTGCTCCCATCAGGGAGAGCGGCAGCGCGAAGGTGCTTCCCGGCATCGACAAGCCCACCTTCAGCATCGCCCCCCAGCCGAGCGCCATCGCGAAGTTGCTGAGGGGGCCGGCGGCCGCGACCCACAGCATGTCGCGCTTGGGGTGGCGAAGGTTGGAAAAATTGACCGGCACCGGCTTGGCCCAGCCGAAGATGATGCCGCCACCGAAGAGCTTGGCGAACCCGAGGAGGATCAGCGGCAGCGCGACCGTGCCGAACGGGTCGATGTGCCGCAACGGATTCAGGCTCACGCGCCCTTCCATATGAGCGGTCATGTCACCGAAATGCTTGGCGACATAACCGTGCGCCGCTTCATGCAGCGTGATGGCGAAGATCACCGGCAGCGCGTAGATCGCAATAACCCGGACCAGGTCGTTCAACTCCACGGTGGTGGTTGCGCGGCGGGCGCTGAGTGACGGATAAGAGCGGCATTCTAGCAGGTCGCCCCCTGCCCCCCGGCGCCGCCTGCAACCAAACTCTGGCTGCGAACGTATATGCACCCATGATCCGCAATGGCCCGCAGCTTGTCGCCGCCATCATGATGGCTCTGGCTGCGACCTCGACACAGGCGGCAACCTGCTCCGCAGAAAGCGGCGCGCAGCGCGTCGCGCTGCTCGAGCTCTACACCTCGGAAGGCTGCAATAGCTGCCCCCCCACGGACCGCTGGGTGAGCGAGCTGCCGCGCCGCGGCATCACGCCGGAGCGCGTCGTGACGCTCGCATTCCATGTGGACTACTGGAACTACCTGGGCTGGCCCGACCCGTTTTCCAGCGCTCAATTCAGCGAGCGCCAGCGGATGGCAAGCCTGCGCAACCGGGCGCGCGTGGTGTACACCCCGCAACTGCTTCTGAACGGAAGGGATTATCGGCGCGGCGCCGTGTTCGACGACTTCGGCGAACGCCTGAAAGCGCTCGGCGGCGGGCCCGCGCCGGCGAGGATCAGCCTGCAAATGCAGACGGACGGGCCCGCCGGGCTCGGCGTGACCGGCACTGCGACGGTCGCCGATACCGCGGCGCGCGGCGGCGCCCAGGCCTACCTGGCCCTCTATGAAAACAACCTTTCGAATGACGTCTCGGCCGGAGAGAACAGGGGCAAACGGCTGCGCCACGATTTCGTCGTGCGGGAGCTAGCGGGCCCCTATCCCGTTAACCCCGGCGGCGAAGCCCGGCTACAGCATCGCTTCAGCCTCGATCCGCGCTGGAAATCCGGCGACTTGCATGTGGCGGCGTTCGTCCAGAGCGCGCGCTCCGGTGATGTGCTGCAGGCGCTGGCGTCGCCCGCTTGCCGCTAAGATTTTCTTCCCGACTCAGGCGACCGACTGGCGCAGGCGGCTTTGCGCGGGAACGTGCTGCGCGAGGAATTCCATCTGGTCCGCGAGGATGCGGCGGTTGGTGAGTATCAGGTATTCGGCGCGGTTCGGCACATACGGCAGGTAGATCAGCTCCATCCCGGCCTGCTCCGGCGTGTGATTGCCCTTGCGCTCGTTGCAGGCGCGGCAGGCCGTCACCGAATTCATCCAGGTGTCCTTGCCCTTGCGCGAGAACGGCGTCACGTGGTCGCGCGTGAGCCTGGAGATCGGGAACAGCCCGCCACAATAGGCGCAAATCTGGCGGTCGCGGTGGAAGAGCTCCCGGTTGTTGAGGGGGGGCACCTGGCTGAAGGACTTCATCGCCATCGCCTTGCCCTTGATCGCGATGATGCTGGACGCCGTGATGCTGGAGCGCCGGCCGGTCGTGCGGTTCATGCCGCCGTATACGGTGAACGCGTGCGCTCCCATGGCCCAGGCGACCTGGTCCTTGGAGTAGTAGTAGCAGGCGTGCTGCCAGCTGATCCAGCGGTGCGGCACCCCGTGCGTGTCGAGCGTCAGGATCAGCGGGTAACCGCCCTGCTGCACTGCTCCTAGTTCGGTCGCGATATCCATGCGCTGCATCGGTTCCATTGCACCGGTGATCGGTACAGAATGAAATTTACCAGATTTTTGAATTTGAGGCAGTTTTCGGACCCGCGATGACGTCCGGGCCGGCCGGGAGCGGTGGGAGGCGGTTGGTGGGACGCAGTGCAGCAAGGTATAATGACGCTCAGTGATTAGAACCTTACCCGAGTGCCGCTGCCGGCTGTTGTAACCTTGAATCCAGCCGGCACCTCCCCTTCCCTGCAGGACGCTCCCGCCGCCGCAAAGCCGTCCTTTTCCGCACTCGGTTTGATTCCCGAGCTGCTGCGCGCAGTCGTCGAGCAGGGCTACAGCGAGCCGACGCCGATCCAGATCAAGGCGATCCCGCCCATCCTGCAACGCCGCGACGTGATGGGCGCCGCGCAGACCGGAACCGGCAAGACGGCGGGTTTCGCGTTGCCGCTGCTCCAGCTGCTCGCCCCCCAGGCCAATACGAGCCTGTCTCCAGCGCGGCATCCGCTACGGGTGCTGATCCTTACGCCGACCCGCGAGCTCGCCGCGCAGGTGGAGGAAAGCGTGAGGACCTACGGCAAGTACCTGCCGCTGCGCTCCACGGTCGTATTCGGCGGAGTGGACATCGGCCCGCAGATGAAGGCGCTGCACGCCGGCGTAGAGGTCCTGGTTGCGACTCCCGGACGGCTGCTCGACCACCTGCACCAAAAGACCGTCAACCTGTCGCGGGTCGAGTTCCTGGTGCTCGACGAGGCCGACCGCATGCTCGACATGGGCTTCATCCCCGACATCAGGCGGATTCTGGCGGTGCTGCCCAAGCAGCGGCAAAACCTGCTCTTTTCCGCCACCTTTCCGGACGAGGTGCGCAGGCTCGCCAAGGAGCTGCTGCACGCTCCGGTGACGGTGGAAGTCGCGCCGCGCAACGCCCCGCCCGACCTCGTTACGCACCAGGTCTATCCGGTACCACTCCTGCGCAAGCGCGCGCTGCTCGTCCACCTCATTCGTTCACGCGACATGCGGCAGGTGCTGGTTTTCGTCCGGATGAAACGCGACGCGAACCGGCTGGCGCGCCAGCTGGTGCAGGATGGCGTCACCGCGAAGGAGATCCACAGCGACCGCACCCAGGCCGAGCGCATGCAGGCGCTCGAGGATTTCAAGCAAGGCAAGGTGCCGGTGCTGGTCGCAACCGACATCGCGGCGCGCGGACTCGACATCGAGGAGCTGCCGTACGTGATCAACTTCGAGCTGCCTCACACCGCGGAGGATTACGTGCACCGCATCGGCCGCACCGCCCGCGCGGGGCTGCCGGGCGAGGCGATCTCGCTGGTAGGCCCCGACGAGATGCAGTACCTGGAGGACATCGAACGGCTGCTCAAGCGCAAGCTGCCCCGGGCCGTCGCGCCGGAGTCCCTGACCGAAAGCCGCCATCCCGCGCGCCCGCGGGAGCCGCGCCATGAGCGCGGCGCGGACCGCCACCGCCCGCGGCCGCACCACGAGCCCAAGGTGCACCCGCACGCCAAGGCGCAGCCCGCACCTCCCAGGACTTCCCCGCACGCTTTCGACTACTCCAAGCCCTACGAACCCGCGGCGGCGGCACCCTCGTCAAAACCGAGCCCGGTGTCCCCGTTGCAGAGAAGGCACCACCGTCCTACCGCCGCCTTGCTCGGCGGCGGCCCCACGAAGCGCGAGCCTCATAAGTAGACTGCGTGATGAGTGACTCGTTGCTCGTCACTCGTTTCTCGTAGCAAGTGATGGAAACGCTGAGCCTCCCCGAGCTCGCGTTCTTCGCCGTAGTCGTCATCCTGTCGTACGCGATCCGCGGCGGCGCCGGCTTCGGCGGCGTGACCGTCCCCCTCCTCGCCTGGATCATGTCGTTGAAGACGGTGGCGCCGATGGTGGCGTTCCTGGGACTGATCTCCTCGCTCGCCATTCTGCGGCACGACGTGCGCCACGTCGTCTGGCGCGACCTGTGGCGGGTCATGCCGTGGTGCGCCGCCGGAGTTCTGGGGGGGCTGTACTTTTTCGAGACGCTCGATGCCCGCGCGCTCGCGCAGGCTCTCGGAGTCTTCGTGCTCGCCTACGGGACGTGGGCGCTCCTCGCCACCCTGAGGCCGTGGGAGATCCGGCTGCCGCTGCGCGCCGTGGTCCCGGTGGCGGGCGTCGTCGGCGGCTTCGTGGGAACGATATTCGGGTCCAATGCCGGGACTTTCTTCGCCATCTACCTCGATCTTCTCAAGCACGCCAAGACGCAGTTTCGGGCGACCGTGGCGGCCATCCTGCTCGGGCTCGGCATCCTGCGGGTTTCCGGCTACATTGCGGTCGGTGCCTTTGACCGCGAAGCGCTCATCGCCTGCGCGGCGGCGCTGCCGCTGATGGCCATCGGCGTCGTACTCGGCAACCGCATCCACGCCGATCTCGATCAACTCATGTTCCAGCGTTTCGTCGCGCTGGTGGTGATCGCGAGCGGCGTGCCCCTCGTATGGCGTTAGGTGGTGAGGAATCCTGCGCGCTTGCCTAAGACGTCATTCCCGAGAAGTCGGGAATCCAGTCGGTGGTTGATCGGTTTTACCGCGGCTTTCCTGGGCTCCCGCCTTCGCGGGAGCGGCGGAGGGGGTTGCTAAACTACCCGCCATGACGATGGTTGCAGCGAACCAACTCAAGAATCTGCTGCGCGATGGCGGCGAGATCGCCCTGCTCGACGTGCGTGAAGCCGGTCAGTTCGGGGAATCACACCTGCTGTTCGCGACGCCCCTACCCTACAGCCGGCTCGAGCTCGATATCGGTGCGCTCGCGCCCAGGAAATCAGTGCGCATCGTCCTGTGCGACGACGGCGTGCTCGGCGTGGCGGCGCGGGCGGCCAGGCGTCTCGAGGCGCAGGGCTACACCGACATCTCCGTGCTCGAGGGCGGCACCGCGGCCTGGGCGGCGGCGGGGTACGCGCTCTACAAGGGCGTCAACGTTCCGAGCAAGCTCTTCGGTGAGCTGGTCGAGCACGCCTGCCGCACGCCGCGCGTGACGGCGCAGGAGCTCGCGCGCATGCGTGCCGCAGGCGAGGACTTCGTCATCCTCGACGGGCGGCCCCTGGCCGAATACCGGAAGATGAACATTCCGGGCGGCATCTGCTGCCCCAACGCGGAGCTGCCCTACCGCCTCTCGGGCATCGTAGGCAATCCCCGGACCCGCATCGTGGTGAATTGCGCAGG
>DASWHI010000158.1:0-3614 GCA_036398235.1 Burkholderiales bacterium
CGTTTTGTTAGGCGCTCTTAGACACTGGAGTAAGGATGAATTCGAAGACCAACGACTTTCACGTAGCCGACATCCGGCAGGCGGATTTCGGCCGCAAGGAAATCGCGATCGCCGAGACCGAGATGCCCGGCCTGATGGCGCTGCGCGAGGAATACCGGGGCAAGCAGCCGCTCACAGGCGCGCGCATCGCGGGTTCGCTGCACATGACGATCCAGACCGCGGTGTTGATCGAGACGCTCGTCAGGCTCGGGGCGGAGGTGCGCTGGGCCTCGTGCAACATCTTCTCGACGCAGGATCACGCCGCCGCCGCCATCGCCGCCGCCGGCGTGCCGGTGTTCGCCTACAAGGGCGAGAGCCTCACCGAGTACTGGGATTTCACCCACCGCATCTTCGAGTGGGCGGACGGCGGCACTCCGAACATGATCCTCGACGACGGCGGCGACGCCACGCTGCTCGCAACGCTGGGCCCCCGCGCCGAGAAGGACCCCCCGCTCATTTCGCGCCCGACGAACGAGGAGGAGACCGTCCTCTTCAACGCGATCGCGAAGCGAATCAAGGCGAAGCCGGGCTACTATTCGCGCATCCAGGCCGGTATCAAGGGCGTGACCGAAGAGACCACCACGGGCGTGCACCGGCTCTACCAGATGGAAAAGGAAGGGCGGCTGCCCTTCCCCGCGATCAACGTCAACGATTCCGTCACCAAGTCGAAATTCGACAACCTCTACGGTTGCCGCGAATCGCTGGTGGACGGCATCAAGCGCGCGACCGACGTGATGATCGCGGGCAAGGTCGCGCTGATCGCCGGATACGGCGACGTCGGCAAGGGCTGCGCGCAGTCCCTGCGCGGGCTGGGCGCGGTCGTGTGGGTGACCGAGATCGACCCGATCTGCGCGCTCCAGGCGGCGATGGAAGGCTACCGCGTGGTGACGATGGAGTACGCTGCGGACAAGGCGGATATCTTCGTGACCGCGACGGGCAACCTGCGCGTCATCACCGTCGACCACATGAAGCGTATGAAACACAACGCGATCGTCTGCAACATCGGCCACTTCGATTCCGAGATCGACATCGCCGGGTTGAAGCAATACCAATGGGACAACATCAAGCCGCAGGTGGACCACGTCATCTTCCCGGACGGCAAGCGGTTGATCGTGCTCGCCGAGGGGCGGCTGGTGAACCTGGGGTGCGCCACCGGGCACCCCAGCTTCGTGATGTCGAACTCTTTCACCAACCAGGTGCTGGCCCAGATCGAGCTTTTCGGGAACAGCGGGAAATACCAGAAAAAGGTCTACGTGCTGCCCAAGCACCTCGATGAGCGCGTCGCGCGGCTGCATCTGAAGAAGCTCGGCGCGGAGCTTACGGTGATGACCGAGGAACAGTGCCGCTACATCGGGGTAGATATCGACGGGCCGTACAAGCCGGACTACTACAGATACTAGCGATGAGGGCGGAATGCAGTCGCAGAAGAAGCTCCCGAAGACCTTCAGCTTCGAGTTCTATCCCCCCAAGACGGCGGCGGGGAAGGAGCGGCTGCGCGCGACCTGGAAGCAGCTCGGGCAGCTGAAGCCGAAATACTTCTCCTGCACCTACGGCGCGGGGGGCTCCACGCGCGAAGGCACGCTTGAGACGGTGCTCGAAATCCGGGCGGCCGGCTTCGAGGCGGCGCCGCACATCTCCTGCGTGGCTTCCTCCCGCGAGGACCTGAGGGCCCAGCTCGAGCGCTATAAAAGCAACGGGATCCGGCACGTGGTGGCGCTGCGCGGCGACCTCCCCTCGGGGCTCGCCTCGCTCGGCGAGCTGCGCTATGCGAACGAGCTCGTCGCCTTCATCCGCGAGACCACGCGGGACTGGTTCAAGATCGAGGTCGCCTGCTATCCCGAATTCCACCCCGAGACGCGCTCGGCCGCCGACGAAATCCGCCACTTCAGGCGCAAGGTGGACGCCGGCGCGAATGCGGCAATCACCCAGTACTTCTACAACACGGACGCTTACTTCCGCTTCGTGGACGAATGCGAGGCGGCGGGCATCGCCATTCCCATCGTTCCCGGCATCATGCCGATCGGCAATTTCGCGCAGCTCGCGCGCTTCTCCGACGCGTGCGGGGCGGAGATCCCGCGCTGGCTGCGGCTGCGGCTGGAGAGCTTCCGGGACGACACCGCCTCGATACGTTCCTGCGGGCTCGACGTCGTGACGCGCCTGTGCGACGACCTGCTGCGGGCGGGCGCCCCGGGGCTGCATTTCTACACGCTCAATCAGGCCGGACTCACTTCCACCATCTGGCAGCGGCTCGGTCTCTAAGAACCGCAGGAACTTAGTCCCTCCCGCCTCCTCCCGTCATCCGGCACAATGCCCGTAGCGAAACGCGGGCAAAAGGGGGCTACGGTGAGCTCGGATCCATCCGTCACACATACAAGTGCGCAGGAAACGCTGTTAAGGGCGATCGTCTCCGACGTCAAGGCGCGCTCGGCCGAGGATGCCGCGGCGCTGCTCGCGGAGCATCCCGCGGCGACCATTTCCTCGGTGCTGCTCGAGCTCAATCCCGGACTGGCTCAGGACGTCCTGGCGGAGCTGCCGGGCGGGCTTCAGGACGGGGTGCTGCACGCGATAGCGCCCGAGGTCGCACAGCAGTGGAAGCGCAATCAGGCCTACGCGCAGGGCACCATCGGCAGGCTCATGGAGCCGGTTTACGCCGTATTCCACCCCGCGATGACGGTCGCCCAGACCGTCGAGAAGCTGCGGGCGCTGATCAAGGTCGCGTTCATCACCTACGGCTACGTGATCGACGAGTCCGGCAAGCTGCGCGGCCTCATCACCATGCGCGACCTGCTGTTCGCGCCCGATGACGCCCGGCTCGAGACGCTGATGCTGCGCCGGGTGTTTACCCTCAAGCCCGAGACGCTGCTCAATGACGCGATGAAATCAGTGCTGGAGCGCCACTACCCGGTGTATCCAGTATGCGACGCGAACGGCGTGCTGATCGGGCTGGTGCGCGGCCAGGCGATCTTCGAGGAGCAGGCGATCGAAATCACCGCCCAGGTCGGGTCGCTCGTGGGCGTCGAAAAGGAGGAGCGGCTCGCCACACCGCTTACCCAGAGCTTCAAGTTCCGCCACCCGTGGCTCCAGCTGAACCTCCTCACCGCGTTCGTCGCCGGCGCGGTGGTCGCCATCTTCCAGGGCACGGTGGATCGCCTGGTAATTCTGGCCGTTTTCCTGCCGGTACTGGCGGGACAGTCGGGCAACACCGGATGCCAGGCGCTGGCGGTGACGTTGCGCGGCATTACCCTTGGTGAGTTGAAGCTGGGGAAGGAACGGGAGCTGGTGATCAAGGAAGCGCGGCTCGGTCTCTACAACGGCGCTCTCACCGGGCTCGTCGCGGGTATCGGCATGCTGGTCGTGGCGATCCTGCAGGACAATCCGCACGCCCTCGAGCTGGGACTCGTGGTGTGGGCGGCGCTCGTCGGCGCCTGCGTGACGAGCGGGGTATGCGGGGCGATGATCCCGATCCTGCTGAAGCGCTTTGGATTCGACCCGGCCACCGCCTCGAGCATCTTCCTTACCACCGCGACCGACGTGGTCAGCATGGGCATGCTGCTCGGGCTTGCCGCGCTCTTCAT
>DASWHI010000159.1:0-1687 GCA_036398235.1 Burkholderiales bacterium
GGCGGTGCGCGTGGCGCGGGCGGTTTCCGGCGCCCAACGGGTGCACGCCGTCGGCTACTGCATCGGCGGCACGCTGCTCGCGGTCTACATGGCCTGGCTCGCGCGCCGTTTTCCCGATCCCGCGACTTCGCCGGTCGCGCACTGGACGCTCCTCGCGACGCTCGTGGACTTCCAGTCCCCGGGCGACATCGAGGTGTTCATCGACGAGGGCAGCGTGCGCTGGCTCTCCCACCTCATGCGCACGCGCGGCACGCTCGAGGGCCGCGAGATGGCCACGACCTTCCGGCTCCTGCGCGCGAACAGCCTGATCTGGCATTACGTGGTGCACGGCTGGCTCTACGGCGAGCGGCCGGCGCCGCACGACGTGCTCTACTGGAACATGGACACGACGCGCCTGCCCAACCGCATGCACGATTTCTACCTGCGCGAGCTGTACCTGAAGAACGGTCTCGTCACCCCGAACGCGCTGACGATAGCGGGCGAGCCGATCGATCTCGCGCGCATCCACGCGCCACTCTACCTGGTTGCCGCGGAGGACGACCACATCACGCCGTGGCGCCAGACATTCCGCATCAACGGCTGGGTCACCGGCTACAAGCGCGTCGTGCTCTCCAGCTCGGGCCATGTCCTCGGCATCGTGAATCCGCCGGTGATGCCGCCGAAGCGCCACTTCCGCGTCGGGCGGGCGCACCGCGGCCAGGCCGCCGACGCGTGGCACGCGACCGCGCAGGAGCGTAACGGAAGCTGGTGGGAGGACTGGCGCGACTGGCTCGCGGAGCATTGCGGAGAGCCGGCAGCGCCGCCGCCGCTCGCGACGGAGGCATTCCCGAAGCTTGCCGACGCGCCCGGCACCTACGTCCTCGAGCGCTAGGTTGGCCGGGGGGAGCATGCTCGTCGGCGTTCCGAAGGAAATCAAGGTTCACGAGTACCGCGTGGGCCTCACGCCCGAGAGCGTGCGCGAGCTCGTGGCGCGCGGTCATCGCGTCATCGTGCAGCGGGACGCGGGCGCCGGCATCGGCGCGACCGACGCGGAGTATGTGGCGGCGGGGGCCGCGATCGCGGCGGGCGCGGAGGAGGTCTTCAAGCAGGCGGAGCTGATCGTCAAGGTGAAGGAGCCGCTTGCGCAGGAGCGCGCGTTGCTGCGCGCGGGGCAGGCGCTCTTCACCTATCTGCATCTCGCGGCGGACGCGGAGCAGACCCGGGACCTGGTGAAGAGCGGCGTCATCGGGATCGCCTACGAGACCGTGACTTCGTCCACGGGCAGGCTGCCGCTGCTGGCTCCCATGTCGGAGGTGGCGGGCCGCATGGCGGTCCAGGTCGCGGCGCACTTCCTGGAGCGCGCGCACGGAGGGCGCGGGGTCCTGCTGGCGGGCGCCACGGGTGTGCCGCCGGGGCGCGTTCTCGTACTCGGAGCGGGCGTGGTCGGCTCGAACGCCGCGCTGATTGCGCTCGGCATGGGCGCCGAGGTCGTCGTACTGAGCAACACAGCCGCTCCGTTCGGGCGGCTGAAAGCGGAGCTCGGTCCGCGGCTCAAGACCGGAATCTCGACGCCGCAGGCGATCGCGGAGGAACTGCGCGGCGCCGACGCGGTGATCGCCACCGCCATGGTCCCGGGAGGTCTTGCCCCGAAGCTGGTTACCCGGCCGATGCTCGCGAGCATGAAGCAGGGCGCGGTCGTGGTGGACGT
>DASWHI010000160.1:0-29243 GCA_036398235.1 Burkholderiales bacterium
CGATAGAGCGTCGCGTTGACCGTGTGCGTTTGGGTCATCATGAACAGCGTGTGGCCGTCGGGCGGGGACTTCGCCGCCAGCTCCGCGCCGATGTTGGCGCCGCCGCCGCCGCGGTTGTCGACGACGACCTGCTGCCCCAGCCCTTCGCCGAGCCGGGTCGAGATCGCCCGTCCCATCGTGTCGGTGCCGCCGCCGGGCGGAAACGGCAGGATGAAGCGGATCGTGCGGGTGGGGTATTGCGCGTGCGCCGATGCGAGCCACGCGAAACCGAGGATGAGACAGACCAGCCAGGCGCGATGGCGGAATTTCATTTTCTCCTCCTGCATGCCCCACCATTGGTTTGATAATTATTCAGGGGCAAGCTGCGGGACAATCTACGCCCCGCATCAGGGCAAGGCAAGCGCCCGCACGCCTGTCGATTTGCCCGGGACCCGATCGACTAAGGGGCGCACCCGACCAATCAAGGAGAGAGCCATGCCCGGCACCATCCGTCTTCACCGCGTTTTCAAGGCCCCGCCCCAGCGGGTCTATAAGGCGTTCCTCGACCCCGCCGCCATGTGCAAGTGGCTGCCGCCGTACGGCTTCACCTGCACGGTCCACCAGGCCGACGGCAAGGTCGACGGCTCGCACAAGGCGTCGTTCACCAATTTCACCACGGGGAAGAGCCACTCCTTCGGCGGGAAGTATCTCGAGCTGAAGCCGAACGAGCTCATCCGCTACACCGACAAGTTCGACGACCCGAACCTGCCGGGGGAAATGGTGGTGACCGTGACCCTGAAGAAGGTGTCGTGCGGGACCGAGCTGACCGTCGTGCAGGAAGGCATCCCCGACGTCATTCCCCCCGAAGCGTGCTACCTCGGCTGGCAGGAGTCGCTCATGCAGCTCGCGAACCTGGTCGATCCCGAAATCCCCGACGCGTAGCCGACGGGGATAGCTGCATCCCAGATAACGCGTCCCGGGTTCGACCGGCTAACAGCGGGGTCCTTCGAAGAAACCTGCGACCCTGCGCCTGGCACTCGTCAACGCGCATCCTCGCTGCGCGTTCTCCATCCTGAGGAGCGCCATGTTCCATGACAATTGGAAGGGACCGAGGTCCGGAGCGACCCCTGGAGCCGCTGATCTATACGATCCGCGGCCACCGGGTCATTCTCGATGCCGACCTCGCCCGGCTGTATGGGGTTACGACCAAGCGGCTCAACGAAGCCACCAAACGCAATCGCTCGCGATTCCCGGTCGATTTCGCGTTTCAGCTCAATGTGGCCGAGTCATCAAACTTGAGGTCGCAATTTGCGACCTCAAGTTTGCAACCAGTTGATTCTGCGACTAAAGACAGGATGTGGTCGCAATTTGCGACCACATCCCGCCGCCGACACGGCACAGCTTTTCTGCCTTGGGCGTTCACCGAGCACGGCGCTCTCATGGCAGCCAATGTCCTGCGGAGCGAGCGCGCAGTCCACATGAGCATCTACGTGATCCGGGCGTTCGTGCGCCTGCGCGAACAGATCGCCGCCAACGCGGCGATCCTCAAGCGGCTGGCGGAAATCGACAAGACACTCCTCCAGCACGATGCATCGCTGCGCGACATCTACCGCAAACTGCTGCCGCTGCTGCAACCCGCACCCGAAGCGCCAAAGCGGCGTATTGGGTTCGTGTCCGGCGACTGCTGAAAGGCGAAAGGCGTCGCGGCTAAGGCTCGCAGTATCTGGGACGCTGTCAGGACATTCTCCGAAAACCCCGCACCGCTGCCCATCCCATCCACACGAAAAGAGCGAGCACGAGGGCCTGCGTCACTGCGAAGGGAGCCTCCTGCTGCGTGGGAGCCAGCCCGGCGAGCGGGGGCGTCTTGGCGAAGAGCTGAACGACCAGCACGAAGACATTGAGATAGAGCGCCGTCACGGCGGTGACCACGTAGGTCGTCCGCCACCCGCCCTCCAGCTGCTTCAAGTAGCGCGCCGCCAGGCACACGGTCAGCACCACGAGCGAGAGGACCCCCACGACGTGCGGCGGCAGGACCTTCGTGAACGGAAAGCCGAACCCGGTCACGCTGGTGAGTATCGTCGTAACGAGGAAGAAGGCGGTCCAGCCGTCCATCCGCGCGCCGGCCATGAGGCCGCCGACGACCACGAGTCCCGTGATGATGCCCAGCACGCTGATGACGACATGAATCAGGGTAAACATCGGCAGGTCGACGATCATATATCCCTCCCAAAATAACCGGCGAACTCCAATGCTAGCAAACCGGGGACAGGCGACTCATTACCCCGGCTGGCAGGAGTCGCTCGCGCAGCTCGCGAACCTCGTCGATCCCGAGATCCCGGACTAGAAGCAGAAGCGTCTCAGATACTGCGCCTCATCTGCAACGCTCCATCTGCGACGCCTTATCCGAGACGTATACCTTGACCGGCCGGGGTCTCGGTGTTACCTTGGTGGCACCTAACGGAGGCCTGCCATGGCTGCGACGACGACGCTGAAACTCCCCGAGAAGCTCAAGAAACGCATCGCGCCGCTGGCGCAATCCGCCGGCCAGACGCCCCATGCGTGGATGGTCGAGGCGCTCGAGACGCTGGCGACGCTCGCCGAAAAGCGCAAGGCGTTCATTGCGGACGCGCTGGCTGCGGAGAAGGAAGTCAAGAAGACCGGCCTGGTGTACCGGGCCGAGGACGTGCACCGCTACATCGGCGCCCGCGCAGCCGGGAAGAGGCCCGCACGCCCGAAACCCGTCAAGTGGTAGCGTCCGGCGATGGCGGCCATCAGCTACGCGCCGCGCGCTTCGTCGGATCTCCTGAGACTCGTTGACTTCCTGGCGGAGAGCGATCCGCCGGTGGCCGCTGAAACGGCCGACCTGATCGAGTCGGCAGTCAATGCGCTGCAGCACCACCCACTGCTGGGCCGCACGGTCGAGTCGGACTATCGGGAACTGGTGATATCACGCGGCAGAAGCGGCTATCTTGCCCTCTATCGCTACGACGAGGCCCGAGACCGCGTGCTCGTTCTGGCCATCCGCCACCAGCGCGAGGCGGGCTACATCTGATACTGCGACGTAGTTTCTCGCGTGCATGGGGTCAGAGTCATTTTAGGTCCTGCGCTGTGAAATTGGGGGTCAGGTTCACTTTTCCTGAGAAGTGAACCCGACCCCATTTAGCTTCAGTCCGGCCCGTCGCCGCTGATATGGGTGTCGTTCGGGTTGGGACTCCCTTCCCGGGTTTCCACCAGCGACTTCAAGCTCATCAGGTAAATCGCCCACTTGGTGCTGCAATGGTGCATGAATTCGACCGGCTCCTTCCAATCCTGGTGCTTGAAGAGGACGATGGCATGGTCGCCCGCTTGTTTGAGATCAAATCTGATCCTGGTGCCGATCCATTCCTGGGGCCCGTCGACCACTTGCCACAGCACACGCCTGGCGGGCTGAAGCTCCAGAACCTTCATGTCGAAGCCGCCGATCTCCTTGCCGCCGGAGCTGAAGCGGAACTTGAGCGATCCGCCGACTTTGCTTTCCGCCTGCGTGTTGTCCGTCCACCAGGCGGCAAGACCTTCACGCGTGGTCAATGCTTTGTAAACTTCATCCGGGGACGATTTGATTCCGACTCGATGCAGAATATCCATTGCCGTTCTCCTTTGCTGGTTGGTTGAGTTGATGGAACGGCGACAGGTTAGCTTTCAGCGGCGGTGAAGCGTGAGTAACAACTGTGACGCGTTTTCGCGGCGTAGGATGCGCGCATGGATTCGCTCGTCACGGCGGCAGCGAGGGCACTCCAGGCAGGCGACCCCCTGGGGGCGCTCAAGCGGATCGCGCTGCGGCACGACGCGCCCGCCCTCGCCCTGCGCGGGATCGCGATGGCCCAGCTTGGCGAGCTGCCGAAAGCCCGGGTGCTCCTGCGGCGCGCGGCGCGTAAGTTCGGCCCGAGGGAGCGCGTAGAGCGCGCACGATGCGCCACGGCCGAAGCCGAGGTAGCGCTCGCGTCGCGTGATCTCCAATGGCCGACGCACGCGCTCGACGAGGCCCGGCGCACCTTCGGCGCCCTGGGCGACCACGACAACGGGCTTCACGCCGCGCTCCTCCAGATCCGCCGGCTGCTCCTGCTCGGCCGGGTGACCGAAGCGGGCGACGCGCTCGACAAGCTGGACCTTCGCGCGGCCCCGGCCATGCTGATGGCGAGGGGCGAGCTCGTCGCGTCCGAGATCGCGCTGCGCCGCGGCCGCACCACGCCCGCCCGGGCGGCGCTTACCCGCGCCCGGGCCGCGGCCGATCGCTCGGGCATCGCCCCGCTCCGCGCCGAAGTCGAGCGGGCCGAGCAGACGCTCGCGCTGCCGGCGGCACGGCTCATCGCGGGAGGCGAGGAACGACCGCTCGTGCTGGCGGAAGTCGAGACGCTGCTCGCTTCGCCGCACCTGATCGTGGATGCGTGCCGGCGGGCCGCGCGCTGGGAGCGGCGTGAAGTGCGCCTCGCGCGGCGCCCGATTCTCTTCGCGCTCCTGCGCACGCTGGCCGAAGCATGGCCCGGCGAGGCGTCCCGCGAGATGCTCTGCGAGCGCGCGTTCCGTGCCCGTCGTATAAACGAGTCGCATCGCGCGCGGCTCCGCGTCGAGCTCGGCCGCCTGCGCAGGGAGATGCGCGCGCTGGCCGACGTGCGGGCAACGCCGGGCGGCTTCGCGCTCCTGCCGCGCTCGGGCGAAGTGCGTGTCCTGGCGCCGCCGATCGAGGGCCCGGACGCCGAGGTGCTCGCGCTCATGGCCGACGGCGAAGCGTGGTCCACGTCGGCGCTGGCTCTCGCGCTAGGCTCGAGCCAGCGCACGTTGCAGCGCGCGCTCGGCGCCCTCGAGGCATCCGGCAAGGTGCGCACGCTCGGTCGCGGCCGGGCGCGCCGCTGGCTCGCCGCACCGATCGGCGGATTCGCGACGACATTGTTACTCCCGGCGCCGCCCATCATGGGGCTAAGCTGATCGCAACATGAGGAAAGGAGAACGCATGGATCGTACGAGAGGAAATGACGCAAAGAGCGGCGTGCAGGCAGCCGAGATCGTCCGCGAATACGGCCCGTTTCCGGATGCCCCGAACGTGGGGGGCGTGACGTTCGACGGCACCCACGTCTGGTTCGCCGCAGGCAAAGCGCTCCGCGCGTTCGATCCGTCGAGCGGCCGGGACGTGCGCGCCATCGAAGTCGCGTCCGACGCCGGCACCGCATTCGACGGGCGCTACTTCTATCAGCTCGCCGACGCCCGCATTCAAAAGGTCGACCCCGCGACGGGAGCGGTCGTCGCGACCATTCCCGCGCCCGGCAAGGGCAACGACTCGGGCCTGACGTGGGCCGAGGGCACGCTCTGGGTCGGGCAGCACCGCGACCGGAAGATCCACCAGATCGACCCCCAGACGGGCGCGATCCTGCGCACGATCGAGTCGAACCGCTTCGTCACGGGAGTGACGTGGGTCGACGGCGAGCTCTGGCATGGCACCTGGGAAGGCGACCAGAGCGAGATCCGCCGCATCGATCCCGGGAGCGGCAAGATTCTCGCCCGCCTCACCATGCCCGAAGGCGTCTTCGTGTCGGGCCTCGAGTCCGACGGCGCGGACCTGTTTTACGCGGGCGGCGGTCCAACCGGCAAAGTGCGCGCCGTGCGCCGTCCCAAGCGCATGCGTTGACGTTACGGCACGCGGCGCCGCACGAATTCACCTGCCGAGCTCGGCCAGGCGCCGCTCGAGGAACCGCCGCTCCGGCTCCTGGCGCGTGAGCGCGAGCGCGCGCTCGTAGGAAGCCCGGGCTTCGGCAGTCTTCCCCAGCCGCCGGCACAGGTCCGCCCGCGCCGCATGCGCGAGGCGATAGTCCTCGAGCTCCCCGCGCGCGAGGATCACGCCAATCAGCTCGAGCCCGGCCGCGGGGCCGTCGCGCATCGCGACCGCCACCGCGCGGTTCAGCTCCACCACAGGCGAGGGTTCCGCCCGCGCCAGCACGTCGTAGAGCCCGACGATTTGCGCCCAGTCCGTCGCGGCCGCGCTGGGTGCTCCCGCGTGTACCGCGGAGATCGCCGCCTGAATCGTATAGGGGCCGAAGCGGCGCGACGCGAGCGCCCGCTCCACCAGCGCCGTGCCCTCCTCGATCATGCCCCGATCCCAGAGCGAGCGGTCCTGGTCTTCCAGCAGGATCAGGTCGCCCGCGGGCGTGGCGCGCGCGGAGCGGCGCGACTCATGCAGCAACATGAGCGCGAGGAGCCCCACCGCCTCCGGCTCCGGCATGAGCTCGACGAGCAGGCGCGCCAGGCGGATCGCCTCGGCCGACAGGTCGTGCCGGGTGAGCGTCGCCCCCGCCGACGCGGCATAGCCCTCGTTGAACACCAGGTAGATCACGCGCAGCACGCTGTCCAGCCGCTCCGGCAGTTCCGGTTGCGAGGGCACCTGGTAGGGAATTTTCGCGTCGCGGATCTTGTTCTTGGCGCGCACGATGCGCTGCGCCAGGGTGGGCGGAGCGGTCAGGAAGGCATGCGCGATCTCCTCGGTGGTAAGCCCGCAGACCTCGCGCAGCGTGAGCGCCACCTGGGCATCCGGCTGCAGCGCCGGGTGACAGCAGGTGAAGATCAGCCGCAGCCGGTCGTCCTCGATGTCACCGCTCGCCCAGGATGCGGAATCATCGCTCCCGGCGATGTACTCGGCGTCCTCGCCGAGCGGATCGAAGCGCGCGTTCCGGCGTATTCCGTCGATGGCCTTGAAGCGGCCCGCCGACACGAGCCAGGCGCGCGGATTTGCGGGCACGCCCTCGCGTGGCCACTGCTCGAGTGCCGCGCGGAATGCCTCGTGGAGCGCCTCCTCGGCGAGGTCGAAATCGCCCAGAAGTCGGATCAGCGTGGCGAAGACGCGGCGCGACTCCGACCGGTAGACGGCGTCCACCGCCTCGCGCACTCCTCCGGTAGCGTCTTTGCTCATCTGCGGCACGTCCAGAGTGTGATCGTCCCGGTAAACGAGCGGTTCCCCTTTCTGCTCTTGAGTACCAACCCGGTTTCCGTCACCATTATGGTGTCAGCCGCGTCTCGTTGGTATCCTTGAATATCGATGCATGGCGTCGGCCGCCTTCGGGGAGGCTTCTGAAATCCGTGCCGGGGTTCGTGCGTGCCCCCGGGCCAGCGTGATCTGGCGACTCGCGGATCGTGAGTCGAAATTCATGTCGCCACATGTCCGCCCATCTGCGGCGCTATCTGCCGCACGGCGGCAGGTGCGGAAATAGGTCCGCTGCGGGTCGATGCAGCGGCCGCCGTACCGAGGTATTTTTCCTTATGTGTGGCAGGCACCGAGTGCAAAATTACCGGCCAAAATCACCCCTCGACCAAGGCACATTAATTGCTGAGCCCAGGGGAAAACTTGAAGACTTCAACCATGAATCGGAATTCAACGGGCTTTACCCTGATCGAGCTGATGATCACGGTCGCGATCATCGGCATACTCGCGGCCACCGCAATCCCCGCGTACCAGGATTACATGGTTCGCTCGAAGATGTCGGAAGTGATACTGGCGTTGGCGGGGTGCCGCACTTCGATCGCCGAGATTTACCAGTCCGGCGGCACGCCGCCGGGGGCGGGCAACTGGGGATGCGAGGGCGGCACCACCCGCTACGTGGCGTCGCTTGCGACCGACGTCGACGGCAAGGTGAGTATCGCCGTTCGGAACATCAACGCCAACGTCGATACGAAAGTCTTGACGATGGTACCGATGGCGTCGCCGACGATCTTCGCCGATACGACCACCGACATGGGCGCCGGCCTTTACGGCTGGCTGTGCGGTGGAGCCGGCACGACCGTTGATAAGAGATACCTTCCGAGCTCTTGCCGCGGCCTCTGAGCGCGCGGTGACAGGGGCCGGTTTCCAGTCCCACCTGCTGTAATCGCGCTCCGGCGGTCTTACCCGAGCCGGCGAGTCGGTAACGCGGGCCGTCGGCGTTAGAATCCCGCCATCACGGGCCCGCCACCCTCAACCTGACATCCGGCTCGAACGCGCATGGATACTCCCGCCACTGCTTCGTCCCCGCTCGCCCATCGCGTGAGGCGGCTCGGTCATCTCGATCTGCCGGGAAGCGGGCAGGTCGTCGTGCAGGGGCATTACGCGTTCCTCGGGCACATGGAAGCTCCGCACGGCACCACGATCGTCGACGTGTCGGACCCGAAGCGCCCGCGCGTCGCCGCCGGCATCCCGCTCGATCGTCCGCACGAGCACAGCCACAAGGTGCGCGTCGTGGGTGATGTCATGTACACGAATCTGGAGCGCCCGGGCCGGCGGTTCGCCGCCAAGGCCGCCCGCCTCGCGGCCACGCGCGCGGACTTGCAGAAGTCGCTCGGGCGCGCGCCGACCCCTGCCGAGGTCGCGGACAGGCTCAAGGTCAAGGAATCGGAGCTGCCCCAGCTCGAGGAGTGGAGCCGCACCGGCTTTCCGCGCGCCGGGTTCAGGGTGTGGGACATTTCGGATATCGCGAAGCCGCGGCTCATCACGCACGTGAAGACGGGCGGCGTGGGCGTGCACCGCTTCGACGTCGACGAGCGCTATGCCTACATCTCCACCGGCATGGAGGGCTACGCCGGCAACATACTCGTCAACTACGACGTGAGCGACCCGGCGCGCCCCCGGGAAGTCTCGCGCTGGTGGCTGCCCGGCCAGCACATCGCCGGCGGCGAGACGCCGGAAGGCCCGTCCGAGGTCTGGCACCTGCATCACGCGATGCGCTGCGGAAACGAGCTGTGGGCCGGCTGCTTCAACGCCGGGCTGCGCGTGATCGACATCTCCGACATCACGCGCCCACGCACCGCCGGCGCATACAACTACCACCCGCCGATCGAGGATCCCACTCACACCGTGCTGCGCGTGCCGCGCCCGGTCGGCGGGCGCGAGGTCGCGATCGCGATGGACGAGGCGCATGGGCGGCACCCCGGCCGGATCCCCGCCGGACTGTGGCTGTTCGACGTGGGCGACCTCGCGCGCATCCGGCCGCTCGGACACTTCCAGGTGAGCGAGCTCGATACGCCGTGGGCGCGCAAAGGCGGCCGTTTCGGCGCGCATCAGTTCCAGGAGCACGTCGAAGGCACCCTGGTCTATTGCGCGTGGTTTTCCGGCGGGCTGCGGGTGGTCGACATTCGCGACCCGGTTTCGCCGCAGGAGGTCGCGTGGTTCATTCCGGAGCCGTGCGGCGGCTACGCGACCCCGCAGACCAACGACGTCGAAGTCGACGCCCGCGGCCTCGTCTACATCGTCGACCGCAATTGCGGCTTCGACATCCTCGAGCTCGAGGGCTGAGCAGGGAAAAACCATGCCCGCCGCGAACGACCTGCCCGGGATCCTGGAGACGACTGAAGCAGAGCGCCTTGCGACCGGCTTCATCTTCACGGAGGGACCCCTGTGGCATCCCGACGGCTACTGGTACTTCGTGGACCTCCGCCGCAACAACCTGCACCGCATCAGACCCGGGCAGCCGCCGCAACTCGTGCGCAGGACCGAAGGCGGCAACGGCACGACCTTCGATTTGAAGGGCAACCTGATCGTGTGCGAGGGCGATGGCCGGAAGGTCACGCGCACGGGGCCCGACGGCAACGTGGAAACGGTGGTCGACCGCTACCAGGGCGGGCGCTACAACCGTCCCAACGACGTCGTGTGCCGCTCCGACGGCAGCCTCTATTTCACCGACCCGGACAAGCGCGTGCCTTACGCCCAGCGGGAAATACCCGGCCCTGCCGGCATCGACAACCTGTGGGACGGCGCGTGCGTCTATCGCGTGATGCCCGATGGCGCGGTGAGCGTGGTGGCGCACTGCGAGTACCCCAACGGGCTCGCGTTCGCGCCGGATGAGCGCACACTCTACGTCGCCAACACCCGCTCCTCGAAGTACATCCACGCGATCGCGCTCGATGCGGCCGGCATCATGACGGGGCGGCGTATCTTCGCCGACATGAACGAGGGCACGGAACGCGGCATACCCGACGGGCTGAAAGTGGACTCGCAGGGCCGCGTCTACTGCACCGGGCCGGGCGGAATCTGGGTATTCACCCCCGGCGGAATGCGCGTCGGGATCATCCGGTTTCCCGAGCAGGCGGTGAACTTCGCGTTCGGCGGCCCGGATCTGCGGACGTTGTTCTGCTGTGCCTACACCTCGGTCTACACCCTGCGGGTCAAGGTGCCCGGGAATCCGCACCCGTGGTACCGGCTGCGGACGCGATGAAAAAACCGCAGCCGGCGTGTCCTGCGCCGGCCCCCCCGGCTCAACCCGCCGTCAGCGGCGCAAGCGTCACTTCGACCCGGCGGTTGGCGGCGCGGCCAGCACCACGCGTTCACTTGATCCAGGACAAATGCGGTTCCTCACGACCTCCCTATAGTAGGTTGTCGCCGCAGCAGTTCGAGGAGTCCTGGAAAGCCACGGCTTCGAGGTGGTGTCGGCCGCGTGCAAGACCGGCAGCTTACCGAAAGAGGATCTCGGCATCGCCGATCACGAGAAAGTCCGACCCGGTCAGTTCGAGGCGCTGTGCAATCCGGTGTGCCAGGCCGAGCTCCTGAACGAGCACGGGTGTGAATTCAATATCGTGCTGGGACTGTGCATCGGCCACGACAGCCTGTTCTTCCGGCATGCGAAGGGGCTGACGACGGTGCTGGTCGCGAAGGACCGCGTCCTCGGTCACAACCCGGTCGCCGCGCTGCAGCTCGCGGACACCTCCTACAGCCGCCTCTGGGGGCCCCTCAAGCCGGCGCAGCCGCGGAAACTCCCCGTTCCCGGGCGCCGCGACGTCAGTCGGCCTTCATCCCCCGCTCCCGGATGACGACCGCCCACTTCTTCAGCTCGGATGCCATGGTAGAAGCCGCCTGCTCCGGCGTGCTGCCGACGACGTCGAGCCCCTCCGCCTCGAAGCGCCGGATTGTTTCGGGAAAGGTCATTGCCTTCCGGAAGTGGTTGTTCAGCGCCAGGATGATCTCGCGCGAAGTGCCCTTGGGCGCGGCCAGCACGAACCACGCGACGAATTCGTAGCCAGGCAGCCCCGACTCGGCGATTGTTGGAACCCCGCGCAGCGCCGCGACCGGCTTGAGGCTGGTCACCCCGAGCGCGCGCAGGCGGCCGGTCTGCACAAAACCCACCGCGCCAGCAACGCCCGAGAACGCGACGCCGACCTCGCCGCTGATCGCCGCGACCAGCGCAGGGCCGCCGCCCTTGAACTGGACGGCCTGGATGTTCACCTTGCCGAGCAGGTTGAAGAGCTCTCCCGCAATGTGCGGATTGGTGCCGACACCCGCGGCGGCGTAGTTGAGCGCGCCGGGGCGCGACCTGGCGAGCTGCAGCAATTCGCGCACTGATCGCGCCGGCACCGACGGATGCACGCTCAGGAACGAGGGCGTCGTGGACAGGATGGTGACCGGCTCGAAATCCTTGAGCACGTTGTACGGCACCTTCGCGTACATCAGCGTGTTCGTCACCATCGGCGTCGTGTTGAGGATGATTGTATAGCCGTCCGGCTTGGCGCGTGCCGCCTCCGCCGTGCCGATGATGCCGGACGCCCCGGCGCGGTTGTCCACCACCACCTGCTGGCCGATCGACTTCGATACGGCCGGCGCCAGCAGCCGCGCATTTACGTCCACGGTGCCGCCCGGCGGAAACGGCGAGATCAGGCGTATCGCGCGCTCGGGGTACTTTCCCGTTTGCGCCAACGCCGCCGGTATCGCCGACAAAATCAATGCATAGAGCAGTACCCTTATCGCCGCTCGTTCCATGACTCGCTCCTCCTCGTTGTTGTCGGTATTTATATCGGCAACATAGTAGACACCCTGGCCGCTCGTCAACCAATCCCCCCTACCCCCCTTTGTCAAAGGGGGGCGAGCGAAGCGCAGGGGGATTTGATACCCTGCGCTCCTCAGCCTGCTCCGGGAGACGCGCGCGCATGCCATCCACTCCGCAACCTGCCACTCCCATCGAGTCGCCGCGCACGGCGCGACTGAAAACGCTGCTCGGCGACTACCCCACCACCCGGGCGCTGCGGCGCGGCGAGCTGACCTCGTCGCGGGTCGCTTTCGATTTCGCCGATGTTCCGCAGGTCGCGAGCGCGTTCAAGCGCACGGTGCGCAATCTCGAGTTCGATGTGTCGGAGCTCGCCATTGTGACCTACCTGATGGCCAGGGCACATGGAAAGCCCTACGTGCTGCTGCCGGCGGTGGTGCTCGGGCGCTTCCAGCATCCGTTCCTGGTGTACAACTCGGCGCGCGGCGAGCTGCGCCCGCAGGACCTCAATGGCCGCCGCGTCGGCATCCGCTCCTACTCGGTGACGACGAGCATGTGGCTGCGCGGCATCCTCGCCAGCGATTACGGGGTCAACATCGACTCCGTGCGCTGGGTGACGTTCGAGGAGCCGCACGTGGCGGAGTTCAGGGATCCCCCCTCGGTCGAGCGCGCGCCCGAGGGACGCGACCTGCTCAAGATGCTGCTCGATGGAGAAGTGGACGCCGCGGTGATGCGGGACACCCATCTCCCCGACCCGCGCCTGAAGCGGCTCATTTCCGATCCGGACCAGGCGGCGCGCGACTGGCACGCCAGGAACCGCGCGATCCAGATCAACCACATGGTGGTGGTCAGGGATTCGCTGTCGAAGTCCGATCCGGACGCCGTGCGCGAGATCTACCGGCTGCTTCGGGAAGCCAAGCGCCGCGCGCCCGCGCCCGCCGCCGGCGAGCTCGACATGACGCCCTTCGGGCTGGAGGCAAACCGGCGAAATCTCGAAGTCGCGATCGACTACGTCCACCAGCAGCGGCTCATCCCACGGCGCTTCAAGGTGGACGAGCTGTTCGACGACGTGACGCGCGGCCTCGACCGCTAGTGCCGTTCCAACTATCTTCGGCTATTCGGATCGCCTCGAACTGACGACGATTCGGCGGGTCCCAAAATTACGGCACTTGGCCAAACAAGTTGGAACGGCACTAGACGCCCGGGCGCGAGACCCGCGCCCGTCAGGGCTTCAGCGCCCGGTAGAGAAACGGCAGGCTCACGTCCATCCGGTAGTCGATGTCGGAGTGGTTGTCGTCGAATTCCTCGTAGGTGTGGCGGATGCCGGCTTGCGCGAGGCGCTGCGACAGGATGCGCGCGCCGAAGTGGAGGTGGTACTGGTCGCGCCAGCCGCAATCGATGTAGATGCCGCGCAGCGACTTGAGGCCGTTCCGGTACTTCGAGACGAGATGGATCGGGTCGTGGCGGTGCCATTGCTTCCAGCGCGGCCAGATCGCCTCGCCCGTTTCGAGATTCACCGGCACGCGAAAGCCGAGCGGCGCCCTCGGATCCGGGTCATAGGTCGCCGCCATGCAGAGGTTCATGATGCAGTGGGCCTCCGCCGTGGAGAGCTTCTCCTTCTTCCACACGTGCTCGAGAAAGCGCTTGATGCGCCCGTCGTCGCGCCCGTCCGCGAGGCCCTTGCGGCGCGCCTCCCGGCGCGCGTCGTATTTTCCGGCTCTTCGTTTCGGCGTCCGGTGCTTCGCAAGCTCGTTCAACGTGTGCGGCCAGTCGGTCCAGTACGCGAAATCGAAATAGCCGTCGCCGGAATGATCCGCGATCGCGCCCCAGTACCTCGAATACTTCATGCCGTGGATGATGGCGCCGTAGCCGCCGGATGATTTTCCAAAGCAGCCGCGGTGCTCGCGGCTTGCCAGCGTGCGGAACTGGCGGTCCACGAAGGGAATGATCTCGCGCGTGAGATAGTCCGCGTAGTTGCCGATCGCGGACGAGTTCACGTACTGGTTGCCGCCCAGCGCCGTGAAGCAGTCGGGAAAGACGATGATGACCGGCCCCATCCTTCCCTCCCGGATCAACCGCGCGGCGCGCTCCGGAACGTTGTCGCCGAACGGCTTCCAGTTGGTGTGCGACGGGCCGGAGCCCGTGAACCCGACGAGGTCGTAGAGCACCGGGAAGCGCCGCTTCTCCGCTTCGTCATATTGGGGCGGCAGCCACACGCCGACGTTGCGGGCATGCGGATCGCCGAGCGGGTTGCCTTTGAGGACACTCGACGTGTGACCCAGCACGACGAGCCTTCCGGCGGGACCTTTTGAGCGTTTGAGAGCCATGGCGATAAGTGAGGGCTGATGCGCGGTGAAGAACCGCTCGCCGCATTATTTCATACTGATGAAGGCAATGTGAAATTCGCGCGACACCCACCCAATGTGGTGCGACCGGTCGACGTTGGTGCACGGTCTGCGCCGAGTCGGTGCGTCGCCCGTTGGAGACGCGTGAACCTATCTTGCGCGTGACGATACTTATTGTCGCGTGTCAACGCGGAACTCGCGGCTTATCATTTCGTCACACATTGAGCGAAGAACAGGGCATTCATGACGATCGAACATTTCCGCTATCCGAAGCATGAGGAGATCGATGCCCTCATGCGCGCCGCGCGCCGCGACCGCGCGGAGGCGATTGCCCGCCTGTTCCGCGATGCCTTCCGCGGGCTCGCCGGGCTCATCGCGCGCGGCTTGCCGGCGCTAGCCGGAGCTCGCGCTCGCCAGCGAACGCCGCCGCCCGAAATTTCATCCGCAAAGGAGCCTCCCATGGCTGAATCGTTCTGGAAAGCTGCAGCCGCTTCCCTGCCGCCGCATGTGCAACGGCGCTATGCGCATCTGTTCGAGGCCGCTGAGCGGTTCGAGCCGATGCTCGATTTCGTCCTGACGGCACGCGGACGCGCCCATCGCGCCCTGGCGCGCGCGTGCCGCGGGCTCGCGGATGCGCTGCGCAACGCGGCGCGCGCGCTGGATGCCGCAGCTTGGCGCCTGATGCTTACGCGCTGACCTTCTGCCGCTGGCCCGTTTCGGAGGCACGCACGATGGCGTCGAGCATGCGGTGGCGGCGCACGGCGTGGTCGAAGTCGGGCTCGACGCCCTTGCCGTCGCGGATCGCACGGGCGAAGTTGACCCACATCTGGCCGACGTCGTAGGCACGGCCCTCCTTCCGCACGGCGTCCGGCACCCACTTGAGCCGCTCGGGCACGGGCAGCTCCTTCAGCTCCTTGTCGTCCTTCTTGCCGCCCACGATCCTGCGATTCGCCTCCTGGCCCGCCTCGCCGCCGCCGATCATCATCAGCGTGCCGTCTCTTCCGTAGATCTCGAAGCGGTAGCCGCCGCCGTGATAAGGCTGGACGCCCACATTCGCGCTGATCACCGCGCCGTTCTCAAGCCGGCCCTGAATCATGATGTTGTCGGGCGCGGTGGTGTCCACGTACTTCTTCGTGTCGGTCTCGAACCACTGCTTGACCTGGGTGCTGACGACGGCCGAGACTTCGGTGAGCTCGCCCACGACCATGCACACGGCATCGATCGCGTGCCCGAACGTGATGGTCAGGGGATTCGCGCCGAGCTTCGCGTCGCGCTGCCAGGTGCGGTCCGAGGTGCGCGTCAGCACGCCGCTCCCCATCATCGTCATGTTCACCGCCAGCATCTCGCCTACGTAGCCGTCCCTGATCAGCTCGCGCATGTAGAGGTATGCGGGTGACGCACGGCGCTGCAGGCCGACCATCGTGAGCAGTTGCTTCCTGCGCGCAAGCGCCGCAAGTTCTTCGGCCTCTTTCGTGTTGGCGCCGAGGGGCCACTCGCAGTAGACATGCTTGCCCGCTTCGAGGGCGGCTTTCGAGAGCGCGAGGTGCGCGGGCACGCGCACCGCGACGAGCGCTGCTTCCACCTGCGGGTCTGCGCTCATCTTCGTGACGTCGCTGTAGGCGCGCTTTACGCCGTATTTGTCGGCTGCCGCCTGCGCCGTGTCCGCGTGCGCCGTGCACACGGCGAAAAGCTCGGTCTGCGGCAATTGCGTCAGCGCCGGCACATGCGCCCACGGGCCCCAGCGCCCGCCTGCTCCGATCAATCCCACGCGCAACCTTTCGGATGAAGCCATGCTTCTCTCCTCTCTAAAATCGAATTGTCACTCTTTCATTTCAATAAACTCGAGCTGCACGCCGTCCGGCCCCTCGAAGAAGCACACCCGGCGGCCGCCCGAGACGACGGTTTTCTCGAGGATGTGGATGCCCTGGGCCTCGAGCTTCGCGATGAGCGCGTCGAGCTCGTCGGTATCGATGGCGATGTGCTCCATACCGTACTTCTGCTCGCGCGTCTGGTCCTCGAGAAAATCCGTGACGTTCAGGTGCAGCCCGTGCAGGTCCAGGCGGTAGCCGCCTCGCGGGTTCTTGTTCAGGATCTTCGCGCCGAGCGTGTCCACGTAGAACTTCGCGGTCTTCTCCGGATCCCTGGTCTTCAGATGCAGGTGGTTGAGCTTCAACGTCATGGGCGCCTCCTCCCGGTCTGCGGAAGTGACGGGATCATACAACGAAGAACTCGAAAACCAGGGGCAGACCCCCCGTTCCCGGGTGGTGAAACGCAAAAACCGGGTCTGTTCCGGGTTTCGGGGCGGTCGCACCTGTCCCCGAAGCCCGACCCCCCGTAGAATCGCGAACATACCCCCGATAACCCGCGCACTGCGGAAGGAGGGCCGGCATGGGCCAGATACTCGGACTCGGCATCACCCACTACCCGAACCTTTCGTACAAGGGCAACATGAGCCGGCGCATCAAAATGTGCCTGGAGGACCGCGCGCTTCCCGAGCGGCTGCGGTCGGTGGAGAACTGGCACCCTACCATGCGCGAGCAGTGGGGAGCCGACGAGGGGCTCGCCCACTCCGAGCGCCATCGCCGCGATCTCATCGAGAATCTGCGCCGGATCCGCGCCGAGCTCGACGCCTTCAAGCCGGACTTCTTGCTGATCTGGGGCGACGACCAGTACGAGAATTTCCACGAGGACTGCGTTCCCGCCTTCTCCATCCTCGCCTACGACTCCGTCAGCTTCCAGCCATGGAAGGGCCATCATCGCGGCCCCAACGCGTGGGACGAGCCCGAGGAGCAGACCTTCACCGTGCCGGGCCACCGCGCCGGCGGCAAGTACCTCGCCTCGTCGCTGCTCAAGGAAGGCGTGGATGTCGCCTACGCCTACAAGCCGCTGCACCACGCGCTCGGCCACGCCTTCGCCAACTCGATCCTCTACCTCGATTACGACCGCAAGGGCTTCCCCTACCCGGTGGTGCCCTTCGCCGTGAACGCCTACGGGCGCTGGCTGATCGGCGCGCACGGCACGCCGCTGAGTCCGACCAAGGCGCAGCCGCTGCTGCAGGCGCAGGAGAGCGACCTCGACCCGCCCGCGCCGCAGCCGTGGCGCTGCTTTCAGGTGGGCAGCGCGATCGGGCGCGCGCTCGCCGCGAGCCCGTGGCGCGTGGCGGTCATCGCCTCCTCGAGCTGGAGCCATTCGTTCCTGGTGAAGAAGCACGCCCTGATGTTCCCGGACGTCGAGGCGGACAAGCGCTACTACGAGGCGTTCCGGAAAGGCGACTGGGAATTCTGGCGCAACACCACGATCGAGCAGGCCGAGGACCGCGGGCACCACGAGCTCCTCAACTGGTTCTGCCTCGCCGGCGCCATGCACGCGCTGGGGCGCGGCGGGCCGGACGAGTCGGTGTTCCTCGAGTCCTGGATCACGAATTCCGACAAGGTGTTCGCCGTGTTCCGGCCCAATCACGCAACGTAGGAAACCTGGAGTAAACTCGACCCTCCCTCCTGGTCGGAATGCCGCGTGGGGACAGGGTCGAAGCCCCTACCGGGCAGACCGGGAGACGCGGGGGCGCCATCGGCGCGTGCCGCGGCTATTTCTATACTTAGCGCAAGGAGATCGAACATGGCGATACGCATTGGAGACGAAGCACCGGATTTCACTGCCGAAACCACCGAGGGGCCGATCCGCTTTCACGAATGGATCGGGGACAAATGGGCCATCCTGTTCTCGCATCCGAAGGATTTCACGCCCGTCTGCACCACCGAGCTCGGCTACATGGCCGGCCTCAAGCCGCAATTCGACAAGCGCAACACCAGGATCGTCGGGTTGAGCGTGGATCCCGTGAGCGACCACAAGGCCTGGGTCAACGACATCAAGGAAACCCAGGGGCACGCGGTCAACTACCCGATGATCGGCGACGCGGACCTGCACGTAGCCAAGCTCTACGACATGATCCACCCCAACGCGAGCGGCGGAAAGCGGACAGCCGTGGACAACGCGACGGTCCGCTCGGTCTTCATCGTCGGGCCCGACAAGAAGGTCAAGGCGATGCTGGTCTATCCGATGAGCGCGGGCCGCAATTTCGACGAGGTGCTGCGGCTGCTCGACTCGCTGCAGTTGAACGCGAAGCACGCGGTCGCAACGCCGGTGAATTGGAAACCGGGCGACGACGTCATCATCCCGACTTCGGTTTCCGACGAAGATGCGAAGAAGAAGTATCCGCAGGGCTTCAAGACGCTGAAGCCCTATCTGCGGACCGTGTCGCAGCCGAAGTAGGCAGTCCGAGCGCGGCAGGAAAGGGGCGCACCCGTGCGTCCCTTTTCTTCGTCCGGCGGCTGCCGTGACCCGTGCCCGGAAAACCGTGAGGCCCGCCATGCCCCTCAAGTACCCCCTGGTGCACGTTGACGATGTCCGTCCCGAGAACATGAAGCAGGGCGAGGGCTGGGCGATCTCCGAGTTCCGGCTGCCGATCTCGGGCCGGAACGGGAGCTCGACCACCCTCTTCCACTCCATCTTCCGGCCCGGCTCCACGCACGCCAAGCACCTTCACCGCAACTGCGACGAGGTCGCGGTGTACCTGAAGGGCCACGGCACCGTCGGGCTGGGGGACGAGCGCAGCATGGTCCGCGCCGGCCACTGCCGCGTGATGCCGAAGGGGATGGAGCACTTTTTCTACAACGAGACGAAGGACCAGGAAGCGCTCGTCGTCGGCTTCTACGTCGGCGCGAAGAGCGTCGAGGACACCGGCTACGAATTCCGCGGCCCGGTGACCGAGGCGGACCTCAAGTCGCCCCGCCGCGAGAAGTTCAGCAAGGGCATTCTCGTCCACATCGACGAGGTCAAGCCCGCGCGCATGGACGAGAAGGACGGCTGGAGCATCACCGACTTCCGCATGCCGATCGGCCGCCACAATGGCAGCCCGACCACTCTGTTCTGGGCGAAGTTCATGCCCGGCGCCGTGCACAAGAAGCACCGGCACGAGAACTGCGAGGAGCTCTACTACGTCATCCGCGGCCACGGCCTCGCGGGCGCCGGCCCGGACCGGGCCGAGGTGCGCGGCGGCCACGTCCACTACATTCCGAAGGGCGTCGAGCACTTCATGTACAACCTGAGCCGGACCGAGCCGCTCGAGGTGATCGGCATCTACGTCGGCGCGGGCAGCGTCGCGGAAACCGGCTACGTCTACACCGGCGACGTGACCCCGGCGGACCTCAGGACGCGGTGATTGTCCGAGCGCTGCATCACGGTGTCACTGCACGCCGGTATTCGCTTCCGATGAAAGCGATCTCCTACGCCTTCTTCGTGTCCGAGACCGAATACCCCAAGCTGCAAGCGGCATGCCCCGGGGATTTTCCGTTCAGCTATGCGGACTTCTGCGCCCGCGTGGACCGGAACGTCAAGGAGGCTGCCGCCGACAATGTCGTGGTCGAGAGGGTATACGTCAGCGTCGAGAAGTTTCTCGCGTGGTGCGCCGAGACCAACGTCTCCCCCAGCAACCTCATCCGCGCCCGCTATGCCACGCTGATCGGCTACCCATGGGGCAATACCTGAGACGCCCCGGGCCGGTTTGGAGAAAAGTCTGGAATTAAGGGGCTTCCTGCGCTACAATAGCGAATCAGATCGCCCGGGCCCGCCGGGCTTTTTTTCTCACCGCAGCCCGCCGGATTCATTCCGGAAACACAAATGGATACCCGCCATGGCAATCGCGAAGCCGACACGAACGGTGGAGTGGACCAACGACAGGATAGCCGCGCTGACGACGCGCGAGGTACAGCAGTTGCGCGCGAACGCGGAACGGCTCAACCACCCGGAGATCGCGCAACGGTGCGCCGCCGTCCTCAGCGAACGGCGAAAGGCCGCCGGCGCGAAGTCGAGGGCGCTGCGGGCGGAGCAGAAGAAGTCCCTGGCGACGGGCGAGGCGGTATGACGGCCCCGGTCGCTGGGCGCCTGCGGTTCCGCGTCGGCAAGTACGACGTGATCGCGGAGCCGATTCCGTATTCGCGGCAAATGCTCCGCTACACCGTGCACGTCGGCAAGACGCGGATCGGCGCCTCGGTCAGCATCCCCTCGGAGTCCGACTGCCGGTTCATGGAAAACCCGCCGGTCGTGCCACCGCTCAAGATTTTCTACGTCACGAGCAAGCCCGGCCGCCCGAAGAAGAACTCCAAGCCCCCCGTCCCCGTGGTGCTGGACCGGCACCAGCCCGGCTTCCGGGAAGAGCTCCCCTCCGACGTGTCGCTCGACGGCCTGGGGAAGGCGGGCGACCGCTAATATAAGACCGGGCTCGAGCCCGGCGCGGCTGCTTTCCAGAGCAGGATCGCCATGAACAAGCGCTTGATTGTGCTGTTGCTGGCGTTGTTCGGTGCCGGCGTGAATTGCGCCCTGGCGCAGAACTACCCCGTCCGGCCCATCCGGCTGGTGGTTGCCTCGTCTCCCGGCGGAGCAAGCGACATCCTGGCGCGCATGCTCGCCCGGAAGCTCGGCGAGGAGCTCGGCCAGCAGGTGGTGGTGGACAACCGGGGCGGCGCGAGCGGGGTCATCGGCACCGATATCGTCGCGAAGGCCACGCCCGACGGCTATACGCTGCTGATCATCCAGCCCTCGCTCACCATCAACCCGAGCATGATCAAGAAGCTTCCTTACGACGCGGTGCGCGATTTCGCGCCGGTGTCGCACGTCGTAGACGCCTGCCAGATCATGACCGTGAACCCCTCGGTGCCGGCGAAGAGCGTTCGGGACCTGATCGCGCTCGCCAAGGCGAAGCCGGGCCAGCTCACGTTCGGATCGCCGGGCATCGGGACCAGCCCGCACATGACGGCGGAGCTGTTCAAGCAGACGGCCGGAGTGGACATGCCGCAGATCATCTTCAAGGGTTCCGGCATGGCATTCATCAGCCTGATTTCCGGCGAAATCTCCGCCGCGGTGTCCACGGCCCTGTCGGCGATGCCGCACGTCAGGTCGGGCAGGATCCGCGCGCTGGGCGTTACAACGTCGAAGCGCCTTCCGGTCCTGCCCGATGTCCCGACCTTGGGGGAATCGGGACTGCCGGGCTTCGAAACGACGCAGTGGTTCGGCTTCCTCGCCCCCGCCGGCACGCCGCGTCCCATCATCGACCGCCTGTACCAGTCGCTCACGCGCGGCGCCGGCAGCCCGGACGTGGTGAAGCACCTTGCCGGCCAGGGCGTGGAGGTGGTCAACCGCAAGCCGGAGGAATTCGCGGCCCTGATCAAGCGCGAGATCGCGCAGTGGGCGAAGGTGGTCAAGACGGCGGGGATCACGGCCCGCTGAAGAGTCCGCCCGACTCCATTTTCCGCGAGTCGGGACCCGGTGCCGGTAGCCTCACCGCATCACATCGGCTTGATCTCGCCCGCCGCGACGGGATCGCGGTTTTCCTCGAACGCGCGGTCGATCGCCGCCCAGTCCGCGGGCGTGAGCAGCTTCTCCGCAAGCGGGAAAAGCTGCTCCTCCTCCTTGCGCATGTGCTCGAAATAGGCGCGCGCGAAATCCTCCACCGCCCGCGCGAAGGCGGGAAGACCCGCGTCGCCCGCCGCCTCCAGGCGCGCGTAGCTTTGCTTGAGGCCGTCGAGCGCCCGCCCGCCGTCCGCGTGCTCGCGCTCCAGCCCGGCGATCAGCGCTTCGGCGCCGGCGCCGCGCCGGCGCAGAGGCGCGAACAGGTACTCATCCTCCTTGGGATGGTGCACGCAATCGGCGAAATTCTCGAGGTAGTTGACCATCGCGCCGAATACCGCGGAATTGATCCTGGGTACGCGCCCCCCGTTCCGCGTCAGGCGCCGGAGATTTTCCAGCACGACCGCGATCGAGCGATGCTCGCTCCGAATGATGTCGAGTGCCTTGGACATATTGGCCCTTTCCCGGATTGCCCCCGAAAGCCATGTTCCCCCCGGTCATTGCGGGGGGATTTGATATCGATCAAGCTTTGCCGGGAAACCCGCGGATCGCCGGGGTTATCGCGCCTATCCCCCGGCGCGTCACCGGATCACCGCTGCCGTTCGGCGGCTTCGAGCGCCGCGCGGGCGCCCGCGGTGTCGCCGCGCGCCTCGCGCGCCTGCGCGATGAGGCGCCAGTTCTCCGCGCGCAGCCGGTTGTCGCCACCGGCCCACGAACTGGAGCGCGCAGCGACGCTCTCCGCCTGCGCGTAGTCGCCTTGCTTCAAGCGCACCCGCGCAAGCTCCTGCCACAGGCGCGGATTGCGCGGCTCGATGCGAAGCGCGCGCTCGAGCGACGCCGCGGCATTCATCAGCCGGCCGGCCGCAACGTCGGCCCGCGCGCCATCCATGAGACTCGCGACAGCCGGGTTCTCGATGACCGCAGGCGGCGCGGGTACGGGCACCGATGCGGGTTCCGATACGGGCGCCGGCGGCCCCACGGTCGCGCAGCCGCCGAGGATCGCCACCACGGCAAGGAGATATCTCATCTGGCTTCTATTCCCGGCTCATTGCCCGAAGAGGCGCTCCAGCCAGCTCTTCGTCTGCTGCGTCACCCCTTCGACCACCGCGCCCAGCGCCGACGCGCAGGGCGCGCGCTCCACCGGCGCCGAGCCCTGCGCAAACGGCAGCTCCAACGCCCCGGGGCAAAGCACGTCGGCGCGCAATCCGCTCTCCGGATCGATCAGCACGCTCTCGATGCCGTCCGGCCTGGGAGGCGCCAGCGGCTCCGGCTTGAGCGCCGCCATCAGTTCGCCCCAGACGGGCAGTGCCGCGGCGGCGCCCGAAAGATTCGCCGCGCGATTGTCGTCGTAGCCGATCCACACGACTGCGAGCCGGTCGCCGGTGAATCCCGCGAACCAGGCGTCGCGCTGGTCGTCCGTCGTGCCGGTCTTGCCCGCGACGGCGCTCTCCGGCGGCAGCCAGTTCTTCAGCGACTGGGCCGTGCCTTCGCGCACGACACCCTGCATGGCGGCGGTGAGGAGGTAGGTCGGCTCGGCGGCAATTGCCTGCTCCACCTTGAGCGGATAGGGCTTGAGCGGCCGGCCTTCCTGCGTGGTCACTTCGCGGATCGCGCGCAGTGGCATGCGGAACCCCGCGCTCGCGATCGTCTGGTACATCTGCGCGACCTCGAGGGGCGAGAGCTCCACCGCGCCGAGCAGCGTCGCGGCGTACGGCTTCAGCTCGCGCTCGATGCCGAGCCGCTTCACGGTGGCGAGCACGCGCTCGATGCCGATCTCGGTGCCCAGCCGCGCGGTCGCGACGTTGTAGGACTGCGCAAGCGCCGTGCGCAGCGGCACCACGCCGTGGAACGTCTTGTCGTAATTCTCCGGCTGCCAGTCCGGCGCGCCGCGGCTCTTCCAGACGAAGGGCCCGTCCTCGATCGGCGTGACGAGGGTGTAGCGCGCGGGCTCGGCGAGCGCCGTGAGGTAGATCACGGGCTTCAGGAGCGAGCCCACGGGCCGCGCCGCGTCGAGCGCGCGATTGAAGCCGCGATAATGCGCATCGCGTCCGCCGACCAGCGCCTGCACTTCGCCGGTCTGGCCGTCGGTGACCACGATCGCGCCCTCGAGCCCCGGAGGGCCGAAGCGCTTCTCCCTGTCGTACTCCGCGAGCCTGCGCTCGAGCACGCGCTCGGCCACGCCCTGCACGCGCGGGTCGAGCGTGGTGAACACCCTCAGGCCCTCCGAGCGCAAATCGGCCTCGTCGTAATCCCGGCGCAGCTGCCGGTGCACGAGCTCGAGAAAGGCCGGGTGCGGCGAGGTGCCCACCGAGGCCTTCGGGTTCACCCCGAGGCCCGCGGCCCGCGCGGCCGCGTACTGCTCCATCGTGGTGTGGCCCTGGTTCTTCGTTTCGAGCAGGACCCTGTTGCGGCGCTCCAGCGCGCGCTGCGGGTGGCGGTAGGGGTCGTATACGGCCGGGCCCTTCACCATGGCGACCAGCAGCGCGCTCTCCGCGAGCGTCAGGTGCACGACCGGCTTGCCGAAGTAGTGCAGCGATGCGAGCCCGATGCCGTGGATGGCGCGGTCGCGGTCCTGGCCGAGATAGATCTCGTTGAGATAGGTCTCGAGGATCTCGCTCTTGTCGTAGTGCAGCTCGAGCAGCACCGCCATGAAGAGCTCGGTGACCTTGCGCTGCACGGTGCGCTCGGGCGTCAGGAAGAAATTCTTCACCAGCTGCTGCGTCAGCGTGCTGCCGCCCTGGAGCCCCCGTCCCCGGAAGAAGTTCACGGCCGCCCGCGCGATGCCGCGCGGGTCGAATCCGTGGTGAGCGTGGAAGTTGCGGTCTTCCGTCGCGAGCAGCGCCTGCACCAGGTGCTTCGGCACTTCGCCGAGCCGCACGAGCACGCGGTCCTCGTTCCCCGCGGGATAGATGCCGCCGATCGGCAATGGCTCCAGGCGCACCAGCGGCAGGTCCCGGCCTTCCGCGTCGCGCACCGACGCCGCCGCGCCGTTCTCGAACGCCACGCGGAAGCGCTTCGCGGGCTGCGGCCCGTCCCAGAACACGAACGGCCGCAGCGCGATCTCGAGCTCGTCGCCGTCGCGGGCAAACCAGCCCGATTCGCCCTCGCGCGCCGCCTCGCGGTAGCCGGCCTGCCGCAGCTCTTCCACGACGCTCGCCTGCGAGATGCGCAGCCCGGCGTGCAGCTCCAGCGGGCGGGCATAGATGCGCGCCGGCAACGCAAAGCGCCGGCCCTCGAATTCGCTGCGCACGCGGATGTCGAGGTACAGCGTGAAGCCGGCCGCGAGCAGGGCGACCGAAAGCAGGGCGTAGCGGAAATACCGCCAGAATTTCCCGGAGCGGGACAAACTGCGCCAGAATTTCGCAAAGCGGGACATCGCGTGGATTCTACTTCCTGGCGGCGGGCCGGCGCGCGACTGCCGCAGCGCCAGCGATCAGCAACGCAAAGATGTCGCCCGGCGGCGACACAACCGTGATGAAAAAGGGTTCATAAATATCGCGCGGAGCATCCGGCCACCGGTCACCGGCCTGTCCTGAGCGGCGTCGAAGGGTCACTGGTCACGGTTTCCAGCGGCCGCCTGCCACGCAAAGTACCGCTTCATCGCGTTGACTCTCGCGAGGTAGGTCCCGGCGTCATGATCACCGCAGCGCGCCGCGGCGTTCAGCTGGAAGCCGCGCCGCACGTAGGCGTCGCCCGCGCCGGTTCCGCACAGGTGGATGACGGCGGCGAGATCCTGCTTCTGCTGAAGCGTGGCGGCGGCGATCCGCTCGCGCCCGAGCGCGCGCGCGACGCTGCGGTCGAGGAAGGCGGCGGTCATCTCGGTGGCGTGGCTCGGGATGACGCGGGTGTAGAGGCTGTTGAACCAGCACGATCCCCAGTCGTGCCAGGGACCGTCCTCCACCACCTCGTGGTCGTGGATGCAGTAGCGCTTCGCGTCCCGGAACGCCGCGTTCGTGATCTGGTACATGCCGACCGCGCTCGACGCGGGCTGGTAGATCTCAAAGGGATTCCACGCCAGCCGCCACCGCCAGTAGGTCCGCGCGACCGGGTTGCCCGCGCCTTCGACCTGGGCGAAAGCGGCCAGCATCTCCGGGGTCATGACGGCGGTGGAATGTTCGCGGAAGAGCGGCGCATACTGCCGCCAGGTTTCGGCCGGCGTCTTGTGAAGCGTGCCGCTCACCGGAAAGAACATTTCGGCGGGCTTGCGGATCACCTGGTACAGCCAGTTCAGCGTCAGGATGAGCACCAGGAGGACCGCCGTCGCCCCGAAGAGCCGGACCGGCAGCGGCGCGGCCCACAATTCCCGGAGCGCCCGCCGGCCCGGGCGGGAGAGCGGCGGGACAAGCGCGATCCGGACACGGCGTGACATGGGGACGGAGCTCTATTTCCCTGGCTCGGGTAATCGCGTGGCGTGGGGATAGCGCGGAACCAGGGCTCCATCCCCATGCCGCTACATTCTCCCGTGCCAGCCCACGCCGCCGAACATCGCGGTGAGCACCATCGAGATTGCCACTCCGATACTAATGAGGATGATGAAGGCCGGGATCGCCGCAAGCGCCCACTTGACCATCAGCACCACCATCGATACGAACGGGATCCTGATATCACTCACTATGATTTCCTGGATATTGCCGGTCATCGTCGCCTCCGAGGTTAAATGGGGTCAGGTCCACTTTTCGGGAAAATGTAAACCTGACCCCATTTTCTGCGACATTATGCGTGAGTTAACCGGGAAGCGCGCATGATCGAGGTACCGGTGTTGATCGTCGGTGGCGGTCCGGTGGGGCTGACCAGCTCCATTCTGCTCTCGCGCCTGGGCGTGGCCTCGCGCCTCGTCGAGCGCCATCCCGGCACCGCGTTTCATCCCAAGGCGCGCAACATCAACATGCGCACCATGGAGGTCTTCCGCCAGTGCGGCGTCGAGGATGCCGTCCGCGCGGCCGGTCTTGCAATGGAGCGCACCGTGTTCCTCATCTGGGCCGAGTCGCTGGCGGGCCGCGAAATCGAGCGGCGGGTGCCGCGGCGCTCGAACACGTTGGGCGTTGCGCCCAGCGCGGTGCGCCACTGCCTCTGTGCGCAGGATGACCTGGAGCCGGCGCTGCGCCAGTACGCCGAGTCACTCGCGCCCGGCACGATCGCGTTCGGCACCGAGCTCACGCGCTTCGAGCAGGATGCGAGCGGCGTCACCGCAACCGTGCGCGACGCGGAAGGCGAGAAGCGCATACGCGCGCAATACATGATCGCCGCCGACGGCGCGCGGAGCCGCGTGCGGCCGGCGCTCGGGATCCCGCTGCGCGGCGTGCGCGAGGTCTATCGCAGCGTCAACGTGCTGATGACCGCCGACCTCTCGCAGTGGGTGAAGGACCGCCCGGCCGCGATCTATCTCATCCAGCAGCCGGGGCTGAGCTGCACCTTCCTCACGATCAACGGCGTCAACCGCTGGGGCTTTCTCATCAACCTTCCGGTCGATGCCTCGTTCGAACCCTACACCCCGGAGCACTGCGCCGAGACCGTGCGCAAGGCTGCCGGGGTGCCGGACCTGGAGGTCAAGATCCTCGGCATCGATCCGTGGGTCGCCGCCTCCCTGGTGGCCGAGCGCTTCCGCGCGGGGCGGGTCTTCATTGCCGGCGACGCGGCCCACGAAATGCCGCCCACGGGCGGCTTCGGTCTCAATACCGGTGTGCAGGACGCGCACAACCTCGCCTGGAAGCTCGCCGCCGTGCTGAAGGGATGGGCGAGGCCGGAGCTGCTCGACACCTACGAAGCCGAGCGCCTGCCCTGGGGACAGTTCGTCACCGATGAAGCACTGGCCCACGCGATCTCGATGGGGCGCGGCAAGCAAGCCGAAGGTGCTTCCGGCGATTCGCCCAAGCTCGCGCGTCCGGAGTTCCACAGCGAGCTCGGGGTCATCTTCGGCGCGAGCTATAGCTCCCCCGCCGTCATCCCGGATGGCACCGACCCGCCGGAGATCACGAATCCGGTGGCGCAGTATGTTCCGACTGCGCGGCCGGGCGCTCGCGCCCCGCACGTCTGGCTCCAGACCAATGGTCATCGGACTGCCGCGCACGATCTCATCGGAATGGGTTTCGCGCTTTTTGCGGGCGAACGGGGTGTGCCGTGGCGCGATGCGGCGCGTGCGGTCTCCACCTCCCTCGGCGTGCCGATGAGCGCGTACACGGTCGGGGCGGACGCGGACGTTGGCGATCCGGACGGGCGCTGGGCCGAGGCTTACGGGGTGGAGAAAGATGGGGCGGTGCTGGTGCGGCCGGACGGGCATGTCGCGTGGCGCCAAAAATCCGGCGTCAGCGATCCCGCGCGCGAGATCGAGCGCGCGATGCGCCGGATCGCGCTCGGCCGGGCGTAGGCGCCGATGGCGAGTGGCGGATCTCAGTCAGGGAAGCGCCCGCTGCAGCATGTGCCGCTCGCGCGACTCGAGCAGCGGCACCGCCTCGGCGACGTACTTCCTGAAGTGCGGCGTCTGCTGATGGGCTTCGAACGCCTTCGCGTCGTCGTAGATCTCGAACAGCATCACCTTCGCGCGGTCCGCGGGGTCCACCAGCACTTCGAATTGCCGGCAGCCGGGTTCTTTGCGCGCCTCGCGCGCGTTGGCGAGCGCCTGCGCCATAAAACGCTCCACGTTCTCCGGCTTGACGCGGATCATCACTGCCAGTACGAAGCTCATGTCATCGTCTCCTGTGCTGTACTTTACCTGTCTAGTCTGGCAACTAACATGATGGCGCCGGGGCGGTCAGGGCGTCAGCGGATGTCGAGCAGCGCCGCAAGATTCTTCCAGAGGATCTTCTCCTTTTCCTCCGGCGTCAGCGACTTGAGGCTCTGCACCCACGCGACCGGCGAGGGGTGCCACAGCACGAATGGCCAGTCGCTGCCCAGCACCACTCGGTCCACGCCCACCCGGTCGATCAGGAAGCGCAGCGCTTCCTCGCTGGGGACCACGGTGTCGTAATAGAGCCGCTTCTGGTACGCGCCCGGCGGCTGCGGCGTGTTGCGCGTCGCCGGCCGGTCGTGCCAGTTGCGATCGAGCCGGCCCATCATGAAACACGCGGGCCCGCCGCCGTGTGCAATGCACACCTTGAGATCCGGGCAGTTCTCGAGAACGCCTCCGCAGATCAGTACGGCGGTGACGATCGCGTCATCGAGGATCACGCCGATACTGTTGGATAGCCCATAGCGCTTGATCCGCTGCATGAGAAAGTTGTTCTGCGGCTGCGGATGGTAGAAGAGAACCGCCCCCATCTGCTCGGCGGCCTTGAAGAACGGGAGAAACTTCGGCTCATCCCACTGCTCGCCGTTCACCTGGGTGTCGAGCGCGGCCCCTTTGAGCCCCAGCTTCGTCACCGCGCGCTCGAGCTCGCCGATCGCGGACTTCACGTCCTGCACCGGCAGCGTAGCGAGCCCGGCGAGGCGGCCGGCGTTCTGGCGGACCGTCGCCCCGATCTCGTCGTTGACCTCGCGCGCGAGGCCGAGGCCCTGCGCCGCATCGAGGTGATAGCCGACGAACGGCATGTGGATGGAGAGCACCTGCACGTCCACCTTCTGCGCGTCCATGTCCTTCAGGCGCTCCTCCACCGTGTAGCGCACCTTGGGCGAAGTGAAGGCTGCGCGCATGCCGCCCCCCACCATCGCGCCCAGGCCATCGCCCGCCTCGTGACGAAAGCCGTGCCATTCCTTTTTCGCGTCGATCGCCTTCCAGAGGGATTCCGGAACGATGTGGGCATGAATGTCGATCGTTTTCATGAGCTTCCTTTTCCGCTCC
>DASWHI010000161.1:0-11983 GCA_036398235.1 Burkholderiales bacterium
CGAGAACAGTTCCCCGGTGAGGATGTACTTCATGGCCTTGTACTTGCCCACCGCGCGCGTCAGGCGCTGCGTGGCGCCTCCGCCGGGCATGATGCCGATGTTGACCTCGGGCTGCCCGAAGCGGGCGGACTCGCCGGCGACGATGATGTCGCAGGTCATCGCGAGCTCGCAGCCGCCGCCGAGCGCGTAGCCGCTCACCGCTGCGATCACCGGCTTCGGGCAGCCGGCGATCGCCCTCCACAGCTTGTGCACGCCACGCTGCAGCGCCTCGATGGTGCCGATATCGGCCATCTCCTTGATGTCGGCGCCGGCGGCGAAGCTCTTCTCGTTGCCGGTCAGCACGATGGCGCGCGTCGTCGTGTCCTCGCCGCATTCCGCCAGGTGCTTCGCGAGGAGCTTCCGCACCTCGAGGTTCAGCGCGTTGCGCGCCTCGGGGCGGTTGATGCGCAACAGCACCACTGCTTCGGCCGGACGCTCCAGCAGGACGAGGTCAGCCATGGCCTATTGCTTGGCGAGCCCGAGCTCGACCAGCACCGACTTCATCGCGCCATAGGTGTCGTCGAGCTCCTTGGCGAAGTCCCTGCCGGTGAGGAAATCGTTCGACCAGTAGTTCTTCTTCAGGCTCTCCTGCCACTCGGGAACCTCGGTTGCCTTGCGCAGGACGCCTTCCCAGAACGCGACCTGCTCCGCGCTCAGCCCCTTCGGCGCGACGATGCCGCGGAAGCCCCCGTAGACGAGATCGATTCCCAGCTCCTTCCAGGTGGGCACATCGGCGAGCGTGCCATAGAAGCGGCGCGGCCCGGCGACGCCCACCACGCGCATGCGGCCCGATTCGACATGCCGGGCGGCATTGCCCGCGGCGGTGGTGACGAGATCGATGTGCCCGCCGAGCAGGTTCGTGATCGCCTCGGAGGAGCCCTTGTAGGCGACCGTCTTCAGGTCGCGGGCGTTGCCGCCAGCCGCCTTCATGAGGAGGCCGGCCGCGATGTGGTTGTGGCTGCCGAGCGCGGTGGCGAAGCCGATCGCGATCGACTGGGGATCGCTCTTGAGCTTCGCGATCAGGTCCTTGCCATCCTTGATCGAGGAGTTGGCGTTCACGGCGAACACCACGTAATCGTTGAACAGCAGCGCGATCGGGGTGAAATCGCCGTGGTGAATCTTGCTCCGGCCCATGATGTTATTGGTGAGCAGCGCCGTCGTGCCGACGAGCAGCGTGTGCGGATCGCCCGGGCGCTGGCTGACGTAGGTGAAGGCGATGCTGCTCCCTCCGCCCGGCCGGTTGACGACCGCGATCGAGGTATTGACGAGCTTGTGGTCGATCAGCGCGCGCTCGACCGCACGCGCGGTCTTGTCGTTGCTGCCGCCGGGAGCGGAGCCGACCACGATCTCGACGTTGCGCTGCGGGCTCCAGGCTTGGGCGTGCGCGCCCAAGCCTGCCGCAAGCAGCATGCATCCCAGGATAAGGTACGGTGTTTTCATCATTCCTCCTTCGGTTGCTGGAATCCTTTGGGGCCGGATCACCATTCTAAGTGGCGCGCACCGGGTGCGCCAGCGGCCCGCTGCGGCGTGATGAGCACGTTGGGCAGGTCCCACAACGGCGACTCCGGCGGCAGCGGCTCGGTCTCGAACACGTCGAGGTAAGCACCCGCCAGGTGGCCGCTGCGCAGCGCCGCGATCAGCGCCTGCTCGGCGACGATCTCCCCGCGCGCGCCGCCGTGTCGGCGATTCGTGCGCCGTCTTTTTGCGGGCATTTTACCTGCTCTGCTAAGATGCTACCCGGTCGTCATTCGTCAGGCGTCACTCGTCACGCACTCCAGGCAGATGTCCGGTCCCACTCTCGAACTCGCCCGGCAGCTCATCGCGCGCCGCTCGGTGACGCCGCAGGACGCCGGCTGTCTCGACATCATCGCCGCGCGCCTCGCGCCGCTCGGCTTCCGCTGCGAGCGCATCGGCGCGAACGGCGTGGACAATCTCTGGGCGCGGCGCGGCGGCCGCGCGCCGCTCCTCTGCTTCGCCGGCCACACCGACGTCGTCCCGACCGGGCCGCTCGAGCACTGGACGAGCGACCCCTTCACGCCCACGTTGCGCGACGGCGTGCTCTACGGCCGCGGCGCCTCCGACATGAAGACTTCGCTTGCCGCGTTCGTCGCGGCGATCGAGGCGTTTGTCGGGGAGCACCCGCGCCATGAGGGGTCGATCGCGGTGCTGTTCACCTCCGACGAGGAAGGGCCCGCGGTGGACGGCACCGTGCGGGTGGTGGAGGCGCTGCGGGACCGCGGCGAGAAGCCCGACTACTGCATCGTCGGCGAGCCGACCAGCGAGACGCGCCTGGGCGACGTGATCAAGAACGGACGCCGCGGCTCGCTCTCCGGCAACCTGGTGGTGAGGGGCGTGCAGGGCCACGTCGCCTATCCCCACCTGGCGCGGAACCCGGTGCACGAGTTCGGCGCCGCGCTCGCCGAGCTCGCGCGCACGCAGTGGGACGCGGGCAACGAGCACTTCCCGCCCACCACCTGGCAGGTCTCCAACATCAATGCCGGCACCGGGGCGGGGAACGTGATCCCCGGCGAGTTGCACGTGAAATTCAACTTCCGCTTCTCCACCGCGAGCACGCTGGAGTCGCTGCAGACGCGCGTCGTCGGCATCCTCGACCGGCACGGCCTCAAGTACGACCTCGAGTGGCGCTACGACGGGCGGCCGTTCCTGACGAAACCGGGGGACCTCGTCGAAGCCGTGGCGCGGGCGATCAAGTCCGTCACGGGCGTCGAAACGAAGCTCTCGACCGGCGGCGGCACCTCCGACGGCCGCTTCATCGCCGACATTTGCCCGCAGGTCATCGAGTTCGGCCCGACCAACGCGTCGATCCACAAGGTCAACGAATGCGTCGCGGTCGCGGACATCGAGCCCCTGAGAAAGATTTACCAGCAGATCCTCGTCAATCTGCTGGTGAAGTGACCAATAAACCCCTCCCCCTTGATGGGGGAGGGTTTGGGTGGGGGTGATTATGGGCATGCGACGCAAAGTTTTCACCCCCATCCCGACCTTCCCCCGTCAAGGGGGAAGGAGACATACCCAATGCGAAGCGACAACCTCTACGAGCTGCCGAAGGACCTGCCGGTGCCGCGGGACGACGGCGCGTGCGATCACCTGGCCGGAATGAAGCTGCCATCGATCGCGCTTCCCTCCACGCGCGGCCGGACGGTGGACCTGTCCAGTCTCGGGGGCACGACGGTGATCTACATCTATCCGCGCACGGGCCGGCCCGACCAGGAAGTGCCGACGGGGTGGAACGAAATCCCCGGCGCGCGCGGCTGCACGCCGCAGTCGTGCGCGTTCCGCGATCACTTCGAGGAGCTCAAGCGCGCCGGTGCGGCGCAGGTGTTCGGCGTGAGCACGCAGGACACCGCTTACCAGCGCGAGGCGGTGGAGCGGTTGCACCTGCCGTTCGAACTGCTGTCGGACGAGAAGCTTGCCTTCGCGCGGTCGTTGCAGCTGCCGACCTTCGAGGCGGACGGGATGAAGCTGATCAAGCGCATCACACTCATTGCGCGCGACGGCGCGATCGTGAAGGTGTTCTATCCCGTGTTCCCGCCCGACCGCAACGCCGCCGACGTGCTCTCCTGGCTCGAAAACGCCGGCGGTGATGCGTGATATCAAATCACGCCGCGCCGCTTGAAATCGTCGATTGCAGCCTCGTCATAGCCGAACTCGCGCAGTACCTCGCGCGTATGCTGGCCGGCGTCCGGCGCGTGAACGCGCAGCTGCGCCGGTGTGCGGGACAGGTTCACGCCCTGGTAGACGAGGGCCTGCTTGCCCAGCGTGGGATGCTCGAGCGGTCTTGCCATGCCGAGCGCCTGCACCTGGGGGTCGGCGAACACCTGGTCGATGGTGTAGATCGGGCCGCACGGCACGCCGGCCTCGTTGAGGGCCTCGATCCACTCGGCGGACGTGCGCCTGGCGGTGTACGAGTTGATCGCCGCGTTGAGGGCGGCCCGGTTCTTCGAGCGCGACTTGTAGTCGGCGTAATCGGAGTTGGCGGGCAGCTCCGGCGCGCCCAGGGCCTTGCACAACCGCTCGAAGAGCTTTCCCGAGGCGGCGATGTTGATGTGCCCGTCGGCGGTCTTGAACACGCCGGTCGGGATGGCGGTGGGGTGGTCATTGCCGGCCTGCGGGGGGACTTCATGGGCGATCAGCCAGCGCGCGGCCTGGAAGTCCAGCATCGCGATCAGCGCCTGCAGCATGGAGGTATTCACCCATTGGCCCTCGCCGGAGTGCTCGCGCTCGAGCAGCGCGAGCACGATCCCGAACGCGCAATAGATGCCGGCGCTCGAATCCGAGATCGCGATGCCGGCGCGCACCGGGCCTTGACCGGGCAGCCCGGTGATGGACATGAGCCCGCCCATGCCCTGCACCACCTGGTCCAGCCCCGGCCGGTCGCGGTAGGGGCCCTCCTGGCCGAATCCGGCGATGCTTGCGTACACCAGGCGCGGGTTGGTCTTGCGCAGGGTCTCGTAGTCGATTCCGAGCCGGAACTTCACGCGCGGCCGGTAGTTCTCCACCACCACGTCCGCCCGGTCGGCCATCCGCTTGAAGATCGAGACGCCGTCCGGCGTCCGCAGGTTCAGCGTCATGCTGCGCTTGTTGCGCTGCAGGTTCTGGAAATCCGGGCCGTGGCGGCGGTCCCATGGCCCGCTGCCATCGCCCGTGTCGCCCGGCTCCTCGATCTTGATCACATTCGCGCCCCAGTCGGCGAGCTGACGCACGGCGGTCGGCCCCGATCGCGCGCGCGTCAAATCGAGCACGGTGTAGCGGGAGAGCGGCAATTTCGGGTCGGCCATATCTGCGAGGGATGAGGGCGGAAGGATGAGGGATGAGGGAAGCCTTAGCCGGCGACGCGGGCGGGAACGCGCTCCTCCGGCGCAAGGTCCACGTTCTTCTCGCTTTCCAGCTTCCACAGGCGGTTGAGCAGGTCGCGGGCCGCTGCGTCGCCCACCACGGGTGTCGTCAGCTCCAGAAATTTCTCGTTCAACTCCGCATCCGTGAGCGGCATCTCGGGGTCGCCCTTGCGCGTCGGCTGGAAGTGGGCGAGCCGGCGCCCGTCGTTGAGCTCGATCTCGGCGCGGGCGGCGCGCTGGCGCGGGAAACCCCGGGAGAGCTCGTCGTCGGCCGCGCACTCGATCTTCTGCATGAGCGCGCGCACTTCCGGATCCCCGAGCCGCTCGGGGGCGAACGCGTTCAGCCGCACGCTGCCGTGCACCAGCGCGTGGGCGACGGTGTACTGGATGCTGAACTTGGCCTGGTAGTCGCCCTCCGGGCGCGGGTTGTCGACGATGTCGAGCCCGCCCTGGTAGGTCGCGATGCGGACCCTGCGGATGTCGCGGTGCGCGAATCCATGCTCTCGCTTCAATGCCAGCACCGCGTCGAGTGCGGCGAAGTTGTGCCCGCAGCAGCCGTGATTCTTGAAGGTGATGCGCGTGATGTGATAGTCGGTCCCCAGCCCGCGCGTCGCCCGCGACCAGTCGGGGTTGACGCTCATCGCGGCGCCGAAGCCGACCTCGCCTTCCAGGATGTCGGCGACGCCGGTCACGCCCCGCGCCGCGGCGAGCGCCGCGAGCGCGCCGGCCTCCGCCGCGTGGCCGCCGTGCAAGGGCTTCGCCATCGCCTGCGAGCGGAACGCCTGCTGCAGGCCGGCGGCGAAGGTCCCGGCGTTGCCAAGCGCGTGCGTGAATTGCTCGCGGCTGCAGCCGAGCAGCGTCGCGACGGCGGCTGCCGCGCCGAACGTGCCAACGGTGCCGGTGGTATGCCAGAACTTGTAGTGGGACGGCATCACGGCGTCGCCAATGCGTGTGGAGACCTCGTAGCCGACGATGACGCCGCGCAGAAAGCGCTCGCCGTTTGCGCCCTGCGACTGTGCTGCCGCGAGCGCGGCCGAAATCACCGGGCTCGCCGGGTGGTAGACGGCGTCGCGCCAGATGTCGTCGAACTCCACCGCGTGCGAGGCGGCGCCGTTGATGAGCGCCGCGGCCCGCACGGTGGCGCGGCGTCCCGACGCGAGCCGCGCGCGCCCGTGATCGAGCTCGTCGGCGAGCGCCTCCTCGAGCAGCGTCGCCGGCGCGATGCGGCTTCCCGGAAGGAGCGACGCGTACCAGTCCACCACGGCCCGCTTGGCGTGGTGGATCACCTCTTTCGGCAGCTTGCCGGTCTGCTCCTTGACCGCGTATTCGGCGATTTGCTTCAGCAACATGGGCTGCTCCTCAAGTGCGTCCCAGATAAGACGTCCCAGATAGGGCGTCCCAGGTAAATCGTCCCAGATAAGGCGTTTCAACCCTTAGTTCAAAGCGTTGGGGCCCACGTGCATCCGGGACGCTCCATCTGCGACGCAGTATCTGGGACGCTTCATCTGGGACGCAGCACCTGGGACGCTGTTCCTCGGCGTCAATTCTCGCCGAGGATCAGCAAACCGTCCACGGCCACCACGCCCTCGCCCTCGGGCTTGACGATGAGGGGATTCACCTCGGCTTCCGCCACTCGGTCCGCGAGGTGCGCGAAGGCGGAAAAAGCGGCGACCGCCCGCGCCAGCGCCGCGATGTCGCCCCGCGGGAGCCCCCGGTAGCCGCGGATGACGGCGAGGCCCTTCACTTCTTCGATCATGCGGAGCGCTTCCTCCTCCGTCACCGGGGCGAGTCGCAGCGCGAAGTCGCGGTAGATCTCCGCCAGCACGCCGCCCGCACCGAGCATCACCACCGGGCCCACCTGCGGGTCGCGCTGGTAGCCGAGGATCGCCTCCGCCAGTCCCTTCTCCATGCGCTGAACCAGCACGCCGTTGACCTTTGCTCCGGGGTGTTTCGCCCGTATGCGCTGCAGGATCCCCGCCACCGCCCGCTTCAGCTCCTCGGGCGTGGCGATGCCGGTCACCACGCCCCCGGCGTCGGTTTTGTGCGTAATATCGGGCGAGAGAATCTTCGCCGCCACCGGGAACTCGAGCTTCACCTCCTGCTCGGGCGTTGTGATCGCCTCCGCCGGCGCCGCCGGCACGCCGAGCTTGCCGAACACACGGTACGTCTCCAGCTCGTTCAGCCGCGACTTGCCGCCGAGCAGCGTGCGGGCAGCGGCGATGCGCGCGGCATCGGGCGCCGGCGCCTCGCCCGGCGCGCGCCAGTCGCGCCACGCGCGGATCGCATCGGCGCACGCTTCCGGCGTGCGGAAGCCGGCGAGCCCGGCCTGCGCGAGCAGCGCGAGCGATGCGTCGGCCTGCGGCGCGCAGAAGACCGCCAGCGGCTTCGCCCCGCGCGTGGACTCGAGGATCGGGTCGATCGCGATATGCGGCTGGAACTGGGCGGAGCTGCCGACCACCGCGAGCACGAGATCGCAGTGTTCGGATGCGAGCAGCTCGCTCAGCACCGCGCTGTAGACCTCCTTCCGCGAGCCGGCGAGCGTGAGATCGGTCAGCCGTGCGCGCGTGATCGCGATTTTCTTTTCGGCGAGGCGGGCGACGATCCCGTCGGTGGGGGGCACCACCTCGACGCCGAGGGTGCCGAGGCGGTCGATCACGGTCGCCGCGCCGCCGCCCGTGGTGGTCAGGGCCGCGACGCGGTGGCGCGCGACCGGTCTCTGGCCGGAGATCAGGGCGGGCAGCTCGAACAGCGTCTCGAGCTGGTCCACCCGCAGCATGCCGTGAGCACGGAAGAAGGCGTCCGCGCGGTCGTCGGAGCCGGTCATCGCGCCGGTGTGAGAGGACGCGAGCTCGACGCCGACGTCGGAGCGGCCGAGCTTGAACACCACCACCGGTTTGCCGGCGCCGTAGGCGCGTCGCGCGGCGCGGGCGAGGCGCTCCGCGTCGCGGATGGTTTCCATGAACAGCAGGATCACCCGGGTTTCGGAGTCGTCCACCAGCAGGTCGGTGATCTCGCCCACCGCGAGATCGGCCTCGTTTCCGACCGACACCAGCTTGGAGAAGCCGGTGCCGCGCGCGAACCCGCGCGACATGAGCGCGCCCATCATGCTTCCGCTCTGCGAGACGATCGCCGTCGCGCCGGGCGTGATTTTCGCGTGCTCGAGCACCGCGTTCACCGAGAGCACGAGGCGCGAGTGGAGATCGAGCAGGCCGATGCAGTTGGGACCGAGCAGCCGCAGGCCGCCCGTCCGCGCGAGCTTGAGCAGCTCGTCCTGCTTCTCGCGCCCCGCCGCGCCGGTCTCGGCGAAGCCGTCGCTGAAGATGGTGGCGACCGGGACCCCCTTCTCGCAGCACTGCGCGACTGCGGCGGCCACGGCGGGCGCGGGCACCATGATGAAGGCGTGGTCCACCGGCTCCGGCACGGCACGGAGATCGGGGTAGGCCTTTTCGCCGAAGATCTCGCCGCGGCCCGGGTTGACCGGGAGAATGCGGCCGGTGTAGCCGTGCTTGCGCAGGAAGCGCTGCGGCCGGGAGGTGTTCTTGGCGGCGTCGCCGGAGGCGCCGATCAGCGCCACGCTTCTGGGCGCGAACAGCGCCTGGGCCAGGCTCGGGGGCGCAACGTGCTTCACACGATCACCGGATCACTTGCCGGCCTTGGGCGGGCGCTGGCTGAACGTTCGCTCGAAGACGGACTCGGCGATGCGATTCTTGAGAATCTCGATCGAGCCGCCGGCGATCATCCAGCCGCGGCACTTGCGCCAGCACCACTCGACCAGCGTGTCCTCGGTGTAGCCCATGCCGCCCAGGATCTGCATCGCCTCGTCGCAGCACTCGAAGCCCGCCTGGTTGCAATAGGCCTTGGCGATCGCCGTTTCCTCCGCGGAAGGCAGCCCCCGGTCGGCGTTCACGGCGGCGCGGTAGAGCAGGAGCTGGCCGGCGTCGAGCTTCACCTTCATGTCGGCAAACTTCCACTGGATGCCCTGGAACTCCGCGAGGAGGCGCCCGAATTGCTTGCGGGCGAGCGCCCACTGGCGCGCCTGCTCGTAGCAGTAGCGCCCGAGCGCGAGCGAGCGCGCCGTGTTGCCGATGCGCTCGACGTTGAAGCCGGCGATCTGCTTCTTGAATCCGCCTTCCTTGAGCAGCACGTTCTCGGGCCCGACGTAGACGTTGTCGAGGTAGGTCTGGACCCACTCGTCGCCGTTCACGAACCGCGACGGCGCGCCCTGCCGGAAGCCGGGCGCATCGCGCGGGATCAGCACCGAGCCGATGCCGTCCACCCCCGGGCCGAAGCGCACATAGGTCAGCATCACCTCCGCGTAGGCCGCGTGCGTCTGAAACACCTTGATGCCGTTGACCCGGTAGCCGCTGCCGTCCGGCGTCGCCGTGGTCCTGAGATCGGTGACCGCGGAGCCCGCTTCGGGCTCGGTCATGCCGACGCAGATCACCGATTCGCCGTGCAGGATCTTTTTCAGGTAGCGCTCCTTCTGGTCGCGGTTGCCGTACTCGGCGAGCACGCGCACCGGGCCGAAGTTGCCCGCCTGCACCACGTCGGCGCTCTTCGGGCAGACCTGCGCCACCGCCTCGATGGCGAGAATCGCGTCCATGAGGGTGCCGCCCTGTCCGCCGTCCGCCTCCGGCATCGTGATGCCCATCAGCCCCTGCTGCGCCATGAGGCGCGACACGTCCCACGGATATGCCGGGTCGTGCGCGCGCGCGAGCGCGCCCGCGCGCAGGTGCTTCTCGGCGAAGCCCCGCACCGAGTCGCGAAACGCCTGCTGCTCAGAGGTGAGCTCGAAGTTCATGTCATCCCCGCAGCAGCGGCCGCAGCTTCCGCATATTGGACAGGTGGTCCAGGGTCCAGACGGCATCGCACAGCGCGCGTGCCCGCGCCTTGCCCAGGACCGGCGCCAGCAGATGGTAGGCCTTCTCGTCCACCTCCGCCCGCGGCATCGGGTTCTGCGCCGTGCCGCGGACCGCCTTGGTGTGGTGCCGCAGCTCGCGGCCATCCCCCAATCCCAGCTCGACGATGCCCTGGCGCGCGGGCAGAGCGCGCGTGAGCGCCTCGTCGCCGAAGAGTACGATCCGGCTCCGCAGCGCCAGCACCTTCGGGTCCTTCATGCGCGCCTCGTCATGCGACGACGCGAAGGTGACGATGCCGTCGAGCAGCATCACCGCGCACATGTGCTGCATGCAGATGTCGGGCATCGTCCGGTTGTCGGTGGTGTTGGCGCCCTGCTTGGCGACCCGCACCGTGAGCTTCTCGACGTCGCCGGCCTTGATGCCATGCGCGCGGATCAACTCGAGCAGCGAATCGAGCGGCGCCTGGATGGGGGAGCCCACCGACCAGCGCTTGATGTTGGTGTTCACGATCTCGTAGATGGAGCCCAGGCCCTGCACGAGGCGCTGCGGCTCGGGCGCGCGCCCGATGCGGCGCGTCTCGTCGTAGGCGGCGAAGAAATTGCGCTCGCCGGAGAACACGTCGTCCACTCCGGTGAATCCCGCAGCGACCATGGTGGCGGCGACGACGCCGTTACGCGCCGGCATGCCGCCGAAATCGAACGCCTTCTCGACGTGCTCCTCATCGCGCATCCAGCACGAGATGCCGGAGCACTGCTGCGCCGCGTAGGAGAGCAGCCAGCGCGCCTGATCGGAATTCACGTTCGCGAGCGCACCGGCCGCCGCCGCGGCGCCGAAGCTCGGCCCGAAGCTGTGGCTGGAATGCCCGGCGTCCCGGAAATCGTAGGCATGCAGCGCCATGTTGAGCCGGGTGCCGATGTCGTAGCCCAGCGCCACCGCGCGCAGGAACGCCGTGCCGTTGCGCCCCTCGCGCTCGGCCATCGCCAGCGCCGCCGGCACGATGGCGCAGCCGGGGTGGCAGAGGGAAGGCGCGTGCGAATCGTCAGTCTCGTCGGCATGTCCGAGCATGCCGTTCGCGAGTGCCGCGTGCTGGGCGGTCGTGACGAGGCGCGAGCCGATCACGCACGCCTCCTTCACGCCGCCGAGGCGCTTCACGTAGGCGATCGCCCTCTTCCCCGGCAGCAACCGCGAGCCCGACACCATCGCCGCGATCGTGTCGAGCGCGTGATGCTTCGTCTTCTCGACCACGTCCACCGGCAGCGGCCGTTTCAGCGCGCCGGCGATGTATGCCGACAGTTCCCTCATCAGCGGCGACACTTCGGCGGTGCTGGCGGAATCTTTCTTTAACATCAGTTTCCTGTCCTGGATGATCCGGCCTGCTGGCGGGAGTGCTGCCGGGGCGCCGCGCCGGGAGCGCTTTTCCCGGAGCGGCCACTTCGCAAAAAAATCTTAGCAGCCGCGCGCCATCCGCTCAACCCGGCCCGACTCGGGTGCGATAAAATACGGGCTCAAAAAAACCGGGGAACCTGACGTGAAGAAGACGCTGGTCGGCATCGTCATGGGGAGTGGCAGCGACTGGGAGGTGATGCAGCACGCGGCGCGCAGCCTCGCCGACTTCGGAATCATGCACGAGGCGCGCGCTCTCTCAGCGCACCGCTCGCCCGATGCCCTGATCGAATGGGTCGAGGGCCTGGTGAAGCAGGGCGCGAAATGCTTCATCGCCGGCGCCGGCGGCGCCGCCCACCTCGCCGGCGTCATCGCGGCCAAGACGACGTTGCCGGTCCTTGCTGTTCCGATCCCCTCCAAGCACCTGCAGGGGCTCGATTCGCTGCTGTCCATGGTGCAGATGCCGAAGGGGATCCCGGTCGCGACCTTCGCCATCGGCGATGCCGGAGCCGCCAACGCGGGACTCTTCGCGGTCGCCATGCTCGCGCTTGAGGACGCCGCGCTGGCGAAGAAGCTCGCCGAGTTCCGCAAAAAGCAGTCGGATGCCGTGCTCGCGGCAAAGCTGCCCGAGCTCAAGTGATGACCCCCAACCACTCGACCCTCTTCGAATCGAGCATCAAGAGCCTGAAGTTTCTGCACCGCGGCAAGGTGCGCGACCTCTACGGGGTGGGGGTGGACCGGCTGCTCGTGATCCAGACCGACCGGCTGTCGGCGTTCGACGTGATCATGCCCGACCCGATCCCGGAGAAGGGGCGCGTGCTGACCGAGATGTCGTTTTTCTGGTTC
>DASWHI010000162.1:0-15634 GCA_036398235.1 Burkholderiales bacterium
TGTCGCAGACCGTCAGCGTGCCGCCGCGCGCTACTGAAAGCGTCACCCGCACCTGAAGGGCCGCGCCGGCAGCCGATTTGTTGACGGCGTTCTCGATCAGATTGTCGGCGACGCTGTCGAACAGTTCCGCCGGCAGCATCAGGTCGCGCGGCGTGCCGTCCATCTGGAAATGGATGCTGCGACCGGCATGGCGCTGTATCAGGCCCTCCCACCAGACCGCGGCACCCACGCGCGTCGCATCCGCTTGCTGCGGCGAGCGCAGCTTGTCGAGCGTCGCATTCAGGCGCTGGGTAATCTGCGGCAGCTGCCGTTGCATGAGCGCCTGCAGCCCCTGCGCCTGCTGCTCGCTGCTGCTGTCCACCGCCGCACACAACGAGCGCAGCGACTGCAGAAGATTCTTGACGTCGTGCGTGAGCCGCGCGCCGGTCTCGTAGATCGCCTGCGTGTAGGCGCTCTGGCGCTGGACTTGCTCGCGGCGCTTCGCCTCGTAGAAGTGGCCGACCATCTGCGTGAGGAGCTTCAAGTGCAGCAGCACCGCCGGCGACAGCGACCAGCGCGTATAGATCCTCAGCCGCAGGTCCTGGAACGAGAATTCCGCAGAGTAGCCCGACTTGACGCCGTACTCGCCCTGGCCGAGGCGCGTTTCCCAGCGCAGCCCCGTCACCCAGGGCAGATCGAGGATGTGCTCGAGGGACAGCGCGAGAAAGCGTTGCGGCTGGGTCTCCTGCTCGGCGAACTCCGCCAGGCGCTGCACCCAGCGTTCGAACGGCAGTCCCAGGCTCAGGAGATACTGCGAGAGGATATGGCCGAGGCCGGCGAAGCCGCCGCGCGGATTCCACAACCAGGACAGCGCCATCAGCACCACGGCGATCGCGAACAGCGTTTGCGCAAGGGCGAGGGGATAGTTGCCATGGCTCACCTGCTTGACGACGAAGCTCCCCAGGACCAGCGCGGCGACCAGCAGGAACAGGATCACGCTGTAGAACAGATCGACGGCCAGCGGTACCGCGCTCCGGCCCGACTCGACCTGCGTCAGCAGGATCGCGATCGGCAGTAGCGGCAGCCCGTACTGCACCAGCAGCACCGGCAGCACGGACGGATGTGACTGCAGCAGCGCGGGCCACGCCGTCACGCCATGTTGCGCCAGCCGGGCCGTCGCGTCCTCGAGCGTCTGGTCGGCGAACAGGTGGGGCACCACCCACATCAGCAGCATCGACAGCAGATAAAGCGCGGCGAGCATCGACACCATGCGCTGCCGCCGCTGAGCGATCCCGGGCACGGAGCCGCCGATCAGGCCGAACAGCAGCGCCAGCCAGGCCGCCATGAGCCACCAGGTGGTCCATGCCGCGAGCAGAAAACCGACGATGACCACCAAGTAAACGTAGCGCGACTCGATGTCCGCCTCGCCCCGCCATACCGGCTGCCACAGCAGGAACAGTCCGAAATGCGCCAGCAGGAGCGCGCGCGACCACCAGTCGGTGATTCCCCAAGCGAGCGAGGCATGCAGCGCGAGCAGCATCAGGCCGAGCCACCATTGCGGGCGCGCGGCGACTCGGACGTGCGTGGCGGCGACTTCGCTCACGCAGGCGGCCGCGCGCGGTCTGCGCGGCGGGTGGTTTCGCTATACTGTCGGCGGATTTGCATCGGAGCTCGAAGCGTAAGCCGTGGCCGCTGCCGGACCCGGCTATTGTGGCATGGATTCCAGAATCGCAGCCATTGCACGCTACACGTTGCTTGAGGCGCTGCGCACCCGCCTGGCGGCGCTGGTCCTCGTCACTCTGCTGCTGCTGCTGGCCGCCAGTTTCTTCGTTGAATCGATATCGGTCACCGAGGGCGCGCGCTTCCAGACCGGCTTCTACGCCGCGAGCATGCGGCTCGCAGCCGTCTTCATCGCGGCCGTATACGTTTTGGTCAGCATCACGCGCGAGTTCAACGACAAGAACCTCGACGTGCTGCTCGCGCTCGATTTGCCGCGTTCCCATTATGTTCTGGGCAAGCTCGCCGGCTTCCTCGCCATCGCCGTGCTGATCGCCGCCGCGGCGTCGCTCCCGCTTGCCTGGCTCGCCCCCGTGCCCGCCGCGCTGCAATGGGCGGGTTCGCTCGCGGCGGAACTCGCGATCGTCGTGGCGTTTGCGCTGTTCTGCGTCGTCACGTTCAACCAGCTCACGCCGGCGGCAAGCCTCGTCGTGGCCTTCTATGTCCTTTGCCGGGCGCTCACGGCGATACGCCTCATGAGCGCGCATCCACTGACCGGCGCCGACACCTTCTCGCATCAGGCCATCCAGTACATGGTCGACGCCCTGGCGCTGGTCATGCCCGCGCTGGACATGTGGACCCAGACCGCGTGGCTGGTCGATCAGCCCGCTCCGTGGCCCACCCTGGCCGAGCTTGCGGCGTTGAGCGCGCTCTACGTCGCGTTACTCGCCGGGGCGACGATGTTCGATTTCTACAGGAAGAACTTCTGAGAACGGTGACCAGTGACCGGTGACCCGTCGCAACCCGCCCGATGAAAAAAAGCCTGGAACGCCCCGTCGGTAGGGTGCCGCGCTGGGTGCTGGCATTGCTCGTTGCCGCGTTTTGCGTGCAGGTGACATGGCAGGCGCTGCAGCCCGGTCCCAGCGCGCGTGCCGAGGCGCTTGGTGCACCGCCCGCGCCTACCCTGCTGCGGCCACTCGCCCTGGGAGAACCCATCGCGGCTGCCCAGCTCCTCACGCTCTACCTCCAGGCATTCGACAACCAGCCGGGCGTGAGCATCCCGTTTCTCGAGCTGGACTATGCGCGCGTCAGCGCCTGGCTCGCGACGATACTCGAGCTCGACCCCGTCGGGCAGTATCCCCTGCTCATGGCATCGCAGATCTACACCCAGGTGCCGGACGCGGCAAAGCAGCGGCGGATGTGCGAGTTCGTGCGACGCGAGTTCGATCGTGACCCCGACCGGCGCTGGCGCTGGCTCGCGCACTGCGCCATCCTGGCCAAGCACCGGGTCGGCGACGTGCGCCTCGCGCTTTCCTATGCCGAGGCCGTCGCGCAGGGCGCGAGGCACGCCTCCAACTGGGCGCGCCAGATGCGCATATTCATACTTGAGGACCTGGGGGAGCTCGAGGCCGCGAAGGTGCTGCTCGGAGGCCTGCTTGCGAGCGGCGAAGTCACGGAGCCCAAGGAGGTTCAATTCCTGATGGGGCGGTTGAAGGAACTTGAAGCTGCCGGAAAAGCGTCACCGCCGCCGGGAAATCGACAGCCGACGCCCTGACCTTAAAATTTTTCCTTATCTTTCAAATACTAAACCGATCAACCTCATCTAGTTCTCCCCTGGCACATGCGCTAAAAAATGCCGTTATTACATGGGGTTGTAAGATAAACCTCATGACCTGTGATATATTTCACGCCGGAGTTGGAACTGTGGAGAAACGCGCGTCCCGGCCGTGGATTAATTGGCACGGGACTTGCGTAATCCGTCCCCACTAGGGCTATCGGAGGTAATGCGCCATGCGTAAGCAAACCGGCTTCACCCTGATCGAGATCGCGATCGTGCTCGTGATCATCGGCCTCTTGCTGGGCGGCGTCCTGAAGGGCCAGGAGCTGATCACCAGCGCACGCGTGCGCAACCTCATCTCCCAGCAGGACGGCGTCAAGGCCGCCTACTTCGGTTTCCTGGACCGCTTCCGCTCCCTGCCTGGCGACTACAGCCTGGCGACGACCAACATCGCGAACACCACCGCTAATGGCAATGCCAATGGCCAGATCGAGTCGGCGGCCGTCTGCGGTACGATTCCCGCCTGTCAGGCGCTCGAATACATCGTGGTGTGGGAGCACCTCTCGCGCGCGGGCTTCATCAACGGCAGCTATACCTACGCGGTGCTCCCCGAGGACTCCGCTTCCGCGCCGACCAATCCCTACGTCCGCTACATCCAGGTGATCTACGACAGCGCCTATGGCGTCGGCGGGGGAGCCATTCGCCACAACATCAAGACCGGCAATCAGATTCCGTCCGACATCCTGTCCGAAATCGACCGCAAGATCGACGACGGCAATCCTGTCGGCGGCGTGTTCCAGTTCTCCACGTACAACGGCGGCTCGGGCGGCACTTCGCCGACGGCCACGGGCGTCGGCGGTTGCTACGTGGCCGGTCCACCCGCGGCCTGGGTCGCGCCCACTGTCTCCAACTGCGGTGGAGCAAGCCTGCTTTGAGATCGGTTTAAAGTTTCAAGTTAAAAGTTTCAAGTTGAAAAGCCCGCTTCTGGCGGGCTTTTTTGTTGCCTGTACCTCTATTGCGTCATACAACCTTGAACTTGAAACCTGAAACTTGAAACTCGGTCAGCCCTGCATCAGCCTGATCTCGGCTGCAGCGAGATTCTGCTCGGCGCCGAGCAGCACCAGCACGTCGCCCTCTTCGATTCGGGTATCCGGCTCGGGCGCCACTCCGCGGATGTTGCGCCGTCGCACCGCCGTCACCTCGACGCCAATTGCTTCCAGGCCAATTGCGCCGAGCGTCCTGCCCACCGCCGCCGCGCCTGGCGCGATCGTGACCGAGTGCAACCGCGGCTGCTCCGCCTCGATCCCGCTGCCCGTTTCGTCGGTGATCCCGCGGAAGAATCCGCGGAACAGGCTGTAACGCTGCTCGCGTGTCTCGCGTATCCGCGCGAGCACGCGGTTGAGCGGCACGCCCAGCAGCATCAGGGCGGTCGAGGCAAGTATCAGGCTGCCCTCCATGATCTCGGCGACGACCTCCGCCGCGCCGGCATCCTTCAGGCGGTCGATGTCGGAGTCGTCGAGCGTGCGCACCACCACCGGCAGCTCCGGCCGCAGCTCCCGCACGTGGCCGAGGATGCGCAGCGCGGAGGCCGTATCCGAGTAAGTGATCGCGAGCACCTTCGCCCGCAGCAGCCCCGCCGCGACCAGCACCTCGCGGCGCGCGGCGTCCCCGAAGACCACGCTCTCGCCCGCCACCGCCGCCTCGCGGATGCGCTGCGGGTCGACGTCGAGCGCGATGAACGGAATCGATTCCTGCTCCAGCAGCCGCGCCAGGTTCTGCCCGCTGCGCCCGTAGCCGCAGATGACCACATGCTGTTCGGCGGCCATGGACTGCACCGCGATGTTGTGCAGCTGCATCGCCCGGTGCATCCAGTCGGAGCGCGCCCAGCCGCGGACAGCGCGCTCGCTGTGCTCGACGAGTAGGGGCGTCGCCATCATGGACAGCAGCATCGCGGCAAGCACCGGCTGCATGATCTCGCCGGTCACCACCCCGAGACCATGGGCCTGGGCCAGCAGCACGAAACCGAACTCGCCGCAGGCAGCGAGCGCCAGGCCCACGCGCAGCGCCACCGTAACGTCGGCCCCGAACGCGAAGCTCAGGCCGACGATGACTGACGCCTTCAGCACCAGCAACGCGGCCAGCAGCAGCATGATCCAGTGCGCCTGCCCGATCACCAGCTGCAGGTCGAGCATCATGCCGATGGTGACAAAGAACAGCCCCAGAAGGACGTCGCGGAACGGCCGGATGTCCACTTCCACCTGGTAGCGATATTCAGTCTCGGAGATGAGCGCCCCGGCGAGAAAGGCGCCGAGCGCGAGGGATAGCCCCGCAAGCTCGGTGGCGTAGGCAAGCCCGAGCGTGATCAGGAACACGTTGAGCACAAAGAGTTCGGCGGACTTCTGGCGCGCGACGAGATGAAACCAGCCGCGCATCAGCCGCTGGCCGAGAAAGAGCAGCAACGCCAGCACCGCCGCTGCCTTGGCGAACGCAAGCCCGAGATCTACCGCGAGCGTCTGCGCACCGGCCGCGAGCGCCGGGTTGAGTATCAGCAGTGGCACCACCGCGAGGTCCTGGGCGAGCAGGATCCCGATGATCTGCCGGCCGTGTGACGAGTTGAGCTCGAGGCGCTCCGCGAGCAGCTTGGCGAGGATCGCGGTGGATGACATCGCCAGCACGCCGCCGAGCATCAACCCCTCCCGCCACTCGACGCCGAGCGCGGCGGCGGCCGCCCATACCAGCAGCAGGGTCAGGACCACCTGGACCGCCCCCAGGCCAAACACGATGCGGCGCATGGTGACGAGCTTCGGCAGGCTGAATTCCAAACCGATGCTGAACATCAGGAATACCACGCCGATCTCGGCCAGCTGGCGCACCGCCACCGTATCGGGGATCCAGGCCAGCGCATGTGGCCCGATTGCGACGCCGACGATCAGGTAGCCGAGCAGCGGCGGAAGCCGGAGCGATCGGAACACCACCACCACCAGCACCGCGGTGGCGAGCAGAATAAGAACCGATTGCAGCAACGAATGCATGAATGAATCATGCCTCATCGCACGCGATTTGCAAGGCGAGCGCGGCGGGGAAGGCGTCTGATTCTGTTATACTTTCCCCGCAATGAAGACGGCATCGAGCAGCGCCGGCCGCGCTTCCCGTGAAGACGCAGCGCTGGCCATCGCGCGCGAAGTGCTGGAGATCGAGGCCAAGGCCGTCGCCGACCTGATCGGCAAGCTCGACGGGCGCTTTGCCCAGGCGGTGGAGACGATCCTGAACTGCCGCGGCCGCGTCGTGGTGAGCGGCATGGGGAAATCCGGGCACATCGCGCGCAAAATCGCGTCCACCCTGGCGAGCACCGGCACCCCCGCATACTTCGTCCACCCGGCGGAAGCGAGCCATGGCGACCTCGGCATGGTCGCGCGCGACGACGTTTTCATCGCGCTCTCGAATTCCGGCGAGAGCGACGAGCTGCTGGCGATCGTCCCGCTCATCAAGCGCCAGGGCGCGAAGCTCATTGCGATGACCGGCAATCCGCAGTCAGCGCTCGCGCGCGAGGCCGACGTCCACCTCTACGCCGGTGCGGAAAAGGAAGCTTGCCCGCTCAACCTGGCCCCGACCGCCAGCACGACCGCGGCTCTCGCCCTGGGCGACGCGCTCGCCCTTGCCCTGATGCAGGCGAAGGGATTTACCCGCGACGAGTTCGCGGCCGCGCATCCCGGCGGCATGCTCGGGCGGAGGCTCCTCACCCACGTGCGCGACGTGATGCGCACCGGGGAGAACGCCCCGCGCGTCGCGCATACCGCGACCGCCCTGGATGGCATGCGCGAGGTCTCGCGCGGGAAGATGGGCATGACCGCCATACTGGACGGGGAGGGACGCGTCATCGGCATCTTCACCGACGGCGACCTGCGCCGCAGCCTGGAGAAGGGCGTGGACCTGCGCCTCACCTCCGTAACCACGGTCATGACGCGGGGGCCGCGCACCATCGGTCCCGGCAAGCTTGCCGCGGAGGCAGTCGAGATCATGGAGCGCTTCAAGATCAACCAGCTGGTCGTGGTCGACGATGACGGAAAGCTGCTGGGCGCGCTCAACATGCACGATTTGTTCCGTGCCAAGGTGATCTAGTTTTGAGTTGCGAGTTTCCAGTTTCCAGTTTTGCTGCCGTGCCGAACGAGTGGTGCCGTTAACTCGAAACTGGAAACTCGAAACTGGAAACTGAAAAATGCAGGACATCTACGAGCGGGCGAGAAAGGTTCGGGTCGCCATCTTCGACGTCGACGGCGTGCTGACGGACGGCGCGCTCTACTACGCGGACTCGGGGAAGGAACTGAAGGCGTTCAGCGTTCACGACGGCCATGGCATCAGGATGCTCAAGGACTGCGGGGTGGCGGCTGCGATCATCAGCAGCCGCAGCTCCGGCGCCCTGGAGGCGCGCGCGCGCAATCTCGGAATCGAGCTGCTGTTCCAGGGCGCGGCGGACAAGCTCGCGGCATTCGGCGAGCTGCTCGGCCGCTGCCGCGTCGGCGCGGAAGCCTGCGCCTGCGTCGGCGATGACCTTGTGGACGTTCCGGTGATGGAGCGGTGCGGATTGGCGGTGGCGGTTCCCGACGCGCCGGCCGCGGTGCGCCGGCGGGCGCATTACGTCACCCGCGCCCGCGGCGGGCGCGGCGCGGTGCGCGAAATCTGCGAGATCATCCTTCACGCGCAGAATTCCCTCGTCGCGCGGCCCGCCGGGTTCGCCGAGCGGCGGAATACCGAAACGCGGGCATGACAGGGAGCGCGCTGCGATGCTGCGGAACCGGCTGACGACCATAGTGCCGTTGCTTCTTGCCGGCATGCTGGCGGCATTGACTCTCTGGCTCGACCGCTTCGCGCAGGGACCGGAGCGGGACCTGGTCGGCCCGAGCCGCCATGATCCCGACTATATCGTGGAGAAGCTGTCCGCGGTGCTTCTGGGCGAGACCGGGGCGGCGCGCTACTCCCTGGCGGCCGCGAAAATGGTTCATTACCCGGACGATGACACGACACTGCTTACGTCGCCAAGGTTCGTCAGCTACGGCTCGCCGAAGACGCTCCTGACGGTCACTGCGAGCCAAGGCGTGGTGTCGGCCAAGGGCGACCACGTGGATTTCCAGGATGACGTCCGCGTCACGCGCGCCGCCTACGAGAACGCGAGCGAGCTCGTGATGCGCACTAGCTTTCTACAGGTATTTCCCGACCACCATATCGCGCGTACGGACCGGCCGGTGGTCTTGTCCGACGACGCCAATACCGTCACGGCCGAGGGGTTCGAGATGAACAGCGAAACACACGTGATCAAGTTGTTGTCGAATGTGCGGGGCACCTTTGAGCCAAGCCAGCCAACGCGCGGCACAACCGGCCGCTGAGCGGCGGCGCCTGCGCGCCGCCCGCAGCCGCGCGCTGGCGTGGTGCGTTCTGGCGGCGCTCGCCGCGCCGGCAGTTGCCGAGAAAACCGATCGCGACAAGCCGGTCAACCTGGAGGCCGACAAGGTCACCATCGACGACGCCCGGCAGATCGCGTTGTTCGAGGGAAACGTGGTGCTGACGCAGGGCACGCTCCAGATCCGCGGCGAGCGCATGCAGGTCCGCCAGGACAAGGAGGGCTTCAAGTACGGCACCACCTGGGGCAGCCCCGCCTACTTCAAGCAGAAGCGGGACGGCTTCGAGGAGTACATCGAGGGATGGGCCGAGCGCATCGAGTACGACGGCCGCGCCGAATCCATGCAGATGTTCAACCGGGCGCAGCTGAAGCGCGGCCAGGACGAGGTCCGCGGCAATTACATCTCATACGACGCCAAGTCCGAGTTCTTCCAGGTCACCGGCGGCAACGGCGCGGGGCCGAACGGTCCCGAGAGCCGGGTGCGGGCGGTGATCCAGCCCAAGTCCAAGGACAAGCCGGCGGCGAGCCCGCCGGTAAGCCTCAAACCCGCAGAATCCATCAACCCGCCACGTGAAGAAACCGGGACCCGCAGAAAATAGGATTGCGGACGAAGCGAGCCGTGCCGCAGCCGCGGGCGTCGCCCCTGCAAAATCGGGCAACGAGCTTCGCGCCGAGCGCCTGAGGAAGCGTTACCGCTCGCGCGTCGTGGTGCAGAACGTTTCCCTGGAAGTACGCAGCGGCGAAGTCATCGGCCTGCTGGGACCCAATGGCGCCGGCAAGACCACCTGCTTCTACATGATGGTCGGCCTGGTGCCGATGGACGGCGGAGAGCTCTTTCTCGACGGCGCCCGGCTGACCCACGCTCCGATGCACCGGCGGGCGCGGCTCGGTCTGGCCTACCTGCCGCAGGAGGCTTCCATCTTCCGGCGGCTCTCGGTCGCCGAGAACGTGCAGGCGGTGCTGGAACTGCACAACAGCGATCCCGACGTGATTCGCGACAAGCTGGACGACCTCCTGCGCGACCTGAACGTCAGCCACCTTCGGGCGAGCCTCGCGGTAAGCCTCTCGGGCGGGGAGCGGCGGCGCGTGGAGATCGCGCGCGCGCTCGCCGCGGAGCCGCGCTTCATCCTGCTCGACGAACCCTTTGCCGGGGTGGACCCGATCGCGGTGCTCGATATCCAGAAGATCATCGGGTTTCTCAAGTCGCGCGGGATCGGTATCCTGATCACCGACCACAACGTGAGGGAAACGCTCGGCATCTGCGATCGCGCCTACATCATCAACGACGGCACCGTGCTCGCCTCCGGCAAGCCGGAAGAAATCGTTTATAATGAAAGCGTAAGAAAGGTTTATCTAGGAGAGCATTTCCGCCTCTAGGCCCGTCCCGGTGGTCCACTCCCGCTGGCCAACCGTTATCGAGGGTAATGCGACCTTGCGGCTATGCGCTGGAACGCGTTAGATATCTGCACAAGCGCATGAAGCATTCACTTCAGCTCCGGCTGTCCCAGCACCTCACGCTCACGCCGCAGCTGCAGCAGTCGATCCGCCTGCTGCAGCTCTCCACGCTGGAGCTCAACCAGGAGCTCGAACGCATCCTCCAGGAGAATCCGCTGCTCGAGCGCGAAGACGACGCGCGCGAGTCTCCCGTCCCCGCCGAAGCGGTCGTACGAACCGCCGAAACGGCGCCAGCGTCCGACACCGCCGAAGCCGACGCCTCCGCCGCCGAGGCCGATGGCGGCGAGGCGGCCGCGCTCGACGACGCCCCGCTTCCCGGCTTCCGCGACGAGGGCGAGGACGGCGAGCAACAGCAGATCGCCGCCGAAGCTCCGACGCTGCGGGCTTACCTGCTGTCGCAGATCTCGCTCAAGAAGCTTTCCGCGCGCGACCACCAGCTGGTCGCGCTGCTGATCGATTCGCTGGATGACGACGGCTACCTCACGCAAAGCCTGGAAGAGATCGCCGCGCTCCTGCCCGCGGAGCTGGAGGTCGACCTCGACGAGCTGCAGATCGCGCTGAAGCACCTCCAGCACCTCGATCCGGCCGGGGTCGGCGCGCGCAGCCTGGGCGAATGCCTGGCGCTGCAGCTCGCCGCCCTGCCGCGGGACACGCCCCATCGCGCCGAGGCGCTGGAGACGGCGAAGAACCATCTGGAAACGCTGGCAGCGCGCGACTTCACCCGGCTGAAAAAGCTGTTGCGCTGCGACGACGCCGCGCTGCGGTCGGTGCAGAAACTGATCACCGGCTTGAACCCCAAGCCGGGACGCAACTTCGCGTCCGATGAAACGCGCTACGTGGTGTCCGACGTGATCGTGAAAAAGGTCAAGGGAGTCTGGCTTGCCTCCCTCAACCCGGACGCGATGCCGCGGCTGCGCATCAACCGCCTCTACGCCGAGATCCTGCAGCGCAACCGCAATGCCGGTTCGCAGCAGCTCGCGAGCCAGCTGCAGGAGGCGAAGTGGCTGATCAAGAACGTGCAGCAGCGCTTCGACACCATCCTGCGCGTGGCGCAGGCCATCGTGGACCGGCAGCGGAACTTCCTCGAGCACGGCGACGTGGCGATGCGACCGCTGGTGCTGCGCGAGATCGCGGACACGCTGAGCCTCCACGAATCCACCGTGTCGCGCGTCACGACCCAGAAGTACATGCACACTCCGCGCGGCATCTTCGAGCTCAAGTATTTTTTCGGCAGCCACGTCACCACCGAAGCCGGCGGCGCCGCGTCGAGCACCGCGATCCGCGCCCTCATCAGGCAGCTGGTCGCGGCGGAGAATGCGCGCCGGCCCTTGTCCGATGGGCAGATATCCGAGATCCTGTCGCAGCAGGGCATCATGATCGCGCGCCGCACGGTGGCCAAGTACCGTGAGACACTGCAGATACTCCCTGCCAACCTCAGAAAGAGCCTGTAGGAGCCGAACGATGAACTTGCACCTCACGGGGCATCATCTCGAAATCACACTCCCTATCCGCGACTATGTCTCGAGCAAGCTCGCGCGCGTCACGCACCACTTCGACCACCTGATCGACGTCAACGTCATCCTCTCGGTGGAAAAGCTGATGCACCGGATCGAAGCCAACGTGCGCGTGCGCGGCAAGGACATCTTCTGCGAGCACGCGGACGCCGACATGTACGCCGCGATCGACGGCCTGGTGGACAAGCTCGACCGCACGATCATCAAGCACAAGGAAAGATCCCTCGAGCACCGCCACGACGGCGCGGCGCTCAAGCATCGCGGGGCGCGCTGACGGGCGCCCTGCGGCCACCTCGCTCCCGTGTCCTCCCTGACATGAGCCTCATCGCAAAGCTGCTCCCGCTGCAGAATGTGATGCTGGACCTCGAGGTCGGCAGCAAGAAGCGCCTGTTCGAGCAGGTCGGCCTGCTGTTCGAGAACAACCACCAGATCGCGCGCAGCCAGGTTTTCGACAGCCTGTTCGCGCGGGAGAAGCTCGGGTCCACCGGACTCGGCCGCGGCATCGCCATCCCCCACGGCCGGGTGAAGGGACTGAAGGAGGCGCTGGGCGCGCTCGTGCGCACGAGGCAGCCGATCCCGTTCGACGCGCCCGATGGCCAGCCGGTGGAGCTCATCTTCGTGCTGCTGGTGCCGGACCGCGCCACCGACGTGCACCTGCAGATCCTGTCCGAGCTGGCCCAGATGTTCAGCGACAAGCCGTTCCGCGAGCGGATGCGGGCCGCGACCACCGTTGCAGAGATGCACCAGCTGATCATCAACTGGCAGCCCCATGGCGCAGGTCAGCATAGCCCGGTTGTTTGAGGACAACCGGGAGAAGCTGAAGCTGGAGTGGGTCGCCGGCCGCGCCGGTGGCGTGAAATTGCTCAACAGCGAGCTCACCAAGGATTCATCGCGGGGGCTGATCGGCCATCTCAACTTCATTCATCCCAACCTGATCCAGGTCCTGGGGGCATCCGAAGTCGCCTACCTCAACGGCCTGGACAGCGCGGCCGCCCGTTCGGAGCTCGCCCGGACGGCAACCCAGGAGCTCGCCTGCTTCATTGTCGCGGGGGACGAGCCCCCGCCGCGGGCCCTGGTGGAGATCGCCGAATCGCGGGCGACCGCCGTGTTCCGTTCGCCGGTGACGAGCGTCGAACTGATGTGGATGCTGCGCCCCTATCTCGCGCGCGCGCTCGCGGAGAGCAGCACGACGCACGGGGTCTTTCTCGACGTGCTCGGCATGGGGGTGCTGATCACCGGAGACTCCGGCGTGGGCAAGAGCGAGCTGGGGCTCGAGCTGATCAGCCGTGGCAGCGGCTTGATCGCCGATGATGTCGTCGAGCTCTACCGCATCGGGCCGGAGACCGTGGAAGGGCGCTGCCCGAACCTGCTCAAGGATTTCCTCGAGGTGCGCGGCCTGGGCGTGCTCAACATCCGCACCATTTTCGGGGAGGCCGCGCTGCGCCCGCGCAAGAACCTGAAGCTCATCGTTCACCTGGAGAAGCCCGCCGCCACCGAAGGCGCGCCGCTCGAGCGGCTGCCGCTCAAGCCCGGCTCCGAGCCGATGATGGGCGTGGACATCCGCAAGGTCACGATACCGGTCGCGGCCGGCCGCAATCTCGCGGTCCTCACCGAGGCGGCGGTGCGCAACTACGTGCTGCAGCTGCGCGGCTTCGATAGCACGCAGGAGTTCGTGAGCCGCCAGTCCCAGCAAATCCACAAGCGTGACTCGTGACTCGATTCTCGTTATTCGTTTGTCACACGAAGGCACCGCTGACGCAAGGCCTCGCTTTTTCGAAGGACGAGTAACGAGCAACCAGTCACGGGGCTCATGCAGCTGATCCTCATCACCGGCCTTTCCGGCTCTGGCAAGAGCGTGGCGTTGAACGTGCTCGAGGACGCGGGCTTCTACTACGTGGACAACCTGCCCGCCCGGCTGCTGCCGCAGACGGTGGGCTTCCTGGCGGGGGCTGGCCACCCCCGCGCCGCCCTGAGCATCGAGTTGCGCAGCGCGGACGCGCTCGCGGAGCTGCCACGCCAGCTCGCCGACTTCCGCGCCCGCGGCCACGATGTCCGGGTGCTGTTTCTCGAAGCGAAGACCGACACGCTCATCAAGCGCTTCTCCGAGACGAGACGGCGCCACCCTCTTTCCGACGGCGGACGGACGTTGACCGAGTGCATCGAGCGCGAGCGCGCGCTGCTGGCCGGGCTCGCGGACATCGCGAACCGCGTGGACACCAGCGATCTAGGGCCCAACACCCTGCGCAACTGGGTCAAGGATTTCGTCGGAGTTCCGGCCACCGGCTTGACGCTGCTGTTCGAGTCGTTCGGCTTCAAGCACGGCATTCCGCTCGATGCCGATCTGGTGTTCGACGTGCGCTGCCTGCCCAATCCCAACTACGACCCGCGCCTGCGTCCGCTGACCGGCCGCGACCGGCCGGTAATCGACTTTCTCGCCGCCGACCCGTCGACACGGAAGATGCTCGAGGACGTCCGGCGCTTCGTCGCGGACTGGTTGCCCGCGTTCGAGCGCGACAACCGCAGCTATCTCACTGTCGCCATCGGCTGCACCGGCGGCCAGCATCGATCGGTCTATTTCGTCGAGACGCTCGCCGCCGGTTTCCAGAATCGCTCGCGGGTGCTGGTGCGGCATAGAGAGCTGGCGTGACGACCGGTCCCGTCCAGGAAATATTCATTTTTCCGCTCAACACCGTCCTCTTCCCGGACGGGGTGCTGCCGCTCAAGGTGTTCGAGCAGCGCTACGTTGACATGACCAAGGCCTGCCTGCGCGACAACCGGCCGTTCGGCGTATGCCTCATCCGCGAGGGGCGCGAGGTGGGCACGGCGGTGGTGCCGGAGCCGGTCGGCTGCTTCGCCGCCATCGAGTCCTGGGACATGCCGCAGCTCGGGCTGTTTCACCTCATCGCCCGCGGCGGCGGGCGCTTCCGCATTCGCGAAATGCAGGTCGCGCCCAACCACCTGATCTCCGCCGCCGTCGAGCCGATCCCCGCAGACGGCGCGACTTCCGGGGTGGACCCCCTGTGCCGCGAGATGCTGCAGGCGATCATCGAGAAGGTGGGCGCCGAGCGTTTTCCGGCGCCGGTGCGCCTGGACGATGCCGCCTGGATCGGCTACCGGCTCGCCGAGGTGCTGCCGCTCGAAGCGCGCGCGAAGCAGGAGCTGCTGGAATTGACCGATGCCACCGCGCGGCTCGAGCGGTTGCGCGCGCTGCTCGCGAAGCAGTGATTCTAGAGTGAAGCGAGGATGCGCCTGACCGGCGCCGGGATCGCCGCGCTGCGCGCCTCGTCCAGCGGCAGCCAGATCACGCCCGGCTCAGCCGCCTCGGGCACTAGCGCCGACACCCGCAGGCGCAGCGGCCGGATGTCGAGCTTGAAGTGGGTGAAGCCGTGGGCGATCTTCGGCAGCTCGTCCACTTCGACGACGTGCGCGCCGAAGCGCTTGAGACAGTACGCCTCGATATCGGAGCTGCGTGCGGCCTCCGGCAGGCACCACATGCCCCCCCAGATTCCGGATGGCGGCCGCTTCTCCAGCAGAACTTCGCCGGCGCGCGCCAGCACCAGCATGACAGTGCGCTTGTGCGGCAATTTCCTGCGCGGCCGTGGCGCCGGCACCTTGCCGGTCCAGCCGCGCTGGTAGGCGACACATCCGGCGTGCACGGGACACGCCGCGCAGCGCGGGCCGCTGCGCGTGCACACGGTCGCGCCGAGATCCATCAGCCCTTGCGTGTAGGCCTCGACGTTGCGCCGCGGCAGCAGCCGCTGCGATTCCCGCCACAGCGCCTCGGCGACCTTCCCGTGCCCACCGTAGCCTTTGACGCCCCGATACCGCGCCAGCACGCGCCGGACGTTGCCATCCAGGATCGCCTGCCGTTGGCCAAACGCGAAAACGCAAATGGCGGCGGCCGTAGAGCGCCCCACCCCGGGCAGCTCCGCGACCTCCTCGAAGCGGCGGGGAAACCGCCCGCGGTGCGCCTCCGCGATCACCCGAGCCGCGCGGTGCAGGTTCCGCGCGCGCGAG